>CAZING010000271.1:0-2520 GCA_964540505.1 uncultured Cellvibrionaceae bacterium | reverse complement strand
CTCGGCCACGGGCGCAACCGGCAGCTCCAGCCGCTCGCGATACTGGCTTTTCTCAGTTGTAAGATCAAACGCCACTAGCACGGGTTTAAGCCCCCGCTTCACCACCACCTCACCAACGCCGGCACCGGCGCATCGCGAAACGATGCCTGCCGCCTCGCGGTCACCCCAAAGCGCCTGTTCGTCTTCATCGGTCAGCAACGCCAGATCGGTCAACGACAGCGCGCTCGCCATCGCCTCTCGCACTTGGCGAAGACTTTGCCACAGCCGGGGTCGGTAATTGCTGTCAAACGCCACACGACCGCCTCTGGCCCGGAAGTCGGCCAGTATTCGAAACAGCCGCTCGCGTGCCGACGCCGAGATAATACCGAGGGTGATACCGCTGAAATACAGCCAGCCGCATTGCGACAGGGCCCGCTTAAGGCGCTGTGCCTGTTCATCTGCGCCAAGCATTTCCCGCGCCGGGGACTCGCCTCGCCAATAGTGGAAATGGCGCTCGCCGGCCTCGTTATTGGCGATCATGTAAAGACCGGGGACGCGCCCCGGCACCTGCTCGACCAAAGTCCCATCCACCGCCTCTGCGTTCATAAGTGCCAGTATTTGGGCGCTGTAATCGTCGTCTCCCAAGCGGGTTTTATAGCCAACATCCACGCCGAGCCTGGCGAGATAAATCGCGGTATTAAAGGTGTCGCCAGCGAACCCCAAGGTTCTTATAGCCCTACCCTCGCCCTTTATCTCGGCAAGCTCAATCATCACCTCGCCCAGGGTCAAAATCTCGGTCATGTCACCTGCCTTTTTGTGTCATTGTGGTGCTTGTAGAGTCACGTTAGAAGCGCTTTTTTTGGTCTTACCAATTATGAACTGACGTCAGAGATCAGAGCGTCCACGCCCAACACCTTATACAATAATAACGCACAAACACCGACGCTTTTAATGATGACGACAATAAAATTCTGCCTGACCATTGACTTCGATTAACAGATCTGAAACTATGAATTGGCCTTACCTATTCGCTGACACCCAGTTTAGGTGGGTTACACAAATAGCCGGGGCGCTCCTCCCCAGAGAGCGTCCCGGCCTTCTTTTGCCTCTGGTTTTTTGCCCTGCATAGAAACATAATACTAACGCATGAAAACGCATAAACGCCCACTCGAACTGAACCCCGACCGCCTGTTCTCGTCCGACCCGACGCAGCGCGCAATTGCCCGAAGACTTTACACCCAAATCGCCGATTTGCCGATCATAAGCCCTCACGGTCACACGGACCCAAGTTGGTTCGCCGAAAACGCACCCTTTGGCAACGCCACGGAACTTTTAATCAAGCCCGATCATTACGTGTTTCGAATGCTTTACAGTCAGGGCATTTCGCTTGAATCTTTGGGGATACCCACAGTGGATGGCAGCCCGGTTGAGACCGACGCTCGCGCCATTTGGCGGCTGTTCGCCGAGCGCTATTATTTGTTTCGGGGCACGCCTTCACGAATGTGGCTCGATTACGTTTTCAGTGAGGTGTTCGGGCTTGCGTTTTCGCTCGATGCCGACACCGCGGATGCGTATTTCGACAGCATCACCGAATCTTTGAACACCGAGGCGTTTCGCCCTCGCGCGTTGTTCGAGCGCTTCAACATCGAATGTCTCGCGACCACGGAATCCCCCCTTGATGACCTGCGTCATCATAAAAAAATTCGCGACAGCGACTGGCACGGCAACGTCATTACCGCGTTTCGACCAGACCCGGTGGTGGACCCCGAATTCGAAGGCTTTCATCGCAACGTACAAAAACTGGGCGAACTGACCCGAGAAGACACCGACCACTGGCAAGGCTATCTCAACGCCTTGCGCCAGCGCCGGGAATACTTCGCGGCCATGGGCGCCACCTCGACAGACCACGGCCACCCAACCGCGAGAACCGCCGACCTCGGCATACGCGAGGCCGAAGCGCTGTTTCGAAAAGCTCTGGAGGGTCGCTGCACCCCGGACGAAGCCGAGACATTTCGCGGCCAGATTTTGACGGAAATGGCCGGAATGAGCATCGAAGACGGCCTCGTGTTACAGATTCACCCAGGGTCCTTCCGAAACCACAATTCCGACCTGTTCGCACGCTGGGGCCGCGACAAAGGCGCGGATATTCCGCTGCAAACGGAATACGTTAAACACTTGAAGCCGCTCCTTGATAAACACGGCAACGATCCGCGACTTTCCATTATTTTGTTCACGCTCGACGAAACCGTCTACAGTCGAGAGCTGGCCCCTCTGGCCGGGCACTACCCGTCGCTTAAGCTTGGCCCCCCTTGGTGGTTCCACGACAGCCCCGAGGGCATGCGACGTTTTCGCGAGCAGGTCACCGAGACCGCCGGGTTTTATAACACCGTCGGCTTTAACGATGATACCCGCGCGTTTTTATCCATTCCCGCACGCCATGACGTCGCGCGGCGTATGGACTGCGCTTGGCTTGCACAGTTGACCGCCGAACATCGCCTTCACGAGGACGAAGCGGCTGAAATAGCCCAGGATTTAACCTAC
>CAZING010000270.1:0-2596 GCA_964540505.1 uncultured Cellvibrionaceae bacterium | reverse complement strand
GGTATCGCCCTAAAAGAAACCGCCGATGCCTAGTAAGGGTTATCAAAGACGCCTTCTTGGCTACCCTCTTTCGTGCGCTGATACTGCGGTTTTCAGTCACTTAGCCTCGACCCCAAGAACAGGGTCTATTGGACAGCCGCGAGGTAAGATGAATTCAGCTTAAATTTCGTTCAAGTTTTAGACTGAAACGGGCGTTGATAACCGCAAAGGTTACGCCATTTGATACCAGCGTCTCACGCATTGCGCGCCATTATAGAGATCTGACCGGAAAAGTCATTATCGGTCGATACACCGGGGCGTCGCCGTTTTCGCTATAGGGCAACTGGGTAGCGTTGCTTCAGCCCCGCGTACACTTCGTCTTTAAACGAAGGGCTGTCTACATCCGCGCTCTCCAATACTTCAACAAGATGCTCGTTATCCTCGCGCTGCGCCCAGATTTTAATGTAAGAGCCCGCCTTATAGCCGTGGTCTTGCCGAAATATATTCAGCACATTTTTGCCCACATAAGCCTTAAAAAGCTGGGTAAAACTGAGTCCGGCCCCCGCCATCATGCGAACGAAACCCACCGGGTCAAACGCTTGGGTGACAAGCACTTGCCGAGAGAAGCGCTCGACATCCTCTAAAAAGTCCGCCGGCGCTGGCGAAGCGCGCAAAGCGCCGCCCAGCTCTTGCGCTATGCGTGCATGGGACGCCTCTTTTTGCAGCAAATCGCTTAAACCGAAATGCCAGATATCGATAAGCTCTAAGATCACCTGATCCCGATCGATCTCCTGCTTCTTCCACCACTTCCAACCGAAGTGGTCCATCAACTCGGCCGATTCAATCCATATCGCCCTGTACCACTCAAAATGCTGAGCCCGCCACTCAGGATGGACCTTACTGTTCATGGAGTCCTGAAGGCTGAGCATGGTCAGCAATTGCTGATGCATAAAATTTCCTCAAAAATTGGCAGTGCTAAAACCGTGAACGCAATGGCGGTGAACCCGACGGCTGAGGCTATCGGAGCCGGTTAAGAGCGATGTGCTATTTGGCTCGGTTAAAAAGACGAAAGAAGTTTTCCGAGGTGTATTGAGCGAGCTCTGCCAGGGTTTCGCCGCGTAGCTCCGCGACGTATTCAGCCACAGCTTTCACGTATTTTGGCTGGTTGGACTTGCCTCGATACGGTATGGGGGCAAGATAGGGGGAGTCGGTCTCGACGAGCAAACGATCGGCAGGCACTCTGCGCGCCACATCTTTAAGCTCTTGCGCGTTTTTAAAGGTCACTATGCCCGAAAACGAAATGTAGTACCCCAGATCAAGCGCCGCCTCGGCCATTTCCCAGGACTCGGTAAAACAATGCAACACGCCGGCCGAATCCGGGTTCCCGTGATTTCTTATCAGAGTGAGCGTATCTTCTCGAGCATCCCGAGTGTGTACGATCACAGGCAGGCCGAGCTCCCCCCCTACCTCAAGGTGGGTGGCAAAACTCGTCTGTTGGGCTTCTTTGGTGTCACTCGTGTAGTAGTAATCCAAACCGGTCTCACCGACCGCCACGACTTTTCGGTGCTCGGCCCAACTGCGTAGCTCTTGTGCGGCTACGTTATTCTCATGGGCATCCGAGGGATGAACTCCCACGGACGCGAACACGCCCTCGTGGTCTTCGGCGATTTGCACCACCGCTTCCCGGTTGGCTTTGCTAATGCAAACGCAGAGCATATGGCTAATGCCATTGTCTCTAGCGGCCGAGATCGCGGCGGTAACGCTGCCGCCGCACTGGTCCAACTTTAACCGGTCTAAGTGGCAATGGGAGTCAATCAACATAGGTTTGGTCAAACTTGCTCACATGGTGTGAGTGGGTCGGTCGGATTCCAAAGACCCAGCGAGATAGGTTTCGATTTTATTGGAAGCTGTGTCGTCTTCGCCGCTAAATTGAACGCCGATACCGGCGGCTCTGTTGCCTTGGGCGCCTTTCGGCGTGATCCATACCACTTTGCCGGCGACGGGAATTTTTTCGGGCTCATCCATAAGGTTCAACAACATAAAAACTTCGTCGCCCAGGTTGTAGGATTTGTTCGTTGGGATAAACAGACCACCGTGTTGAATAAATGGCATGTAAGCGGCGTAAAGCACGGCTTTATCGCGGATTGTCAGGGAGAGAATGCCATTACGTGGACCGCCTAAACCTTTCATTATTTACCTCAAGAAAACCGTGTATGTTTTTGTTTTTATTAGATATATAAAAAAATAATCGATTTAATCAACGGAGCATTCGGTGGCGCACACCCAACCCGGTCAACTAGTCTAACGATAGACCTACCCGTTTGCCAATACAAATGAAGCAGCTCTAAATAGCCAAGGCGCGAGGGTTTGAATTCGGTCACGACAGCGCCCGGCGACCCAATTTGGCCGGTCGCGCAGCGCATTATTAAACTATCAGAGGCAGGGCTGAGTTTGCGAGCGCATGCTTGACGCCCCGCTTACCGGGCGCCGCGAAGACCCGGGGTCTTACCCTCGAGTGATGCAGCGAGCCAAATCTGACTTCGGCGATACCTGGCACAACAGTTCTTCAACAACCAACTGGCCGTTGGGGTTAAAGCCGCGCGACACTTGCGATTTT
>CAZING010000269.1:0-2626 GCA_964540505.1 uncultured Cellvibrionaceae bacterium | reverse complement strand
CCCGTTCACAAAGCTATCGTCTATATGGCCGAACGTGTCGCCCTACACTCAAACGGCAAGATGCGCGTCGATGTGTACTCCGGCGGACAACTCGGGGGCGAGCGCGAACTGATGGAGCTTTTGCAAATCGGCAGTTTGGCGATGACCAAGGTCTCGACCAGCCCGATGGAAGGCTTTGTCCCCGCGATGAAAATCTTCAGCTTGCCTTACGTCTTCAAAAGTCACGAACATTTCTGGCAGGTGCTCGACAGCCAAATCGGCAAAGACCTGCTGCTGGCCGGTGAAAGCGTGCGCCTGCGGGGCTTGGCCTATTACGACGCCGGCAGCCGAAGCTTTTACTCGGTGAACGCACCCATAGAGAAGCCCGGGGACCTCGCGGGCATGAAAATCCGCGTACAGAACAGCCAAACGGCCATTCAGATGGTGCGCGAATTCGGCGGTTCCGCCACCCCTGTGTCTTGGGGAGAGCTTTATACCGCGCTGCAACAAGGGGTCGTGGACGGTGCCGAAAACAACCCGCCGAGCTTCTACTCTTCCAAGCATTTCGAAGTGGCGAAGTTCTACACACTAAACGAACACACCATGGTGCCCGATATGTTGTTGGTCAGCCAGTACGTGTGGGATCGGCTCACCCCGGACGAGCAACGCTGGCTGCAAACCGCGGTAGACGAATCTGTGGTTTATCAAAAGGCGCTTTGGGCACAGGCTACCGAAGAGGCGCTCGAGTTCGTTAAAAATGCCGGTGTGGAAATCATAATCCCCGACAAACCGCCTTTTATAGACAAGGTTAACCGTATGCACGCAGCCACCGAAGGCACACCTGCCTATGAGGTCCTGCAGAGAATTAATCGGCTTGAGGCGAATAACGAGAGAGCACAACGATGAAACAATTCTCTTTATTGTTGGAACGGGCGCTCGCCGGCGCGTTGGTCGTACTGATGACGATAATGGTGGTGGACGTCACCTGGCAGGTAATCACCCGATACGTGATGAACAACCCAAGCTCGTATACCGAAGAGCTGGCGCGTTACCTGTTGATGTGGATCGGCCTTTTAGGTGCCGCCTACGCCTACCGGAAACACTCGCACTTAAGCCTCGACCTATTGCTGCAAAGCGTCGACCAAAGCAAGTGCATAATACTGGCGCGCATCTCTCATGTTTTGTGCTTTTTATTTTCGGCATCTGTGATGGTATACGGCGGCATCAACCTGATGTTGCTGACGCTCTCGCTGAACCAAACCTCGGCCGCGCTCAACCTACCCATCGGTTTGGTCTATATGTGCATTCCCCTTTCGGGTGGATTGATTTGTTGGTTCGCCTTAGACAGTTTTATCCACCCGAGCTTTGAACCGAGCGAGTGCCCGATCGGGGATTGAGCCTTCGATCAACGCGCCAGTAAATTATTGCAAAGCGATTTAAAAAAATAACAACACTCACGCGAGGCCAAAGTGGATATATCACTCATCGTTCTACTTTTCAGTTTTCTACTACTGCTTGTGATCGGTGTGCCTATTTCTTTTTGCATAGGCATCACAACCGTTTTAACCCTTCTCGTCACTATTGATGTCGGGCCGGCATTGACCACCGCGGCCCAACGCATGGCGAGCGGCCTCGACAGCTTCGCACTGCTCGCCATTCCGTTTTTCATCTTATCCGGAATATTGATGGGCCATGGTGGCATCGCCCGGCGGTTGATCGATCTTGCTAAAGTTGTCGTAGGCGCTCTGCCCGGAGGGCTGGCCTTTGTCAATGTCATCAGCTGCACACTGTTCGGCGCCATCTCGGGTTCTGCAGTAGCGGCAACGTCCGCCATAGGCGGGTTTATGATTCCGGCGATGAACAAAGAGGGCTACGATAAAGACTTTAATGCCGCCATCACCGTCACCGCCTCCACCACGGGACTTCTTATACCGCCGAGCAACATTTTAATTGTGTATTCTTTGGCAAGCGGCGGCGTTTCAATCGCGGCTTTGTTCATAGCCGGCTACTTGCCGGGCATACTCGTGGCATTGAGCCTAATGGCGGTATGCGGCATCTACGCCAAAAAGAAAGGCCTTCCGGTGGGCGAGCGAATCCGGGGGCGCGAAGCCCTTAAGAGAACTTGGGATGCGCTACCGAGTTTGGCGCTGATCGTTATAGTTATTGGCGGCATAGTCGGGGGCGTGTTCACAGCGACCGAAGCGAGCGTCATCGCGGTGCTTTATGCGGGCTTTCTGTCCTGCGTTGTCTATCGCGAAGTGAAAATTCCAGAGCTGCCGATGATTTTGATCAAATCCGTCGAGACCTCCGCAATTGTGATGTTGCTGATCGCTACTTCCACCGCCATGTCCTGGATCTTGAGTTACGAAAACATCCCGCAAAGCATCAGCGCGGGTTTGATCGGCATGACCGACAACCCCTACATCATCTTATTGATGGTCAACGTGTTATTGCTGTTGGTCGGAATTTTTATGGATATGACGCCCGCGGTGCTCATCTTTACCCCGATATTTTTGCCGGTAATGGAGAGCCTCGGCATTTCGCCGCTGCACTTTGGCATCATCATGGTCCTGAACCTGTGCATCGGTCTGTGCACCCCGCCGGTCGGCAGCGTGTTGTTTGTCGGCTGCAGCGTGGCGAAAACCAG
>CAZING010000268.1:0-2682 GCA_964540505.1 uncultured Cellvibrionaceae bacterium | reverse complement strand
GCAGCGCCAATCGCGCGATCGTTCAAGCTGCCGTCGTAGCTCGCCACCGAACCGAAGCCAAGCGTGCTTGCCGACTCTGTTGAAGAATTGCCGCTGCCGGTGACCGATTCATATACCTGGCCGGTCGTCGTGTCCACAAGCCTGAGGTCGACTTTTGCGGTGGCCTCTTGTTTTTTGGAGGAGGATAAAAATCCCGATTCGCCCGTCGTGGAGCGCCCGAACTCGGTTAATGAACCGATCACCAGGGTATCCACACCGACCAGGTTCATTTGCGCATCGCTGAGCTCTTGCTCTCGGTTAAGCAACGCCAAATCGGGCCTTTCGAAAATAAGGAAGTTGCCGCTATTGGTCAGCGCCTGCAGAAACATATCCGTTACTTTTTTCTCGAACTCATCCGAACCCGAGCGCAACAAACTTCTGCCGTATGTAGTTTCATTTGAAAGGCGGCCTACCGCTATTTTTCGTTTCAGCGCAAGCTCAACCGGCTTTGCGGCGATTTGCGCGCGCTGGGCTGCCTCTTGTTGCCGAGCGCTCACCCCGGATTCGACTTCTTTTGGCTGTTTTGGGTGGGTGACACACCCCGAGACGAGAAGCGCCAAAACCGCTGCAATGATTCTCATATTTGAACTCCATTTTTTGTCGATGGCAAAAGCTACCGCTATTGTAGACAAAAAATGGTCGAAACGTGGCGATTCCTTTGACGGCTTGACTCAACCGGGAAAGCCTGTGGCAGAAAGTTGGTCTCGCACCGAGCCAAACCCAGCGGGACAAGGGTGCGCCCGACCACTAGGTAAGAGTTCCATTTTTATCGGGCGTCGTCCGCTCTCAGTGTTCGACTGTCGCTTCAGGGCTTTTTCAGAACGCCCGACGACAAGTTCGTTCTTTTGTAAGACTAAAGCCCCGTCCTGCACTTCGAGCGCTTTGAGCGGGCTTGCTACGGCGACTTTGCGCTCGCACCGAGCGCAGTCGAATGAAGCCCGCCGCGTCAGATTAGACAGTTCTGTACCAGACGGCCGTTTCAATCAACGGGCGGTGAAACGGATTGATTTGGTTGAGGGCTCTCACCCTCGATTGGTAATAGGCGCACCGCTCGGCATCGTCCAAAGCTTCGGCAGCATAACAAGCTTCCTGCCATGCGGTCGCGTGCAGAAACTGCGAGATTAAGCCAATGTTTTTTTCGATGCACGCCATAGCTTCCAGGTAGCGGCCTTGGCCTCTCAAGATTGTGCTCTGCTGAATAATATGTTCGCCTAACATAATCGCTCCCTTCATTCGGTGTAATGTCTAAACCAGAACGTTCAAACTTTAGGGTCAACGGTCCTGTTAACGGCTCTGCACTCGAAGGCTGCACCCTTTGCAGGTTTAAACGTTTCTTTAAGTTCCGCTATTCATTACGCGAAACTCGTGCCAGACGAAAGTATTAGCGACCGATCGATAGCTTAAGATGGGGACGTAATAATTACTTTTAAAAAATAATATATTTTTTGGTTTTTGTGTGAATAAAAGGTATCGTTTGAATTTTCCAAGTAACGCACCGGCGGCCACGCGATTAAATAATAAAGCGTTCTGCCGTGCAGTGCGCGTCATCCTTTGAACAAGCAGAAAGGAAGTCGACCAACTGTTGTGAACCAGTGGACCCTTCCGGAGGTTAGGTAACTTTCCGCGGCGCTCAACGGTGGGAAAGCTCGGATTGGAATAGGCCCACTATTGCCGAGTTTCTCCGGCCTTGACCCAAACGCAGGGGCGCGGGTCTTTTAGCCAGTTAACGTCCTGCATAGCACACTAAAATGTTTAAATTACAATTTCTTGACGATTTTGCGAGCCCCCGGCGAGGGGTTGCCACCTCGCGCGGTTTACTATGCGGTTTCACGGGCGCGGTGGCGTCCTTCTGAAAACTCTTCAATCATTTTTGCGTTGAATGCGGGAAGGTCGTCGGGTTTCCGACTGGTGACTATGCCTTGGTCAACCACCACCTCTTTATCCACCCAGTGCGCGCCAGCATGGATCAGGTCTGTTTTAATGCTCGGGTAAGAGGTTAAGGTAATGCCGTCAATCAACCCGGTTTCGGTTAGCAGTTGGGGGGCATGGCAGATCGCTGCCAGAGGTTTTTTAGCTTCTATAAAGTGTTTAATAAAAGCCACGCACTCGGCGCTTCCGCGCATATTGTCGGGGTTCATCACCCCGCCCGGCAGCAGCAGCGCATCGTAATCTTCTGGGTTTGCCGCGCCCACTTCTAAATCCGACTCAAAGTTCTCGCCCCAATTGTCTCGTTGCCACGCTTTTATCGCACCGCCTTTTGGGGAAATAACGGTTACCTTCGCACCCGCGGATCGCAGCTCGCGATAGGGGTCGGTAAATTCGATTTGCTCAAAGCCGTCAGTCATTAGTACGGCAATGTTTTTGTTGGCCAATTTACTCATAGCAATCTCCTACTCTTCAGTTGCATAGAAAAGTTCCCGAAATAGGTGGCCTTAGCAGACCGGGGCGGTGCGCTTCTATGTGCCGCGCGACCTTTGGGCGCGGTGACCAACCCCACGCAACTGCTGTTCCAAAGTCGAGCTGCTCGGTTCGCTCTGCCCCGGCTTCCATGCGGGGATGGCAACAATATCCGGGGCGACATGCGTTGGCCGCGCTCAAGCATTAAGCGAAGCCGAGAGAGGAAGTCGAAATCCTCCCAGAATC
>CAZING010000267.1:0-2774 GCA_964540505.1 uncultured Cellvibrionaceae bacterium | reverse complement strand
CTAGTGTCTCAGGTATTGCCACTACCCAAGTACCTATCACCGCCTCTTCAATATCCGTGGGTTGAGACAATTCGCAAGCACTGGATAGCAGCATGAAACACAGTGCCAAGTATATGGATGTGTATTTTTTCATTTTCATCGCTCATACTCCCTCGCCAGGATGACTATTCTTCGGACTGCAATGTCAAGAAAATCGATGTCCCGCATTTTCCTTGCGCAGCGGGTCACGTGCAACTGATGGTTAGGAGGCTCTTAGCCATCCTTGTTCCACAGCATAGTCAACCTTTGAAAGAAACCCTTTATGTATATCTGGTTGTTCTTGTTCAATAAACTGATTCATTTTTAGGACTTGGCTCTTTTGGATGCCATTGTCCTGCCACGCTCGGCCCTCACTCGTAATATTGTGTAGAAACGGTAGTAGCCGATCGATTACCTTGAGCAGTCTTGCTTCTTTGCTCTCGCCAATCTCCTGCTCATCCCAAAGCATCACGAGATCCGAGATGGAGTTACCGGGATGTGATGCAATTTTCTCCACGCACCTACGCTCGTCAGCATGTGCATTGGATCTATTGACCCTATAAAGAAATGTATCACCTGCATCAATTTCGCCGAGATCATGCACTAGCGCCAGCTTAATAAGTTTTGAGACATCGAAATCATCGTTGAGTATCTCAGAGAACGCCCAGCAAGCCATCGCCAAGTGCCAGGAATGTTCGGCGGAGTTCTCTGCACGCTCGCCTCCATTGATATGGGTTCGACGATTAACCAATTTTAGTACGTCAAGCTGGAGGAGAAAGTCTGATATTTTCGTAACACAACGCTCACGTTTGCCTCCTGACATTTATTTAGCATCATAGACAACAGCTTACGTTCAAGAGAAACGGAGCACCCAAGAATATTCATGAAAACACAATAGGCACCCGATGATACCCTCCTAGAGGTGCAACTTCTCGTTCTACTTTTTGATTGGCGGCTAGTTTAATTGTTTGCACTGATGATAATAATGCTTGTAGCATAATTCTTAGCTCCCATGTTGCTAAAACACGACCTGGGCAAACATGTTTCCCTATCCCGTAAACAAGATTATTCTTTCTATTTTTATCGGGGCTAAACTTATTTTTCTCGAATACTGACTCATCTCGATTAGCAGAGGTCCAGTTTAACTTTACTGTGGCTCCACTGGGGATGGTGATTCCGGCAATATGTACAGGGCAGGCTGTCACTCTTCGATTTGAAACAAACGGATCATCAATGCGTAACGCTTCGTCGATAAATGCTTCTACTTCGCTATCACTTGCCATTTTCAACTGCTCAATGAGATAAGGATTCAGTGCTAATCGATGCACAATAACACCAACACATAACGCTATAGATCCAAGGTCTCCCCCCGTCCAGTTACGTAAAATAGAAATCAATTCCTCTTCTGTTAGTCGACGCCCCAAGCTACTGTCATTGCATAGCTGAGTCGTTACGCTATTGTTCTCCATCGTTTTATTCATCCGTATCGGCCGAATAATAGCTCTGACTAATTCATCGAACCGATATGCTACTTCTGCCATTTGTTTATAATTTTTTGAACGGGTAGCTGCGTGATTATCGGCCATCCACTGCAACAAATTCGACTCCATCTCCCTTGGCCAGCCCAGCCATACGCATTGGGCTCGTACGGCGAAAATAGCACCAATATCGCTTACCGCATCCAAGACCTCACCTTTTTGTAATTCTGATATTAGTTGAGAAGCCACATGCTGAAAGCTAGAAACGTAGGGTAGCAAGGCTTCTTTAGCTAAATACTTGTCAATAATTTTCCGGTAGTGCGAATGTTCATCGCCGTCCAAACCATTAGGAATCTGCAAATAACGAGATACTGCATTGGAAAAACGAACGTGATCTACAGCTGCGGACACAACATCCGCGTGCTTAAGCAATACCCATTCATCTAAATTGTTTTTCACAATGGAATGTGTGTGTCGTAATTCATCGGTATATTCCCGCAGATCTCTGCCTTCAGGGGATATATCATCTGGAATGTGATCTGTCATGTACTTTCCTATACGCTAAAAACGGCTAATTTTTCGATAACGCCGTGCACAGCGGAAACCGTAGCGTAGCGGCTTTGCAGAGACCAGGGCAAGCCGTCGCGTGACGGGTAGCCCGCCCTAGTATAAGGTCGGTCCATGACCGGCTATTCTAGGGTGGACGTGGAATTTGTACTCATCAATCACATCCAGCCGATCAAGCTCTGCTGCGAGGTTACTGCTACAAAGGAGTACACCAGCCGGTGTTGCGTCCTCGAGTTTCTGTACTTCGGTGCTAAGGTCGCCAGCGATGTGTTGACTGTTGGCCCACGGGAGGTCCTTTCGTGTCGACGACACGACATACTTCGGCTTCGCCTCCAATTTGACCGCCCACTGTCGAATTGCGTCTGATGCCTTCATGTCGCCGCGCGCGACCGCCGGCCAGTGGCCCTCCATCATCTCGTAGGTGACGCAGGCAAAAGTGTTGGCGGTTTTTGGCCGGAGCTTTTGCCTGTCCGACAGCAGCCGTTTGTTAACAGTTTATTGCCACTCAATCTTGAGGTCTTTACGTGACTGCGCGCAGTCACGGAGATAAAGGTTAATGAGGCTCTGATATGGAAGGTCCTTTTCAGCAGCCAATTCCTTGAAATAAGCAATGGTATCTTCATCCAGCCGGATGGTGACCTGCTTCTTGAGCTTCCTTGCATAAGGATTCTTAACAGAATCTGAAAAATCATAATGCTCACGCATGTCGAT
>CAZING010000266.1:0-2795 GCA_964540505.1 uncultured Cellvibrionaceae bacterium | reverse complement strand
TCTCACCACCGATAGACAGTGCACCATAGTCATTCCATTGGCGGACGACGTTCGTATCACCATGCAGGTGGCACTGGTCCACTCAAGCTCCCATCTGCTCGGGTTTCATTGTACGGGCATGGATATGGAAAGCATGGCTCATTTGCGCCGTCTGATCGAAATGAACCTGGACGAGCAGGGCGCCGCCGAAAGAGTGCTCGCCGAAATGCTGGGCCGGTAAACCTTCGTTTAAGCGCAGATCTCTTTTATAAAATGCGAGACACCGGTTTGTCCCTAGTGCGAATGCCGGTTTCGATCTGATTTTGGCTGTACTCGTATGCGTTGCCTCGCGGCGCGCGAGAACAAGAAGGCGCCGCAACACGCCCCCAGACGCAAGCCGTGGGGACCCAAAATTCTGCTGGCTTGCCTGCGCCCAGGGGGTCCGTTCTAAGTCTTCTGTCCCCCTCTGGCACGCAATTCTTTTAGGCTTTTAGAGGCTTGTATTTCATTCGCTTTGGCTGAGCGTCTGCGCCTTTGCGCTGGAGAAAGTCTTCATGGTATTCGCTGTAATTGCCTTCGAAAAATACCGTTTCGCTATTGCCCTCATAAGCGAGAATGTGGGTGGCGACCCGATCGAGAAACCAGCGATCGTGCGAGATGATCAGCGCCGAGCCAGGAAACGCCTGAATCGCCTCTTCCAGCGCACGGAGGGTTTCCACGTCCAGGTCGTTCGAGGGTTCATCCAATAACAGAACGTTGGCCCCTTGTTTCAAAGTATTGGCCAGATGCAGGCGACCGCGTTCACCCCCTGACAGTTCGCCCACGCGTTTTTGTTGGTCGGTGCCCTTGAAGTTAAAACGGCCGACGTAAGCGCGCGAACCTACCTCATAATTGCCAATCTTTAAGATATCGTGACCGCCGGAGACGGCCTCCCAGACGGTTGCGCTGTCGTTTAGGTCTTCGCGGCTTTGCTCGACATAGGCGATTTTCACGGTATCGCCTATTACGATTTTGCCGGCATCGGGGGTCTCGACACCGGTGATCATGCGAAACAAGGTGGATTTACCGGCGCCGTTGCCACCTACTATGCCAACGATTGCACCTTTGGGGAGGGCGAAGGTCAGGTTTTCGATCAGACAGTTGTCGCCGTAGCCTTTGCGCACGCCCTGGAATTCGATCACCTTGTCCCCGAGGCGCTCGCCCGGCGGGATGTAAATTTCGTTGGTTTCGTTGCGTTTTTGAAACTCTTGAGATTGCATTTCTTCAAAGCGGCTGAGGCGCGCTTTGTTTTTCGCGTGGCGGCCTTTGGGGTTTTGACGCACCCATTCGAGCTCCGCCTTCATGGCCTTGTGTTGCGCAGCCTCCGTGCGTTCTTCTTGGGCCAGTCGTTTTTCTTTGGCTTCAAGCCAACTCGAATAATTGCCCTCATACGGAATGCCGCGACCGCGGTCGAGCTCTAAAATCCATCCGGCGGCGTTGTCCAAAAAGTAACGGTCGTGCGTGATCGCCACCACAGTGCCGGGAAAGGTCACCAGAAACTGCTCGAGCCAATAGACCGACTCGGCGTCCAAGTGGTTGGTCGGCTCGTCCAAAAGCAGCATGTCCGGGCGCGATAACAGCAGGCGACAAAGCGCCACACGCCGTTTTTCACCGCCCGAGAGCTTGGTCACCGAGGCGTCCCAGGGGGGCAGGCGAAGTGCATCCGCAGCCACTTCGAGTTTGTGGTCGAGGTTGTGCGCGTCCCAGGCCTGAATGATGTTTTCGAGCTGCTCTTGTTTTTTCGCCAAGGCGTCAAAGTCGGCGTCCGGCTCTGCGTAGGCGGCGTATATCTCCTCTAAGCCTGCAAGGGCATCCACGGCTTCCTGGGCGCCTTCAAGCACGTTACCGCGCACGTCTTTGTCGGGGTTTAGCTGCGGCTCCTGCGAAAGGTAGCCGATTTTCAACTCCGGCATGGGCCTGGCTTCGCCTTGAAAGTCCTGATCCACGCCAGCCATGATTTTCAGCAGTGTGGATTTGCCCGCGCCGTTCAAACCCAGTACGCCAATTTTGGCGCCGGGGAAAAACGACAGCGAAATGTCTTTCAGAATTTCGCGTTTCGGCGGAACCACCTTGCTTAAGCGATTCATCGTAAAAACATATTGCGCCATGACATTCTCCTGAATGATGAGTCGGCGTTATAGCGCGGGCCCCGATCGCTCGAATTGCTGACAGCCGAGCGCCCGCGCGCATGAGTTCGGCGAGCTTGTGGCGGGTGCGGCGGGCAAGATGTCAGGTGAACCGATTATCGGCGGCGTCCAGCGCTTTGGGTGACAGTTTCGTCTGATAGTTGTGGCGCAGGTTAGCCCGGTCGGAGGGAATTTTCAAATGCCGGTTGCACGGCCGCGGCTTTTGCTTGGTCGCTGCCGCTCTGGGGGCGTTTTGGTGTACAATCGCGCCCCTCGATTTTGTAAGCCTTATTTGGGGATAACCATGTTTGATAAAAGCTTAACGGTTGCCGATTTCGACCCCGAAATCTGGTCAGCTATCGAAGATGAAGGCCGCCGTCAGGAAGAGCATATTGAACTGATTGCGTCGGAGAATTACACAAGCCCTTTGGTGATGGCCGCGCAAGGCACTAAGCTGACCAACAAGTACGCGGAAGGCTACCCCGGTAAGCGCTACTACGGGGGTTGCGAGTTTGTCGATCAAGCCGAAGCTCTCGCTATCGAGCGAGCCAAATCTCTATTCGGTGCGGATTTCGCCAACGTCCAGCCGCACTCCGGTTCCCAGGCGAACGCCGCTGTCTATCAGGCGCTGTTGAACCCTGGCGACACAGT
>CAZING010000265.1:0-2822 GCA_964540505.1 uncultured Cellvibrionaceae bacterium | reverse complement strand
CCTTATTATTCGACCGTTACAGACTTGGCGAGGTTGCGGGGTTGGTCTACGTCTGTGCCTTTGATAATCGCGACATAGTAGGACAGCAATTGCAGCGGCAGGGTATAGACGATGGGTGCGATGGCGTCCGGCACGTGTGGGAATGGTATGACGCGCATGGTGTCGTCGGATTGGAACTTAGCGCTCTGGTCGGCAAATACATAAAGGATGCCGCCGCGCGCGCGCACTTCTTCGATATTGGATTTTAATTTTTCCAACAGTTGGTTGGTCGGCGCAACCACTATGATCGGCATATCCGCATCGACCAGCGCCAACGGCCCGTGTTTGAGCTCGCCTGCGGCGTAGGCCTCGGCGTGTATATAGGAAATTTCTTTTAACTTAAGCGCGCCTTCGAGTGCCACTGGAAATTGCACGCCGCGCCCTAAGAACAAAGCATGGTCTTTATCGGCGAATTCTTCTGCAAGCGCTTCGATGCTGGCCGCGCAAGAGAGAATTTCCTCGAGAAGAGTCGGCAGTTGTTGCAAAGCCGCGACCCATTCGCGCTGACAGTTGGCGTCGCATTTATGATGGCGACCGAGCGCTAAAGTGAGCAGCGCCAAACCGACCAATTGCGTTGTGAAGGCTTTAGTGGAGGCGACGCCAATTTCGGTGCCGGCGCGCGTCATCAGCGCGAGGTCGGATTCGCGCACTAAAGAAGACCCGGCGACGTTGCAAACGGTGAGGCTTGCGAGGTAGCCCGCCTGTTTGGCCAAGCGCAATGCGGCCAGCGTGTCGGCGGTCTCACCGCTTTGCGAAATGGTAATCAAAAGACTGTTGCGACGGGTGACCGATTGCCTGTAGCGAAATTCCGAAGCTATTTCGACGTCGCAGGCCACCCCTGCAACTTCTTCCAACCAGTAGCGTGCAACCATGCCGGCGTGGTAGCTGGTGCCGCACGCGACTATCTGAACGTGTTCAACTTTTGGGAACACCGCATTGGCGTTGGGGCCAAACGCCGCCTCTACGACACCGTCTTCTTTTAAGCGCCCTTCCAGGGCGTCGGCTATTGCTTTGGGTTGTTCGTAAATTTCCTTCAACATAAAGTGTCGAAATTCACCTTTGTCGCCGGCGTCGTACACTATGCTGCTTTCATGAATGTCGCGCTCGACCGGGGTGCCATCGGCTTGGAAGATGCGAATGTCAAAGCGGGTGATTTCGGCAACATCGCCCTCTTCTAAAAATATGAATCGGCGAGTCACCGGCAACAAGGCAAGCTGGTCGGAAGCAATAAAGTTTTCGCCTATACCAAGGCCGATCACCAACGGGCTGCCCGAGCGGGCGACCACCAGCCGATCCGGGTCGAGGCAATCCATCACCACCGTACCGTAGGCGCCTGTCAGTTTACCGAGGCTGCTGCGAACGGCTTCGAGTAAGCTCGACTGGGCGTTGAGTTGCTGCTCGACCAAGTGGGCAATCACTTCGGTGTCGGTTTCCGAATTGAACACGCAGCCTTCGGCCTGCAAATCGGCGCGCAGGTTTTCGTGGTTTTCGATAATACCGTTGTGGACAACGGCGACGCGCGCGGTGCCCAAATGTGGGTGGGCGTTGGCCTCGGTCGGTTGACCGTGGGTGGCCCAGCGGGTGTGTGCAATGCCGGTGCCGCCGGGCAGTTTTTGTTGGTTTACCGCGTCGATTAAGGCCTGGACCTTGCCCACTTTGCGCACACGTTGTAATTGCTCGCGGCCGTTCAAAACGGCTATGCCTGCCGAGTCGTAGCCTCGGTATTCCAAGCGACGCAGACCTTCTAAAAGAATGTCACTTACATCACGCTGCGCGACTGCGCCGACGATTCCGCACATATTATTCTCCTTTGCCGGCGCGGATCACATCCACACCAAAGCTTTGAATCTGTTGAATGGTTGCAGCCGACAGTTGCCCATCGGCTATAAAGGTTTGAATATCGCGCCAGCTCAATTCGAGGTTGGGCAGGCGGCGGCCGACCTTTTTAGCCTCAGCCATCAGCACCACATGCTGGGCGGTTTCGGCCATGGCCTGCGAGAGACCGGTCAGCTCATTGAAGGTGGTAGTGCCGCGCTCCGCGTCTATGCCATCGGCGCCGACAAACATAAAATCAAAATCGTATTGGCGAAGCATATTCTCGGCCTGGTGGCCTTGAAACGAATGGGATTGCCGATCCCATGTGCCTCCCGGCATCAACAAGGTTGGCGAGTTTGGCATCGCCAGCACGAGGTTCGCGGTCGTCAGCGCGTTGGTCATGATCACAAGGCCTGGCAAGTCGCTGATATAGTGAAGCAAGGTCTGGGTGGTCTGGCCGCTGTCGATGATCAACCGACTGCCCGGCGACACCAGTTGCGCGGCCGCCCGGGCTATGGCCGCTTTCGCGTTATTTGCGGTGACTTCTGAGGAGGTATTAGGGCTCGCGGCGGGCGCGCTTTGCCGGGGTGAGAGGTTGGCGACGGCGCCCCCGAGGCGCCGAATCAATTTCCCTTGTCGTTCGAGAGCGGCCAAATCCTTTCGAACCGAAACCTCGGAAACATTCAGCTGCAAGGCCAACTCGGCCACCCTCACACTGCCGGCGTCCTCAAGCAACGCGAGAATTCGGTGGTGTCTTGAACTGACTGTGCTCAAAATACTGACGGCCTTGGCTGTATCGAAACGAAAGACCGAAGCTTACGACATTATCTTTCAATACGAAAGCAATTATTTCTTTTTTGAGGGTCTTTGCCAGCCGTCTATGTTGCGCTGCTTTTGTCTGGCAACGGCGAGTTGCTGCTCGGATACCGAGGTTGTGATAGTGGAGCCCGCGGCTACGGTCGCCCCCG
>CAZING010000264.1:0-2827 GCA_964540505.1 uncultured Cellvibrionaceae bacterium | reverse complement strand
AGGATTACCACTGATGAAGATGTATAACCCCCCTCATCCTGGCGAGTTTATTCTGGCTACCTATATGGAGCCTTTCGGCCTTAGTTGCCGTTATTTGGCAGGGCGGCTGGATGTGTCGCCGTCTACGTTAAACCGCCTGCTCAAGCAACAAAGCGGTATTAGCCCGGAGATGGCGCTGCGTCTCTCCAAGGCTTTGGGCCGGACTCCTGAAAGTTGGCTGGCGATGCAAGGTATGTATGACCTCTGGGTAGCAGGCAAAAGCGTAAAGCTCGACGAGGTACAAAAAATAGAATTCGATGTCGCATAGTCAAGGCAGGGGACGTTATTGGGCTCGACCAGAAGGCCTATCGAGGTCAAACCTGTTTTAAAGCCTGGACCAGTTTCGTGACTTTCCGGTATCGGATGCGGCACGGGAACGGCTGAGCGCTTGGCTTTCGTTTAAATACCTGACGAATGCAGATTTATGCCGAACTTACTTAGAGAATAATTAATGGATGCCCTCCTTTGCCTTTCTTGCGAATACAAGTGCGGGTTGCGACCATAACTGTCGAAAGCGCTTAAGCAACAAGGTGTCAAGCGGCTAACTGTAATTTGGCAATGCTATTGGGGTCACAGCGGCGGGCCATCGGGTCGCACAGGCTTGATCCGATGTGGTTTAGTCCTATTCCGAGGTCCCACTCACATTTACATTTCTTTACATGTCGCCAAGTTTGCAGATAATAAACTGGCAAGCCTATTGAGCTCACTGCTCGAATAATAACAAAAGCAAGGTCTCTCAATGTCGAAGAAAAAGCGCACCTTCATCAAACGCGATTCCCAGCTCAGCGATTACGCTGGCGGTAATCCCAACAATCTTATCGACGCGAGTGAAACTGCAGTTGAGCACAGGTATCAGCGGGCGTGGGTGACAGACCGCGCTTGGATATGTGGCCTGGCGGGAGTCTTCGCCATCATCCTCTCGGCCTTTGTTTTCGAGGCCTACAATGTCCTGAATAACGGGCTTTGGCTGTTCGGATGGCAACTCACCGATACTCGAAATGAGGGTATGTTGGCAGCGCTGGTGATTGTCGCACTGGTAATGTCATTGGTTGAGTTAGGGCGTCTGCGAAGATTTTACGCCGGGGAATTTATTCAGAAGTCGCCGTTGTTGCAAAAGCGCGATCACAGCGGGTTCATCACCGAATGCGTCAAGCACTACCTGTATCTGCTGCTGCTTTTCTGGCTTGCCCGTTATGGCTACCACACCTTGCAGGAATACGGCTTTAAAGCCAACCATCGCTATTACCAGCCATGGTTTGTCACATTGGAATTTTTATGGACACTGTTTTTATGGGCCGGGTTGCCTTATATTCTGTTGACCCGGGCGTATCGCCATAACCGCGAGGCGGATCGCAAGGACCTAGCCCTGCTTGCCGAGAAAGTCGTTAAGTTTTTGCTGGTTTCGCTGCGCATTCCCGGGATTAAAAAGCCTTCGTTCGCCATTGAAGATAAGCGAGCAGCGCTCGGATTTGCAGTGAAATTCTTCTTCTGCCCAGTGATGACCGTGTTTTTCATCGACAACTTTGGCACTCTCGTTAATCAGATGGATTACCTAACGGCAGGTTTTATCCGCCACTTCCAGAATGGTACCTATAGTTGGGAACTCGCAGGCAAAGATTTCGGAAATATCAGCACGACGCTGATTTTCACGCTTGATGTCGGCCTTGCCTGGGTCGGTTATGTCGTATCCAGTCGCTGGTTGGATAACATGACGATTTCAGCCGAGCCCACCTGGCTCGGCTGGATCTCCTGCTTGATCAGCTATCCGCCTTTTCGAATCATGGGTGGCTGGTTTCTCACCGGTCCCGGCGAAAAGCTGTACCAGAATTTGCCTTTTCCGCCGCTGGTCGGAATCTTCGGCGGCATGATGATCATCAGCATTTTTGTCTACATGCTTCCGACAATCTGGTTTGGTGTGCGCTTCTCCAACCTGACCCACCGCGGCATCATTCGCAAGGGGCCCTTCGCGATTGTGCGCCACCCGGCCTATGCTGCCAAGAATTTTGCCTGGTGGTGTGTCGGCCTTCCAGTCGCGCTCTACGTGATGTTCACTTCCAGCTTTTCGATGGGTGTGTTTTATATTCTCGGACTCGTTTTCGCATCCAGTATTTACTACGTACGGGCGCTCACTGAGGAGCGGCATTTGAGTATGGACCCAGATTACGTCGAGTACTGCCAGCACGTTAGATATCGGTTTATACCAAAGGTGATTTGACAACGGGTGATACGTCCTGATGGAGGAATGATAACCCCGAAAACGGGAGTCCTTAACAATTTGCCATTTCATTGTCTGTTGAGCAGGATTTTAAACTTGCATGCGTCGAGCGCTGGTCGCCCGATCTTTCACCTCAGCGTTGTTTCCCGCTCGCCCGGTTGACCCCATTGACCAGGGCTTTGATGGCAGCCTTGATATTGGAATCCCGGCTTGCGCCAAACAGTGTGGTGTTGTCTTGCAGTTTAATTTCCATATAGCAAATCGTTGCCACATCGGGGCCTTCGCCCACTGAGAAAATGCCGGACATCCAATAACTTGACACGACACTAAATAGAAATACGGGACATCCATAAACTTGACACCGCACCAAAAACGTTTTAGCTTCACCAAACTGTCACACACCTAAAGGATTAGATATGACACAGTCCCGCGATACTCAAATCTCTCTCGACGATACGCCTTTTTACCACTGCTATGTGCGCTGCGTGCGGCGCGCATTTCTCTGTGGTGATGATCATACAACCGGCGAAAATTACGATTACAGGAAGCAGTGGATAGTCGCTCGATTGCGAT
>CAZING010000263.1:0-2828 GCA_964540505.1 uncultured Cellvibrionaceae bacterium | reverse complement strand
TTTCTCGATGAACCGGCTACAGTAGTAGGCCATGCCCGCTGTTAGTGCGGTGACAACGAATGGCATGGGCCATAGCATACCCATAGCTTCCCGACCCTCCGACAATGCGAATGAGTAGAAGATGTTAACCAGACTACCTACAATAGATGCGGCGAATAACGGCAGCGCAATTCGGCGGCGCAATAACATAGCACCGGCACCTAGCAAGCTCGCCCAGACTGAAACGGCCCACGCAATCAATGCCCAAAACGGCACCGCAGAGAAATACGCTACTTGCTGATCGGTCATACCAGATGCCCGATAGTAAGATTCTCCCTGCGTGACGCTCATGACATAATCAAACCCAGATGCTAGCCCGAAAAGTAAAAATATTAGGCCTAAAACCCAAGCATGCCAAGGAAGAGAAAGGTGCGAGTTAGATCGAGCGTTCATATGCATACTTCCGGTGCCGTGAAATTAAAGTCGTAGAGAGTGTGAGAGTTCCGCAAAGTGTTCCTATGAGCAATTGTCAAAACGATTTTGTCTGCGCGTGTTGAGAGGCGATCTGCTTGCACATGACATCGACCGTCACCCCCCTGTATTCGCATCGTTCCAGATGACGCCAGCCGAGTTTCTCGTAAAGTTTCGCGGCGAACTCCGTGAAGAGGTACCAAGCATCAGCATTTGCGCGAGCTGCCTCAGTTTCGCATCGAGCGATCAATCCGGTCGCAATTCCTTGATGCCGGAAGGTCTCTTTTACATAAACGGCGGCCAGCCAAGGAGTTAAACCCGGTTTGGTGTCCATGTCGTTGTGTACTAGAGCAGCCGATCCAACAAGCTGATTCCCGGATACAGCGATAAAAATTGAAGGAATACCCTCTCGGCCGGCAGCCTTGGCGATTGCTTCGGCCCGCCCCTCCAGAGTAAGCGAGGGGTTCAAATGCTTCCACTCTGCATGGTGAAGCTTCGCCAACTCCGTAATGAACGCTTTCTTGTCAGCCAGCGGGACGATTTCCACAGTGTTTTCCTCTTAACGCCAGTAACAGCGGCGCGACCGCGGGGAGCGCCGGGCTCGTAGGGTCGCTGCTTGCGACTGTTAATGATCACCGTCTATTGTCTCGATCTGCTCGATTTCTTCGTCAGTTAAATCTCTATAACCTCTTGGAAATGGCCAGCCATAGCCCCAACGAAATTTGGTAGGCAAGTATGGCGTTCCGCCTACCCTTACGCCAGCCAGCATAAGGAGCGCAGTCTGCGGCTCACCTACTGCCGCTACGCAAGCTTCTAATTCCTTATCTGCGGCAACTCGCTCTTGATATACGCCCCCTTTCCAGTATGCACGATCATGAGCTATGCAGCAGGACAGCCATAATTCGTTTTGCTGAATCGTGCCATTCGGAAATAAGCTACACCCGTCAGATTCGAAAGGCCGAATTTCACTAGCTAAGGAACCCAGTGGAACAAGGAGTAATATGATCAGAACTCTTCGCATGATTACGATTAATTATTAACGCCCGGTATAACCGGCGCAAGTGAAACGAGCGTCCGATTGATGTTATTGTTAGCCGCGACCTTCGGAAAGCGTAGCAATAATGGGAGCCCCCCTCGTGACGATGAGGGTATGTTCGTACTGTGCGGAAAGATTGGATGGATGGCCTACAAGAGTCCACCCATCGGCCGCTTCGGTGACCGAGGTGCTTTTGGTCGAAAGAAACGGCTCTATAGCAATTACTTGGCCGAGTTGCAGTCGGCGTGTATCGCGACGATCAAAGTAACTGACGATTCCCTCAGGCTCTTCGTGTAAGTTTCGACCGATGCCATGGCCGGCAAGATTCTTTATTACCTTGAACCCCTGCGACTTCGCAGTACGTTGGATGGCTTTTCCTATTTGGTTGATTGGAGCACCTGCCCGGGCTTTGGCTATCGCGTTTTTTAAAGCCAACTGAGTGGCATGACACAATTGCGCCTTGACTCTAGTCACAGGCGGAACAACTATCGTGCCGCCAGTATCCGCAAAATAACCGTCTAACTCAGCGGACACATCGACGTTTACAATGTCCCCAGCCTGGATAATTCTATCGCCAGGAATACCATGCGCAGCTTCTTCATTAACGCTGATACAGGTTGCTCCTGGGAAATTGTAGGTGGCCTTGGGTGCTGACCTAGCTTCAAAGCGGATAAGTAACTCAGCCCCCAATTTATCCAATTCAGCCGTAGTCATACCCGGCTCTATGGTATTCAGCATAGTGTCACGCACATATGCGACTACCCGGCCAACGTTCATAATGCCATCAATATCACTCTGATTCTCTACGGTCATATGCTCACCTTGAATTTTTTTAATTAATGGCTAACGTTGCCAGTGCAAGCGCCCATGTCATTGCACGATTGCGCTGGGCCTTGGTATATCCTTCACGGCTGAAGTAACCGCTTGGTCCACACTTCGCCTTCCATTCGATACAGCTGCCGCAGATGCAGCCTGCTTTCCTCAAATGACAAGAACTCGACAGCCCGTGGCATTACGCGAAACCCTCCCCAATTGGTGGGCCGAGGAATCTCTGCACCGTCAAATTGAATTGCAGCCTCCTTAATTTTCACATCCAGTTCTTCCTCTGATGCTAGCAACTGACTTTGGTCGAATGCGGTCGTTGTCAGCTGAGCGCTCCGACTCCGAGCTCTCCAATACTTAACTGCTTCTGCCTCATCTATGGGTTCGGCCACGCCGACTATCCTTACTTGGTAGCCCACATGATCCCACCAAACTGTCATACCTACCTTCGGGTTTCGAAAGATGTCCTTGCCTTTTACGGAATCTAGGTATGTGCAGAAAACGAACCCAGAATCGCTGA
>CAZING010000262.1:0-2833 GCA_964540505.1 uncultured Cellvibrionaceae bacterium | reverse complement strand
GGCGATAGACGACGAGCCCGGCAACCAACTCGCAGGTTTCGATGCGCGCTGGGGGTTCAGTACCGGCGGCCTAAAAAGCGCAGTTTACGCTCAACTGATTGGTGAAGACGAGGCCGGTGGTTTGCCATCGCGCCATATCGGCATGGCGGGCGCAGAGACCGCGTTTCACTGGCTCGATACGCAACTGCGGGTCAGCTTTGAGGCGCAAAACTCCACCGTTTATTTCTATGACCGCGCCGAAGCCCAAGGCGGCAGCATCAAACGCCCGGCCTATAACGTCGCCTACGAACACACTATATATGCCAGCGGCTACCGCTATCTCGGTCGCCCCCTGGGCGCCTCGTCCGATAACGACAGCGAAATACTCACGGCGCGCCTTCAGGCGTATTTGCGAAATGGCCATCACGCTGTGCTGTCAGTTGCGCACAATCGCATCAATACCGACGGTACGAACCGCCAAATCGGCGGCAATGTTTTCGGCGATCAAGCCATCACCAATGACAGCGTTACCTTCGAGTACAATGCGCCGATTACCGACACCTATCTTATTCAAATCGGCCTCTTTCATCACAGCCAGCCTCTGTTCTTGGCCGGCGAAGAAATCGACAGCGGCGGCTTTATTCGACTTCAAGGGATGTGGTGACCGCCATTACAAAAAAACACAATAGACTTGTTATATGAGAAGACTCATGCATCCGCTTTTTCGTAAATTAGGGGTTGCCCTCGGGCTGTGCGCGCTGATCTCGAACGGCCAGGCGTTCACCCCGTCGCAACAGCAAATCGACCAATTCAACAAAATGAGCCCTGCGCAGCAAAGGCAACTCGCCGAGCAAGCGGGGATTGATCTCGACGCATTACCGGGCAATGCGACCCCCGCGAATCAGCCGCAACTGGTCGAAACTGGCCCCAAACAGCAGCCGTCTAATATGCCGGGCGCAAGTTCCAGCTCTAGTCCCGACTCCTACTCCA
Organism: uncultured Cellvibrionaceae bacterium; assembly: GCA_964540505.1. GTDB lineage: Bacteria > Pseudomonadota > Gammaproteobacteria > Pseudomonadales > Cellvibrionaceae > CAYZQH01. The sequence goes on along the minus strand of CAZING010000262.1, from coordinate 1,864 downwards.
ACCAGCAACGCGCCGACAACAGGACGCCTGCGTCTCAGCCAAGCAAACAACCCCTGACGCAATTCGGCAGTAATTTGTTCACCGACAGTGGCGATGGCTTTCGCCCGGCTGTGACAGTCCCGGTTCCTGCCGACTACGTGCTTGGTCCGGGCGACACTATGGTGGTGCAACTGTACGGCAAAGAAAACGCCACCTACTCTCTAGTGGTGAACCGTGAAGGCCAAGTGCAATTCCCGCAAATCGGACCGGTAAACCTTGCGGGACTGACGTTTAGCAAGGCACAAAACGTCATAGAGAATATAGTCGCCGAACAAAAAATTGGCGTAAAGGCATCGATTACTATGGGCGCACTGCGCACGATACGGGTCTTTGTATTGGGCGATGTGCAGCGACCCGGCTCCTTCACCGTAGGTTCGCTTTCCACTTTGACTAACGCGCTATTTGAAAGCGGCGGCGTCAGTAAGGTCGGGTCATTGCGCAACATCCAACTGAAACGCAACGGTCGGGTCGAAACCTCGCTCGACCTTTATGACCTGTTGCTTCACGGCGACACCTCAAAGGACGCCCGGTTACTTCCAGGGGATGTCATCTTTGTGCCACCGCTTGGCAAGACCGTCGCGATTACCGGAGAAGTTCAACGACCGGCCATCTATGAAATAAAAGACGCCCTTTCGGCGTGGGACCTTGTCAAATTGGCGGGCGGTTTAACCAGCACTGCGCATGCTAGCTCTGCGCAATTGATACGTATTAATGGCGAAGGCGAAACGAACTTCCTCAACATCGACTTAGCCAAACCGGGTAATCGAGATTTCAACCTCGCCAACGGCGACCAACTTACCATTCCCTCTACCTTGGAATTCGTCAACAACCAAATAACCGTAAGTGGCCACGTAAAGCGTCCGGGGGATAGAGCCTGGCGACCGAATCTGCGCTTCACTGAGGTTATCGAAGGCCCGACCGCCATGCTGCCGAATCCGGATATCCATATAGGTCTGATTCAGCGCTTCGACCCTAAAACGTTGGAGGTGTCGGTAAAGATCTTCGCCCCCCACCAAGCCTGGGCGAACCCGCAAAGCAATATGGATCCCATTCTGCAAAAGCGCGACATAGTGCGATTGTTCGATTACCGAGAGTCGCGAAGCGATGAGCTGACGTCACTGTTGGATCAATTGCAAAACCAAGCGAATTACAATGAAAGAACGCAGACAGTTGCGGTAAGCGGCAGCGTCCGCTTCCCCGGCGACTACCCGTTGACCTCGTCGATGACCACAGAAGACCTGATACGCTTGGCCGGCGGCCTCACCGAAAGCGCCATGGGCACCAACGGTGAGATCACCCGATACAGCATCGACGAGAACCGCCAACGCACGGTTGAACACATTCTTGTAGATTTTGTCGCGAAGCCGCCACTGCTGCAGCCAGGCGACACTTTACAGGTGAAACAAATCCCGCTTTGGAAGAATAAAGAATCTGTCAAAATTCAAGGCGAGGTCATGTTCCCCGGCACCTATACCATCATACCCGGCGAGACATTGACCAACCTGATTACCAGAGCCGGCGGCTTGACCATGGACGCCTACCCCGAAGGCGCCATTTTCACACGACATGAATTGCGCGAACTGGAAGCGCAACGCATCGCAGAGTTCAAAGGCAAGCTGCAAAGCGATATCGCCTCGCAAACGGTGGCAAGCGCCGACGACTCGCATGAAATCGATGTGACTGAAGCCGAATCGTTATTAAACAGCCTGGACAGCCTTAAACCTCTAGGCAGAATGGTGATCGACCTTCCGGAAATTCTAAAGTTAACCGAATCGGCCGACTTCAAACTGGAAGACGGCGATTCACTCATCGTGCCCCGATTTAA
>CAZING010000261.1:0-2869 GCA_964540505.1 uncultured Cellvibrionaceae bacterium | reverse complement strand
GAGAGGTTCAACGAAAATCGGGAGGACAAACGCAATCTAATGGTATTACAGAAGCTGTCGCCCGATGACGTGTCTCTGACGCGGGTGGGCCGTACCTTGTCGATAGGTTTGCCGGACGGAGAAGCTATAACGGTCGATTATTTCTTCTGGGGTGACGACCCGCTGAGCCCTACCAACCCCCTCCAAGAAATCCACTTCGACGACGGCACCCTCTGGAACATAGAAACCATCCTCACCTTGATGAACCAAAACCAAGCCGCCTAATATCGAAGCCGAAAATCACCAAACAAAAGCCCAACACCTGCCTCAGGTGTTGAGGCCCTAGCAAGCTTTAAAGCGCGCATACCACGCCTTAAAACCACTCATCGCAACCTCCAACCGCAACACCACTCACCTCCCCGCAAACGCCCGACCGACCCAGGCGCCGCCGTGCTTCCTGCCGCCACGCATTCCGCAAGCGTGAACTGGCGCACGGCTTAGGCCCGGCCGCTGGCGCGGCTTGTTGTTGCGGTACCCCCGAACCTTGCCGGCGCGGTGTATACTGCGCGGTTTGCAGTGCATGGGCGTTAAAGAATTGGTGGGTATGAACGTACAAGATTATATGAAACAGGTGGGCCGTGAGGCTCGGGCGGCGGCGCGCGTTATGGCGGCGGCGGATTCTGCGGTTAAAAATAACGCGCTTTTGGCGATTGCCCAGCAGTTGCAGAAAGAGCGTGCGGCCATCATCAAGGCCAACGCAACCGACTTGGAAAATGGCCGCGCCAATGGCCTTGAGGCCGCGTTGCTCGACCGGTTAGAGCTGACCCCGGCGCGCATCGATGCGATGGTGGAAGGTTTAACGCAGGTGGTTGCGCTTCGCGACCCGATAGGTGAAGTCACAGAGCTTGCCTACCGGCCCTCGGGTATTCAGGTGGGTAAAATGCGCGTGCCCCTGGGTGTGGTGGGCATCATTTACGAGTCTCGCCCGAATGTTACTATCGACGCCGCCAGCCTGTGTCTGAAATCCGGCAACGCTGCGATTCTTCGCGGCGGCAGCGAAGCCATACATTCCAACCAGGCGATTGCCGCTTGCATCCGCGCCGGGCTTGCCGAAGCGGGCCTGCCGAGCGGTGCGGTGCAGGTGATTGACACCACCGACCGCGCGGCGGTGGGTGAGTTGATTACCATGGCCGAGTACGTGGACGTGATTGTGCCGCGCGGCGGCAGGGGCTTGATTGAGCGGATTACCAATGAAGCCAAGGTGCCGGTGATCAAACATCTGGATGGGGTTTGCCATGTGTATGTGGACGCCACCGCCGACCTGGAAAAGGCGCACGCGATTGCGCTAAACGCCAAAACGCACCGCTATGGCGTATGCAACGCCATGGAAACCTTGCTGGTGCACGAGAGCATTGCCGAGCGGTTACTGCCAAAGCTTGCCGAAGCTTACCTCGAAAAAGGCGTGGTGCTGCGCGGTTGCGAGGCCACCCAAAAATGCGTGGCGCAGGCCGAAGCCGCCACCGAAGACGACTGGTACGCCGAGTACCTGGCGCCCATTCTGGCAATACGCGTGGTGGCGGGCATAGACGAGGCGATAGCGCATATCGGCAAGTACGGCTCGCAGCATACGGATGCGATAATCTCTGAGAATTACACGCTCACCCGCCGGTTTATCACCGAAGTGGATTCGGCCTCGGTGATGGTGAACGCCTCCACGCGCTTTGCCGACGGTTTCGAGTACGGGCTTGGCGCGGAAATTGGCATTTCCACCGATAAAATTCACGCCCGTGGGCCGGTGGGCCTGGAAGGGCTAACGTCGCAAAAATGGGTCGTGTACGGTAACGGGCACACGCGTTCGTGAGTTCACGCGTGCGGCTGTTGCTTGGTGGCAGCTTCGACCCCGTGCACTTGGGGCATATGCGTTTGGCGCTTGAGTGCCAGGCGCAGTTTGCCGACAGCACTTTGGCGTTTATCCCCAATTACCGTTCGCCCCTTAAGGCGCAAGCCCATTGCCGGCCCGAGCAGCGCCTGGCCATGTTGCACCTGGCGGTGGCAGAGCTGAACCGGGTGACCGGTGGCGAGGCCTTTTACGTCGAGCCCCATGAGATTGACCGCGCGGCAAGCTCTTACACCTACGACACCCTGGCGCAAATGCGCGGTACCTACCCTCAGGATACGCTGGTGTGGGTTATGGGTATGGACAGTTGGGCGAGCATTGCCGAGTGGCACCGCTTTGGCGAGTTGCCCGCGTTTGCAAGCTTTTTGGTTGCCAAGCGCCCCGGCACGTCGGCCGCGGTGCCCGAGCCTGTGGCGGCATTTGCCGCGCGCTTGCCGCCGCTGAACCACCGCGAACCCACCACCGGCGCACTTGGGTTTGTTACCACCACGCCCGTGTCGGTATCTTCATCCTTGGTGCGCACCACTTTGGCCGAGAAGGGCAACCCCGCCTTTCTTGTTTGCGAGCCGGTGCGCGCCTACATTCACCACCATCATTTATACAGTTAAGGTCCAATGAGCACAGAATTAAACACACAAATTATTGAAGCCCTCGAAAACCTCAAAGGCCAGAAGATTGTCGAGCTGGACGTTAGGGAGTTGTCGGATGTTATGGATTACCTGGTCATTGCCAATGGCACTTCCACCCGGCATGTGAAATCGCTGGCCGGCAACGTGGTGGAAGAGTTGAAAGCCAAAGGCGCGCGCCCGATGGGTGTGGAGGGCCTGGAGACAGGCGAGTGGGTGCTGGTGGATTTTGGCGATACAGTCGTGCACGTGATGCAGGCCGAAACCCGAGAGTTCTACGAGCTGGAGAAGCTGTGGTCTAAGGTACCGGCCAACCGCAGCGCCCCGTCACCGGAGTAGCACTGCTGAGGTAGCGCAATGCACGAGA
>CAZING010000260.1:0-3004 GCA_964540505.1 uncultured Cellvibrionaceae bacterium | reverse complement strand
TGTTTCTGTAGGGCCACTTCGATGACCTTGCGGGTCACCGCGTCCACCGGCGCCTTGTCCAATTTGGACCGACGCGCCCGCTGCGGAGCGATCTCCGGAATGGGATCAGGAGCAAACCGGGCCAACAGACGCGCGGCGGCGTCGGTCAATACCACCAACAACGCCAAAAAAATCATGACCGCGCTCATGCCTACCCAAAGCAGACTGAACGCCTGCGACATTAAAGTAGATTGCATTCTTCCCCCATAAAAAAACACTGGTCGGACCGCGATCTGCGCGACACGAGTTAACCGAGAAACACCAAATGCAGCGCGGTGTTGGCCGTCCTGAAAAAGGTCTGCGCTCGCCCCGCTAACTGGTGTAAGCCCGCCCGCGCCCCCGCTGCGACACTCAGCGGATTGGTTGTGGCGGCGTTCCGAACCCAAATTTATCGTCGAACTGGCGGTCGTTTTTCAAAAAATCGATGCCGTCTCCGCTCGAAGGGCGGAAATAATGACTTAACAGTCAGACACTTACAAGTAGTGTCGTAGCCAAAGCGGCGAACGGTGCAAATTCCTGTAGTATGGTCGCGCCCCTATGCTGGGAAGAGAATCACTGCCAATATGCGAATTTACATGGCGCCAATGGAAGGTGTGGTCGACCATCATATGCGCAAGCTCTTTGCCGAAATCGGCGGCGTAGACCTTTTCGTCACCGAATTCGTGAGGGTGACCGATACGCGTTTACCCTATAGGGTTTTTCGCCGCTACGCGCCGGAATTGGAAGCTCCGATAAACGTTCCAGTTCGCGTTCAGTTGCTCGGCAGCAACGCTTTGGCGCTGGCGCAAAACGCCAAGCGGGTGGCCGCCATGGGCGCCCCTGCGGTGGATTTGAACTTTGGCTGCCCCGCCAAAACCGTCAACAAACACCGCGGCGGCGCCTGCTTACTGGACGAACCTGGGCTTATTTTTGATATTGTCGCGGCCGTGCGTGACGCACTGCCGCCGCAGGTGCCGGTGACCGCCAAGATCCGCCTCGGCTACTTACAGCGCGCAGGCTACGTCGACACCGCAAAGGCGATCGCCGCTGCCGGCGCAAGCGAGCTTGTTGTCCACGCACGTTCAAAATCCGAGGGTTATCGCCCTCCGGCTTATTGGCACCAAATCGCCGAAATCAAAGATGCGGTCAGAATACCGGTTATCGCCAACGGTGAAATTTGGACCACGGCGAACTACCAGAAATCTGTGGCCGACAGCGGCTGCCCGGACGTGATGCTCGGGCGGGGCTTACTGGCTCGACCCGACCTTGCGCTTGCGATTAAAGCGTTAGATAACGGGCTGCCGCATCGCTATTTCGACTGGGACGAACTTCGACCTTGGTTGGTCCGCTTTCAGCGCGAAACGCTCGACTTCTACCCAAGAAAGTTCTGTGGCAACCGGCTGAAACAGTGGCTGATGTATCTCAGCCGAACCTACCCCGAGGCAGTGACGCTGTTTGAGCAAATCAAACGACTGCGGGACCCGGACGAGATAGATAAGGCGCTAACCCGGTCCTGATGTCGCGCGGCGCGCCAGCCTAGGCTGACTGCGGCGATTAAAAACGTCGGTCGAACCTCAAACTCACGGGTTTTAATTGGCATCCTTTTTATTGCGCTCGACCACGCGCGGCTCGGTGATCGGGATAAAACGGCCTTCGAGTAGTTCGATCGCCTGGGTGCCGCCAAAGGAACCCATCTCTTTGGTATCGTGACCTTTTTGCTGGAGCGATTGCACGACCGACTCGGGCACTTTCGACTCCGCAAACACGAGGTTGGGTTGCCACTGATGATGGATTCTCGGGTGAGACATCGCCTCCTCTAAGGTGTCGTTCAACCCCAATCGCTGCATCAGCACCTGCACCACCTGAGAAATAATCGTCGGCCCTCCAGCGGCGCCGAGCGTCAGCATCGGCTGGCCATCGTCAAGCACAATGGTCGGGCTCATACTCGACAGCGGCCGCTTTCCGGGCGCGATGGCATTGGCCTCGTAGCCCACGAGATCAAATGCGTTGGCCACCTCGGGCTGGGCGGTGAAGTCATCCATTTGATTGTTCAGCAACACACCCGTCCCGGGCACTACCACTTTGCTGCCAAAGCTCGTGTTCAACGTGGTGGTAATCGCCACCCAATTGCCTTCGGCGTCCGCGGTGGCGATGTGGGTGGTGTGCTTATCGAGCAAGCTCGCATCGGCTCCCGACGGTTCGCCGTGGGTGACCCGGTCGGCGGCTTTACCCAAATCGATACGCTTGGCGAGTTGCCGGGCGTATTCAACATCGCTTATGCCCTCGGGAACCGCCACGAAATCGCTGTCACCGAGCCAGAAGGCGCGATCCGCAAACGCCAGACGCAATGCCTCGGCCACTAAGTGGTAGCGCTGCGCGTCGGAAAGCGCCGAAAGATCGAATTGATCGATAATGTTCAGTACTTGGGCGACATGCACGCCCCCAGAACTTGGCGGCGGAAACCCATAAACCTCGTACCCGTGAAATTCAGTTCGCACAGGAGTTCGATAAATGAGCTGATAATTGTGGAAATCTTTAGCGGTAATTAGACCGTCGTTGGCGCCCATCCACTGAGCGGTGGCCGCGGCAAATTCGCCGCGGTAAAACCAGTCGGGCCCCTGCGATGCCAACTTGCGATAACTCTTCGCAAGGTCTCTTTGAACTAATAGATCGCCGGTCTCAAGCGCTTTGCCCTCCGGCAGGAATATCGCGGCCGTTTCTGGGAACCGCGCTATGTCTTGCTGCGTTCGTGCGAGGCGCTGCGCGAGCGTTCGATCCACGCGAAAGCCCTGCTCGGCGATAGTCGCCGCCGGTTGCAACAGCGCGGCAAAATCGAGTTTCCCAGCTACCTTCTGCAACTCGTAATAGGCCGCGACCGACCCTGGAATGCCGCTGGCAAGAGCGCCTGTTCGGCTCCAGTCGGTTTGGACTTGCCCGTCTTTTAAATACATCTGCGCCGATGCGGCGGCGGGCGCCTGCTCGCGTC
>CAZING010000259.1:0-3007 GCA_964540505.1 uncultured Cellvibrionaceae bacterium | reverse complement strand
TGGGTGTTCAACTTCCGTCGGAATCGGTGTTCAAGATCGTCCGGAATATGCAACTTTTCGGCCTCACAGCAAAAAAACGATATTTTCGCCGACCGTCACAGTGTTGAACTGCAAATTTTTCATGAAAACCGGTAGCGGGGCAACGATCCTTTCTCCCTTTTTATAATGACTGTCTCAATAACTCTTATTAGCTTCGGTTAAAAATGGAGGGATTACCATGACTGTCGCGTTTACCCCTGACTGTCGCGTTTACCCCCCTACAGTGACTGTCTCAATAACTCTTTTAACTCTCCAAGAGATGAATGAGCATATATGCCCATTAAATTAGTCATAATTAGCAATAATAACTATTATATTAGTCATCGCAAACAGTGAAGCTTGCCTTTTGGCTAGTGACTATTATAATTACCAATCTCACCAGAAATGACTAATTAAATGTCCGTAAAAGCAAAAGACATCATTCCTCCTGCTTTGTCGCAGCATTTGGCCGCGCTCGGTTATAACTTGCGTTTGGCGCGCAAGCGGCGCAAATGGTCGGTGGCGAAGGTGCGGGGGGATATTAAGTGTTCTAAAGGCACCTTGGAGGATGCCGAGAAGGGTCGCCCTACCGTGAGTATCGGGGTTTATGTTCTGCTGATGGATTTGTACGGCTTTAAAGCGGATTTTGCCGCGCTGACGGCGCCGGACAAGGACACCATAGGCCAGGCGCTTGCCGGTGAACGCGGCACATCTCATCGCCCAAAAGTCTCGCCGGCAGACTTTTAAATATGAACAACCGGCAACAACTGTACGTTCATGTTCAACTGAAAAGTGGCGAGTATGTTGTGGCGGGTTATCACGAGTTGGACCAAGCCAGGCAGTTGGGCACGTTCATCTATGGGCGCAGCTACTGCGAAAATGCCGAGGCCTTCCCGCTCGACCCAATCAACCTACCCTTAGTGTACGGGCGGGAATTTCACTTTCCGATTACGCGTTTCAACCCCAGCGGCGTGCCGGGGGCGCTGCTCGATTGCGGCCCGGACGAATGGGGCAAGCGCTTGCTGAACCGTTTTCACGAGCCCAAGCCCGTGTCCACGGCAGATTACTTGGTGTTCGGCAGCGGTTACGGGGTTGGGGCGCTGCGGTTTTCGGATACACCGGTACTCGAAAAGCCACAGGTGCCGACCGGCGAACACAAGCTGAATGAACTGTACAAAGGCGCCGTCACCTTTGACCGGCAAAAAAACCCCGACCAGAAATTGCAACCGCTGCTAGTGCCTTCCAGCGGCATTGGCGGCGCGCGCCCGAAAGCGCACGTGCTGCATAAAGGCCGCGCTTATATCGCTAAGTTTAATCGCCCGGACGACCGTTTTGACAACGCCTTGGCGGAGTACTGCATGATGCGTCTGGCACACAAGGCCGGCATCGACAGCGCCGAGGCCGAATTGGTGGCCACCGATTCGGGGAACGCTTTGTTGGTTGAGCGTTTTGATATAGCCGATCACGAAGGCAACCGGCGCCATCATTTGCTTTCGGCGAACAGTCTTTTGAACATCCAATCGATCGAGCAGCTCAACGACATCGGCTACGACCGCATTGCCGCAGTGGGCCGACAGATAAGCGCAAGCGCGGATCTCGCGCGCGCCGTGTTTGTCCGCATGTTGTTCAATATCGCCATTGGCAATACCGACGACCACACCCGCAATCACGCGTTTTTAAAGCTGGAAAACTCCGGGCAATACCGCTTGAGCCCCGCCTACGATTTGGTGCCGCTGCCCGAACGACTGGGTTCTCACGCGATTAACATTGGCCCTTTCGGTCAGAGCCCGAGCAAGGACAATATCCAAAGCGGCGGCAAGTTAATGGGCTTAAGCGAAACGATGCAGAAGCAGTGCGCCGAACAGGTGACTGAAGTCGTGCAAACTCTGGAATCGTCGCTCCTAGAAATGGGAATGACCGAAGAAGATGTGAATTATCTAAAACCCTGTTTCGCCCGGCGAGCGTTAGTGAAGAGTCTGACAAAACACTAAGCACTCGAAGCATCGTCACGCGCACTTCGCCTTTCGTGCAACTATGCGCCTAGTGACGACCACTTGATTTTATTATTGAGGCCTGGCGAGCGTCTGGTGTGGCAACACCCCTGCGATTGCGCATAGCGCGACTCTATTGCTCATATAAGGGCTTTTCAGCTTTTCGGTTCTATCGAACAGCACATATAAGGTGGCCCACCTGAAACGCGCGTTTTAAAATATTGCAGTCGACAAGCGCGCCGTTGTCGGCAGCGTTAAGGCCACGGCCCTAACGCCCCAACGCGACGACGAAACCGAGGTCCGGTGCTCTCTTACACGCTTGCAGCATTACCGGGTTCGTGATTAAATTCCCACGCCATTGATTCGGGTTATTTTTTGTTAAAATGAACCGTTTAAAAAAGTGTCGGTGTTAAGCATTTAACTTGCGACCCAATAAAAACGATCTATGACGATAAAAATAAGATATCGGCCGACCGATGCTTAATGTTCGAAGACCGCTTCTACGCAAAGAACAAGGGGATGGAAGTGAAAAGACCGATTCGTGTACTGGTGTACCTGAGCATTCTTGCTGTCAGCGGGTATTTGTTGTCGCCTGCGCTTTCGATAAACCCAAACGCCATTGGCAACCCGGTTAAAGGCTTTATGAACGGCTGGAATAGCTGGGAATTGGCGAGCATGATGATCGCGGTGGCGCTGCTGATGACCTATGGGATTACCTCGCGGCTCGGTCTGCTGGTGTTGGGCACCGCCGCCTTTTTCGCGCTAATGACCACGGCAATCCTATACCCTTATTTATTCCCGCTTTTGATTCCTATGGGCGCCCTTTGGATTTCGTGCGCGTTTGCGCGCCGAAAAGCGCCCCCCGCGCAGAGGGCCAGCGGCGGCAGCCATTGAGCCGGCAGTTTTAGGCGACCGCGCTCAGTTGGTTTAGCGTCGGTTTTGGCGTTTTGTACTCTGTCGCCCGAACGCGGGTTTCGAGCTGCTTCGACTGTGCTTCA
>CAZING010000258.1:0-3011 GCA_964540505.1 uncultured Cellvibrionaceae bacterium | reverse complement strand
GTGACGCTGAACCTAAACAGCATAGGCGGCTCGGCTTTGACCGATACCGGCATCGCCATTCCAGAATCCGACGAGGGCGCGCTCAGCCAAAGCATACCTATAACCTATGTACCGGCCCGCAATACGGTGTTTCTTGCGATCGCGCTCGGTTGGGCCGAAGTCCTAGAAGCCGAAGCTATTTTTATAGGCGTGAACGCCATCGATTACTCCGGCTACCCCGATTGCCGGCCCGAGTACATAAGCGCGTTTCAAACCATGGCCAACCTCGCCACCCGTGCCGGGGTCGAAGGCCAGACGATTCGCATCGAAGCGCCGCTGCTGGCTTTAACAAAAAGCGAGATTATTCGTAAAGGTCAGGCCCTTGGGGTCGATTACGGCATGACCGTTTCGTGTTATCAGGCCGACGATTTCGGCCGCGCCTGCGGGCGCTGCGACGCTTGCCACTTGCGCCGTATCGGCTTTAAAGAGGCGGGCGTGGAAGACCCAACACGCTACCAGTAATGCCTGAGTTAAGCACTTCCCCCGTGAGAACTTGCGCCTCTTTTACGCGTAGTTTTAACGCGGAAACGCCGCTTATTTCATTTATCGGTGAAATCAACCGTTTATCCGCGCCCTAACGACCGGTAAAAGTTCAAAAAATTCGCAGTCCGCGACGATGCCGTGCTCGGGGCGTTTTGCGGGCAGGTTTGGCGTGCGTCCAATGTTCACAAATACGCGCGATACGCCCAAAAATAATTCTAAAGAATGAGTCAGAAGTGCAAACGCATTTCTTTAAGCTAGTTGGAAAGTATTAGATGTATGGCCCTGGTGATTTTCCGACGCTTTAGGCGCATTGCATTTTTGCGGGCAGCCAGCGGCGACAAAATGTGAGTCACGTCGCAAAATGCTTCTGCCGTTCGCGCGTATTCATTGCCCTTTTATCTGTGAGCGGCCAGCGCGCTTCGGTCGCGGTTGCACAAACCCAAGGCAATGGATAGAGTTTGTCCCTAATCTGATGCGCCCAGCCATTCGCCGCGACGCCATAAACGAAAAATAACAAAGCGCTTCGTGACACGCTCGAGCGACGAAACGCACCATCAGAGATTCTGAAGCATCTGTGTTATCGCCAGCGCCGCAATTTCAGTGGCCTGAAACGATAAGGAAGTAAAAGTTATGTTACCGATTCAGAGCGAATATTGTTTAAAGTCGAGCCGCGTTTCCCCCGGGGCCACTGTCGGTCGTCGGCAGGGCGGTTTCACCATTATCGAATTAATGATTACGGTATTGGTCGTTGCGGTGCTCGCCGCCATCGCGGCTCCCTCGTTCGACAACCTCATTAAACGCAACCGCATAGATTCCATTCAAAGCCAATTGTCGGCCGCGCTTGCCGCCGCGCGCACCGCCGCCACCACGCGTAACGCGAACGTGGTGGTGTGCGCGAGCAACTCCGACCAAACCGCCTGTGTTGAAAATACCGGAAGCTGGAGTGACGGTTGGCTTGTGTTTATCGATAACAACGGCGACACCAAACTCGATGCCGACGAGCAAGTACTGGAAGTCTTTAAAAACAGCAACAACTTTAACGTCAGCGCGCGCGCAGGCATCAATAACGAAGCAGCAAACTTGATTGCCTACGGCACGCGCGGCTTTTTGAAAGCCGTGCAGCCGACGCTTTTGGTGGTGTGCGAACCGGACAACGACGCATCTTACGCGCGCGGGCTTTTTGTTACCGCCGCGGGCAATGTCATGAAAACGCGTGACGGGGTCGACGGCGACGGCATTCATCAAGACCCCCTGAAGGCCAATGCAAACCTCGCCTGTCCTTAAAGGCTTTAGAAAATGGAAACCTATAACATGAAAACGCTGAAAACAAACGTCACGGCGCCAAGCTACCAAAAGGGCGCTTCGCTGTTAGAGACCATGATCTCTCTGTTCGTGCTGGCCATAGGTATCCTCGGCATTCTGGCGATGCAAGCCAAATCCATGCAGTACAACCAATCCGCGCATGTGTATTCGCAAGCCATTTACCTGGCTAACGATCTGGCCGAGCGCATTCGCACGAACCCCGGCAGCGTCGCTAATTATGTGGGGGATGTGCCAGATGCAGACGACCCGCAGCCAGGGGCAGCAGCCGATTGCAATTCCGTCGCGGGCTGTTCAGGCCGGGACATGGCGGCGGCCGACCTTTGGAGCTGGAGTCGTAGGCTTTACGCCAACCTCCCGGCGAGCCAAGCGAAAGTGACCCAAACGCCAACAGGCGACTATTTGGCTATTGAACTGTCGTTCGATGACAGCCGCGCGGAACAGAAAGACCCAGAAGACGCAGGCGCAACGCGCAAAACCTATCATCTGATGGTGAGGATTTAATTATGGTAGGCATTGTGCGTTCGGCGATGAAGCCTGTGCGTCAGTTGGGGTTGTCATTGGTCGAATTAATGGTGGCGATCCTTATCAGCATGATTGTGCTGGCGGGGGTGCTGCAGGTTATGTTCACCAGCAAAACTACTTTTTTAAGCCAAGAGGAAATGTCCTACATCCAAGAGAACGCGCGCTTCGCGTTGGATGTGATCGGCCGCGACATACAAGCGGCCGGCTATCTTGGTTGCGCGACCTCGGGCGCAGAACTGGCTTTGGTGGGTACCGTAGAGGCCAGTGCCGCCGAGTTTTGGGGGCCTGAAGCTGTGGTGGGTTTTGCCGGGTCTGACGGCACAAGTACATTCCCCCAAGCCTATCGCGATCAGGTTCGTACGATTGTCGGCGCCACTGGCGGCGAACCGATACCCGACTCCATTATTGTGCGTGGCGCCGAGGGCGTGTTGTACGATGTCAAAGCCCATTCCGGTAGCAGCCTAGAGCTCGATAGCGCCAGTGGTATAGCTGAGGGCGATTACCTCGCGGTGGTCGGCGAAGACTGCGTGTCTGCTGCGGTGATCCGTGTAGCGACAGCCGCCGGCAACACTATCGGCTACGGCGGCACAATCTGCGGCGACGCCATACGCTCGGTGCCCGGCCAATCGCTGATTTGCGACGCG
>CAZING010000257.1:0-3016 GCA_964540505.1 uncultured Cellvibrionaceae bacterium | reverse complement strand
TCGAAGGTCACTTTGCGCCACAGCGATATCCGCCACATAGTCACCGCCACTTATAACGGCCAGCAGATTGAAGGCTTCGACTCGGCAACCGATACCACAACGGTTACTTTGCGCACCCAGCTGTTGGGGGTCTATACGCTGGATTGGTTTTTTGTGCCGCAGTGGTACCTCGCAAATAAAATCTCCGGGGAGCGGGATGACAATCGCAACATTCAAGAGGAGTACGTAATCGGTGTGGGTTTGGGTTACCAGTTCTGGGAGAGCGAACGCACAGCGCTCGCGCTCGAGCTGGGCCTTGACCAAAGTATGACCTACCTGCGAGACAACCCCTCTGAGGATGAGCCCGAAGCCTATACCTCGGTGCGCTTGGCGAATAACTTTCGTTACACCTTCGAAAACGGTTTTAACCTTTACAACAAAAATGAGTACACTGAGGCGATCAATAGCCTTGCCGCCGGCAGGGCTGACCGATGGCGTGTAAGAACCGAGACCGGAATCCAAATGCCAATCGGATTCGGCATTTCGGCTGTTTTTAGCGCCAGATGGGATTTCGTCAATTATGCCAAAGACTTGGATCCCAACGCCTCGCGCACCGACACCACCTATCGGGTCGGCGTGAATTACGCCTGGTAATCGGCCCGGTTCTGCCGTATTGAGGCCGCGCTCGTCAGGTACGTGCAGGCCGCCGCCGCCCGCCTTGTGAACCAGGGGAACCTCGCAGCTCATTCGTGTCTTAGAGCTAACCGGCCCCAAAATGAACCCATCCAGATAAAAAGGGCTTAACTGTGCCTCTGTTGCTTCTTCTATTTATTGGTCTGCCGTTAGTGGAGATCTATGTCCTGGTATTGGTGGGGCGGCAGATCGGCGCCCTGCCTACCGTAGCGCTGGTGATCGGCAGCGCTTTGTTGGGCATTGCGCTTTTGAAGCGCCAAGGCTATCAGACGCTCACCCGCGCTCGGGCGAAAATGGCCGAGGGGGTCATGCCCGCAAAGGAAATGGCGAGCGGCATCTTTCTGGCGGTGGGCGGCTTGTTGTTGTTGATCCCGGGCTTTGTCACCGATGTCCTGGGCCTCGCCTGTCTCATTCCGGGTGTGCGTCACTTGCTGTTGCTTTGGGTGCAGAGGCGACTTAAGGGCGCGCGGATCGTCCGGGGCCATGATACGCCGCTCGGTGCGGGCAAAAAGGAAAATGGCCGCACGATTGAGGGTCAGTTTAGGCGCGAGGATTGATTTACTGTGCGAGGCGCCCGAAAACCTGCAAATAATCCCTTAAAAAACAAAAAAAGTTTGCCCTCCCCGTTGAAATAGCCGAATTAGGTCCCATCTTGCCTTCAGACTTCGTAACCGTTGTGTCCTTTGGGCACAAGCGTGTTTCAAAACTGGGTTTTTGGCTTTCCGCCAAGCCCGACAACTCGAAAATGTTACTTTATTGGAGACAAAGTCAATGAAAATTCGTCCTTTACACGATCGTGTCGTGGTGCGCCGCAAGGAAGAAGAAACAACCACGCCAGGTGGTATCGTGCTTCCAGGTTCCGCTAAGGAAAAGCCTAATCAGGGCACGGTTGTGGCCGTTGGCGGTGGGCGCGTTCTCGACAACGGTGATCTGCGTCCCGTCGACGTCAAGGTGGGTGATGTGATCGTGTTCGGCAAATACGCCGGTTCCGACACGATTGAGCTGGATGGCGAAGAGCTGATCATCCTGAGCGAAAGCGACATCAAGGCCGTGATTGAATAAGCATTTAATCGGCTGGCGAACCCAGATTTCGCCGCAATTCACATTCAGATAATCTAGAAAAGGATCAAAACTTATGGCTGCTAAACTGGTTAAATTTGGCGATAGCGCCCGTCAGAAAATGCTATCCGGTGTTAACGTCTTGGCCGATGCGGTTAAAGCAACTCTCGGCCCCAAAGGCCGCAACGTTATTTTGGAAAAATCATACGGCGCGCCCACAGTCACCAAAGACGGTGTATCTGTGGCCAAAGAAATCGAACTGAAAGACCGGTTCGAAAACATGGGTGCGCAAATGGTTAAAGAAGTGGCGTCGCAAGCGTCCGACGAGGCGGGCGATGGCACCACTACCGCGACCGTGTTGGCGCAATCTATTGTCAACGAAGGCCTGAAATCCGTCGCCGCGGGCATGAACCCCATGGACCTCAAGCGCGGTATCGATAAAGCCGTTATCGCCGCCGTTGCGCACATCAAGTCCATCTCGCAGCCCTGCGGTGATTCCAAATCCGTTGCTCAGGTGGCCACCATCTCTGCCAACAGCGACTCTTCAGTTGGCGACATCATTGCCGATGCGATGGACAAAGTCGGTAAAGAAGGCGTGATCACTGTGGAAGAGGGCAGCGGCCTCGACAACGAACTCGACGTTGTTGAAGGTATGCAGTTTGATCGCGGTTACCTGTCGCCTTACTTCATCAACAATCAAGACAACATGAGCGTGGAGCTCGAGAGCCCTTACTTGTTGTTGGTTGATAAAAAAATCACCAATATCCGCGAACTTCTGCCTGTGTTGGAAGCGGTCGCTAAATCCGGCAAGCCGCTGGTAATAGTGGCTGAAGATGTCGAAGGCGAGGCGCTGGCGACTCTGGTGGTTAACAATATGCGCGGCATAGTTAAAGTAGCTGCTTGTAAAGCGCCTGGCTTCGGCGACCGCCGTAAAGCCATGCTGCAAGATATTGCAACTTTGACCAACGCGACTGTGATCTCTGAAGAGGTGGGTCTGGATCTCGAGAACACCCAGTTGGAGCATCTTGGCTCGGCCAAGCGTGTGACCATGAACAAAGAGAACACCACCATAGTGGACGGTGCGGGCGATGCTAAAGCGATTGAAGGCCGGGTCACTCAAATCCGTGCGCAGATCGAAGACACCTCATCCGACTACGACCGTGAAAAACTGCAAGAGCGCGTAGCCAAATTGGCCGGCGGCGTTGCTGTGATCAAGGTCGGTGCCGCTACCGAAATCGAAATGAAAGAGAAAAAAGCCCGCGTTGAAGACGCCCTGCACGCGACT
>CAZING010000256.1:0-3066 GCA_964540505.1 uncultured Cellvibrionaceae bacterium | reverse complement strand
CCGCCCAGCGCCTGCGCAAATTTCTTACTGATGGTTAAACCCAAACCGGTACCGCCGAAGCGCCGGGTGATGGAGCTGTCGGCTTGAACAAAAGGTGAGAAGACTTGCGCTTGCTGCGCCGGTGTCATGCCAATTCCGGTGTCGAGAACTTTAATCTCAAGCACGAAACCCGGGCCTTTTCGACCGTAAGCCGTGGACACGGTGACCTTGCCCTGCTGGGTGAATTTGATGGCATTGCCCACCAGATTGGTCAGAATCTGGCGCAACCGCGCGGGGTCGGTAATGACTTCTTTGGGCAGCTCGGTCAAAGGGGTGTACTCCAAGCGGATGCCTTTGTTGCGAGCGTTGATGTCCAGAACTTCTAACACATCGTAGATAATTTCATGAGGCGCGCAGGCGATGCTTTCGATATCGATCTGACCGGATTCCACTTTCGAAAGGTCGAGAATATCGTTGATCAGCTCCAATAGATGGCGGCTGTTCTTGGCGATGGTATCGAGAAAATGGTCGGAATTTTGTGCGTCGCTGTAGCCCCTTCGCAACACTTCCGTAAAGCCCATAATGGCATTCATTGGTGTACGGATTTCGTGGCTCATATTCGCTAAGAAATCGCTTTTCGATTGGTTGGCGATTTCCGCCTCTTGTTTCGACTTTAACAGCTCGATCTCTTTTTGCTCGAGCACCGTGACGTCATCGAAACTTACCAGTACGCCGCCGGCCTTACCCGAGTTGGCGAGCACCGGCGAGCAGTTAACCATAAAGGTGTGGCTGCGCTTGGCGTCGATCACGAGCCTTACACGCGCGCTGGTCACTGCCTGACCGCTTGCCAGCGCCCTTCCCCATGGCGAGTCTTTGGCGACAAATTCGCTGTCATCGGTGTTTCGCCATTTAAAGGCTCGACAGTTAAAACCGACGAGTTCTTCAGAGCTTTTGCCTATTATGTGCGCGAACGCCTGGTTGGCCAGAACGATGTTTTGCCGGGCATCAAGCACCAGCAAACCTTCGGCCATGGTATCGAGCGCCGAGCGGACACGGTCGGGTATTGCCTGGGACGGGTCGAGCAGCTTTAGCATTCTTCCGAGGTAGAAAAAATAAAAGATAAAACTGATGCTGCTGACAAAAAGAATGAATAGCACACCGGGATGCTGCAAGAACCCCTGCAGGCCGTTGGCCTGCAGGGGCGTATAGAACAGTTTGACTTCGCCCCACTTGTTCTCGCCCTCCCAAACCGGCACCGCAATCGCCTGCAAGTTGTCATCCGGCTCACCGACTCGGCTTAAGGTTTTGCCTTCGGCTGTTTCTATGGTGGCAAATACCAGGTCGCTTTGGCGATTCATGATATTTCTTAGCAGCGTTTCCATTCGCCGGATCTCGCTTTGGGTAATCAGTAACGTTGCGTTTGTCGCGACGATTTGGGCGAGTTCGGCGCGTTTTTCTATTTCGAGTTTCTGCTCATTGGGAAGCAGCCCGATGAAATTGGCGATTATCATCAAGGTGACGGTAATGCTGCACAGACCTATAGCGATTCTGAACTTTGTGCTGGTGCGCTTGATATGGCGAATGATGTCCATATTAGGTCTCTACCCCTGCAGAGGCTTCTGGTTTCGGTGTCGGTGGCTTTTGCTCGACGAGCGATTCAAGCGATTCATCATCCTCGTCATAGTCGTGGCCATTGCCGCTTAGAATCGGCAACGGGTCTATAAAGCGCCAGGCCGGCAGCGAGCTCAACAAGCTTGTGACCAAAATGCCGGACCGAAGCGTCCAGATCACATAGCCCACCGAGAGGCTCGCGGAAAGCACTGAGGTGCCCCCTACCACCGCGGCCGAAAAGGTGACGGAGTCTTTTTTCATGTCTTGGATCGCGCGGTCTACCCCGTCTCGAAAGGGCTGTGCGTTCAGCAACTCCAACGAGGCGTTGAGATCGGGGAACAGAAATTCGACCCCCGCGCCGTCCTCTTGTAATTCTTCGGTAAGAATAACCAGCGAGTCGTAGTCGTTATAATCTACGTCCAGCAGTTGCGGAGCCCCGTCAACCAAACCGAAATTGTCGGTGTTCGCAAGAATCGAATCGAATTCGCGCTCCAGACGGTCGGGCCGGATCAGCCCACGCGCGGCGTGATCGTTTGGTAGGTCTAAAACGTCAGGTGTCTGCTCGCTTTCACTTGGCGTCGCTTGCTCGCCGTTCGCCTCGGTTGCGGGCGGGGCGGAAGACTCGCCCACTGTCACATCGGGGCTTTTCGGGCCGTCGTCGCGGTGGGCTTGCTCTTGGGCGTCGGGGATCAGCAACAGGTCGCTTAGCACGGCTTCGTCAAAGCCGCGCGCGTCGATAAAACTTACCAGCACCGAAAGCGTTTTACCGGAATCCTCACCGGTGAGTTTATAAGCGGCGGCGGTTGCCCCGGCAATGGGTTCGCCGTCGCGAAGCCACTGCAAGGCCCATTGGTCGATGCCGTCGACATCCATGATGTCGGCGCTCGCGTGCAGGGTTTCACCCCTAACCGGTATGCCTCGAATAATAATGTTGCCGGTTGCAGGATGGTTCACCATCACCACCCGCTCTTCGCGACTGACGGTCAGGCTCTCGTCCGTGCCGTGATCGTCTGTGTAGCCGACGCGAACCGAAATTTGACTGTCGACATCGTCCGCGCCCAAACGATAGAACGCTTGGTTGGCGCCCTCAATTATCAGGTCATTGCGAAACCATTGATAAGAAAAATCGGTCGACAGGCCGTCGTCGTCGGTAATTTGCGCCTCGACTTTCAGCCGTTGGTCTTCAACTAGCTGACCGACTATGGTCAACTGGCCGCTTGGGGCATCGTTGAGATTAACCACCGCCTGGGTATTGGCCGTGCGCAGTGTTTCTTCGGTGCCTTGCAAATCTCGGTAGCTCACCTGGGCGTGGATGACCGCGCCCACGTCGTCGTCTGAAAGCTGGTAGGTGAGCCCGGTCGCGCCGGCGATCCGCTGGCCGTCTCGAAACCATTGATAAGTGAAGGTGTCCGGCAGACCGTCCCGGTCGACAATGGCGGCATCGATGGCCAGCCATTGGTCTTCTGTCGCCTCGCC
>CAZING010000255.1:0-3080 GCA_964540505.1 uncultured Cellvibrionaceae bacterium | reverse complement strand
TGTTGGCGGACTTAGTGCCGACCACCGCTTTACGAATGCGGGCCTTATCGAGCACGCCACCGACAATTCCAATCAGGCCGTTGGGCAGGTAGACAGTCGTGATAACAAAAAGCGCGCCCAGAAGAAAGAGCCAGAACTCGGCAAACACGCCGCTGGTGAAAAAGGTTTTGGCGTAGTTAACCAGTACCGCGCCTATGATCGCGCCGTAGAGGGTTCCGCGCCCGCCTATGGCCACCCATATCACGATCTCGATAGAGTTGAGAGGGTTAAACTCGCTCGGGTTAATGATTCCGATCTGGGGCACATAAAGTGCGCCTGCAATGCCTGCGATCACTGCGGATAGAACAAAAACAAACAGCTTGTAGTGCTCGACCCTATAGCCGATAAACCGCGTGCGACTTTCCGCATCGCGCACCGCGACCAGCACCCGGCCCGCTTTGCCCATAGTGATGTACTTGCAAACACAATACGCAAGGCCAAGAAATACAACGGTTAGCACAAACAGTACGACCCGAGTGCCATCGCTTTGCAAACTGAAGCCGAGCAGTTCTTTAAAATCGGTTAGACCGTTGTTGCCGCCAAAGCCCATATCGTTGCGAAAAAATGCAAGCATCAAAGCGTAAGTCAGCGCTTGGGTAATAATCGAGAAATACACCCCGGTCACGCGCGAGCGAAACGCCAACCAGCCGAATAAAAACGCCAGAATGCCCGGAACCAGCACGACCATAATCATCGCAAACCAAAACATATCGAAGCCTTGCCAGAACCAGGGCAACTCCTTCCAGTTCAAAAACACCATAAAATCCGGCAGCAAAGCATCGCCGTAAACGCCGCGGTCGCCAATCTGGCGCATCAAATACATGCCCATGGCGTAGCCGCCGAGGCCGAAGAAGGCGCCATGGCCCAGACTGAGAATACCGCAATATCCCCAGACAAGATCGAGTGCCAGCGCAAGAATCGCGAAGCACAGATATTTGCCGAGCAAAGACACCATATAAGTGGGCAGGTGGAAAGCCGAGCTCACTGGCACCAGTAGATTGAACACTGGAACCAAAACCGCAATCGTTATCATCGCAATAACAAGCCAACGCGAAGCGCGCTCGTCGACAATCATTCTTTGAATAACCGAGCGCCGGGTCATATTAATCCTCCACAAACCGACCTTTTAACGCGAACAGTCCGCGCGGTCGCCACTGAATAAACAGAATAATAAAAGATAACACTATGATCTTGCCGAGCACCGCACCGGAAAAAGGCTCAAGAAATTTATTGAGCACACCGAGACTCATAGCTGCGAAGAAGGTGCCCATAAGATTGCCAACACCGCCGAAAACCACCACCATAAATGAGTCAATAATGTACTGCTGCCCGAGGTTCGGCCCGACATTGGTGATCAGACTGAGGGCGACACCCGCGACGCCGGCAATACCTGAGCCCAGACCAAACGTCAACGCGTCTACCCAGGACGAGCGAATGCCCATGGAATTGGCCATCGCCCGGTTTTGAGTGACAGCGCGCACCTGCAAACCAACCAGCGTCTTTCGCAACAATAACGCGAGGCCGGCCAACACCAGAAGCGCAAAAATAATGATGTAAAGGCGATTATAAGTGAACGAAAGCGCACCGTTTAATTGGTAGAATCCCGACATCCATTGCGGTGTTTCGACCGGCACATTATTAGCGTTATAAGTGCGTACCGCTTGTTGCAGAATAAGGCTGACGCCAAAGGTGGCAAGCAGAGTCTCCAGTGGCCTGCCGTAAAGGTGGCGTATGACCGTACGCTCAATCAATACACCCACCGCGCCCGAAACTAAAAACGCGCAAGGTATCGCCAATAGCACCGAAATTTCTATCAAACCCGGAAACAACTGCTGCACGGCGAAAGTAGTGTATGCACCGAGCATAATCATTTCACCGTGCGCCATGTTGATCACCCCCATCACTCCGAAAGTGATCGCGAGGCCCACCGCCGCCAGCAACAACACCGACCCGAGGCTCGCGCCGAAAAAAAGATTCTCTATAACCTTGAATAGGCCGATTTTCGAACGCGCCTTTTCAAGTGCTTTCTCGGCCGATGCCGCCAGCGCCTGGTTTTGCTCGATAAAATTGCCGGCGTCGTCTTTTTGAGCCAAGCGAGCGAGGACCGCAACTGCCTCTGGGGCAACCGATGTCGCGAGCGTGGCCACTGCCTGACTGCGTAAAACCCTGTCCTCGGCGTTTACATCAATCATCGCCAAGGCGAGTTTCATTTCGCGGGCTACCGAAGCGCTTTGTTCTTTTTCAATGGCGTCGATAATAAGACTGCGCAAGCTCTCATCGGGGTCTTTAATCAGGTCGCGCGCCGATTGCAGCCGGGCATCACGATTCGATGAACCGAGTTGTATCGACGCAATGGCGGTGCGCAGTTTGCCGCGCACACTGTTATTGATTCGAATTTTATCCAGCGCCCGGGCGTTGACAACGCCGAGCGATTCGCCGGTGACAGCGTCTGTGACTGCAAAGCCCTCTAGGGTTTCGGTGCCGATTACCAGTGATTGGCTCTTGGGGTTATAAAAAAGCAACCCCGCGCTCATAGCTTTAAGCGTCGGCAAGGTTCGAGAGTCATTGACTGACTGCACAAGCTCAATGGCTTTACGCTTTTGCGAATAGGATTTCGCGTTAAGTTCGCTAACGGCTTTGGAGAATTCATCGCCAAGCGCGGCACTACAGAATGCGCAAAGCGCGATAACTGAAACTGTCCGAACAAAGCTTAGGCGATGGTTGGCCCCGCGCCTTAAATATTTGACGTCGCCAGCCGGCTTCGGCCTTAGACCGTACCATCGTCTAGACGCCAGGACGAGAATCCCGATTATTGAATCGGGACGAATTCTGTTTAGCCTACTCATTTATACACCATAGAAAATGCTTGTCATACGCGATCAAGCTCACTCGCTTTATTTGGTCACTCTTAAGCGGCATCTAGAGTCGATCTTGCTTCCCAGCACTCCGTATTTTTATCTGACGGCCATTCTTGTCTCAACGACAACAAATGGCTTCATCCACTAGATAAACCTCTGGCTAATCGACCATGCGGAAATGCA
>CAZING010000254.1:2079-3201 GCA_964540505.1 uncultured Cellvibrionaceae bacterium | reverse complement strand
GTCAGCATCGGCGTCCGCGCATGGCGGAAGAAGAAACCGGGTTTTATTTTGAATGCAAGAAGCAATAGAGTATAAAGCACAATCTGCACGGCTATGGCGGCGTACAGTACGAGCACCATTTCACCGAGTGACAGCAGCGTATCAAGTCCCTGGTTGCCGACCACTTCCGCCATGATGGCGAAAATGCCGATTGGCACGAATTGAAGAATCACTTTCAGGATGATGATCGTCGCTTCATTCAAACCATTGACGGTTTTATAAAGGTTTTCACCAAGATCGCCCAGTTCCGCAGATCCGCGCATATACGAAATTGCGAGGCCGAATGCGAAAGCGGTGAAAATGATGCCAAGCAGGTTCATTTCTGTGAATGCTGTAAAGATATTCGATGGCACAATGTTCAGCAGTACATTGATGACACCGGGATTCTCCGGAACATCAAAGGTTTCGTTGCCTTGCAGCGACATGCCGGTGCCGGGCTGGAACAAGCTGGCGACAGCAAGGCCGACGATAATCGCGAACATGGAACTCAGGACATAATAGATGAAAACCTTTCCGCCCATCCGTCCGAGATCATTCAGCCGGCTTTGATTGACGCCGACCATCAATGTGAATAGGATCAGAGGGATGATCAGGAATGTCAGCAGGCTGAGCAGCAGGTCGCCAAGAGGCGCGAGCACCGCGGCGTCTTCGCCGAAAATCAGGCCGACGGTAACGCCGAGTACAAGTGCAATGGTAATTTTAACAATTAAGGAAGTATCCAAATAAGTTCTCCATAAGGCTTTCATATGACGGCTCCTTTTATAATTATTGGCAAATAGTTTAATCCATATAAAAATACTTGGGATTACCGAATCAACAATAGAGGAAGATACAACCGCTGTCAAAAACCTTGCTCACAATATGTGGAAATTCTCATGCTTTTCAATTCCCGGAAATTCGCAGTAAAAAACCCTGCCTATACGGCAGGGTTTCGAATTACAGTCTTTTATTGGATACAGCTTCACGCATGTTTTGGAGTGCTTTCTTCCCGCCTTCGCCGCGTGCGATCATCAGGTTTGTATAGATGGCATCGATCAGGCTCAGCTGAGCGATGCGGGAGGCAAGTGCTTCCGAACGGAAATC
>CAZING010000254.1:0-1979 GCA_964540505.1 uncultured Cellvibrionaceae bacterium | reverse complement strand
CATCGATCAGGCTCAGCTGAGCGATGCGGGAGGCAAGTGCTTCCGAACGGAAATCGGTTTCCTCGGAAACGGTGTACAGGCAGATGTCCGAAACCTTCGTCATCGGCGATTTCGCGAAATTCGTTATTGCAATGACAGTCACGCCTTTACTTTTCAAGACATGGATCAATTCCAGAATATCTGTCGTGGTGCCGGAGTGGGATACAACAATCGCCACGTCCTCCTCATTCATCTGGGCCGCTGACATCACTTGAAGATGTGTATCCAGGATCATGGATACGGGCATGCCGATGCGCAGAAATTTATGGTAGCCGTCCATCGCGACAGCGGCTGAGCCGCCGTTGCCGAAGAACTCCACTTTGCGGGCGTTCAAAATGGTTGTGACCGCTTTTTCTATCGTTTCGCCATCGGCAATCTGAAGTGTCGCTTCCAATGTCTTAATGTTGGAACGGAAAACTTTTTCAGCCACGGTTTTAACTGCATCGCCTTCTTCGATTTCTTCGTGGATA
This sequence comes from uncultured Cellvibrionaceae bacterium, assembly GCA_964540505.1. Classification (GTDB taxonomy): domain Bacteria; phylum Pseudomonadota; class Gammaproteobacteria; order Pseudomonadales; family Cellvibrionaceae; genus CAYZQH01. The sequence continues at coordinate 1,470 of CAZING010000254.1, read as the reverse complement.
TCCTTCAGCGGCGTAACGACCTCAGAGGCCAGGGAAATTTTAAACGCCTGAAATCCTTTGAATCCAATGCGCTGGCAAAAACGGAAAATGGTCGATTCGGCGATATTCAGTTCATCCGCTATCTGGTTGATCGTCAAATGGATGATATTTCGCGGATCATTCAAAACAAAATCGGCAATTTTCTTTTCTTTATCGCTGAATTGCGGATAGCTGCCACGGATGGCCGCAGTCGCGTATTTCTGCTCTATCATTATAAGTTCCTCATTTCTGGACCGGTTTCATACCGACATTATACTATACTTCCTTTGATTAAGGAAAAAAATTTGATATAATAAAAGCACTGCGGAAAAAATTTCTGAAAGAAATAAATTAGCTGGAAAATGGTTTGATTGGACTGGAAAAAATGGATTTTAGTTCCACTTCCACTTAATAGATTATACAGGTTTTATTCACTTAAAATATCACTATATGAAAAGGGTGATTCCTATGGCTGAAGCATCGCATTATCTTGGAGTGGACATCGGGACGACTTCAACGAAAGCCGTTCTGTTCAATAAAACAGGGAAAGTCCTGGCGACGGAAACGATTCTTTATCCTTTGCATACGCCGACACCGCTGACGGCGGAACAGGATCCGGAGGAAATTTTCCGAGCGGTTCTCGGAACTGTGCGGGAAACAATCCGCAAAAGCGGCATCGATCCGGCGTCGCTGAAGCTGGTATCCTTCAGTTCAGCCATGCACAGCCTGATTGCGATCGGCTCGGAGGATCAATTATTGACCCCGAGCATCACCTGGGCAGATTCGCGCGCTGCAAAACACGCCGCCCGCATCAAAGATGAATTGGACGGGCACGCCATTTACTTGCGCACAGGCACACCGATCCACGCCATGTCGCCGCTGTCGAAAATCGTCTGGCTGAAAGAAGACAAGCCGGCGCTTTTCGGCCAAACGGCGATGTTCGCAGACATCAAGAGCTTTGTGTTCCATAAATTATTCGGCAAATTTGTCGTCGATCATTCCATCGCTTCAGCGACGGGGCTGTTCAACCTCGAAAATCTCGACTGGGACAGTGGCGCGCTTGAAGTCGCCGGCATCCATCCCGGGCAATTGCCGAAGCCGGTGCCGACGACATATTCCTTGAGCGGGCTGGCAGCGGAATACGCTGCGTTCATGGGCATCCCGGAAGATGTGCCATTCGTTGTCGGCGCAAGTGACGGCGTTCTCGCCAATCTCGGCGTCGGTGCAATCGAACCGGGCGTCGTTGCCGTAACAATCGGGACGAGCGGCGCAGTGCGCACCGTTTCGCCGGTTCCGAAAACCGATCCAAAAGGGCGGACGTTCTGCTACGCGCTGACCGCCGACCACTGGGTCATCGGCGGCGCGGTCAATAATGGCGGCATCATCCTTCGCTGGCTGCGCGACGAATTCGCAGCATCGGAAGTCGAAACGGCAAAACGCCTGAACATCGAT
>CAZING010000253.1:0-3216 GCA_964540505.1 uncultured Cellvibrionaceae bacterium | reverse complement strand
ACCACACCGGCGCCCACTAGATCGATAACCCACACCGGACTGAAGATCATCAAGCCAACTTGAAAATCCGTTTTAAGCTCTGAGGTTACAAACGCGGGCAGCAGAATGCTAAAGGGAATGTCCTCGGGCCCGGCCACCGGCGGCTCATTGGCAATTTTAAAAAACAGATTTAAATCGTTCTCCCGCGTTTGCGAAACCATAAAGCTATGGAAAGGTCTTTTGGCGTTCTCTAATGCTTCGCGTGCGCTGATTGTCTCGGCCGCATAAGGCTGCAGCGCCGTTTCGTTCACTTTTTCAAGAACCGGCGACATAATAAAAAAGCTTAAAAACAGCGCCAGGCCGATGAGTATTTGGTTAGAGGGTGATTGCTGCAAACCGAGCGCCTGGCGCAAAATCGAGAACACTATGATGATCCGAGTAAACGAGGTCATCATCATGACAATGGCCGGCAAAAACGACAGCGCCGTCATCAGAATCAGTATCTGTAAGGTCACTGTGTAATCTTGGCTGCCGTCTGGCTGGGTGGTAACGGTAAGCGCCGGCAGTGCCGGTATAGGTTGCCAACCCGACGGGCTGGCCGCCTGCGAGCCCGCCTCAAGTGCCTGCGCGGGCGCGCTTTGCGCCAACGCGGAATCTTCAGGGGGTTGCAGTGCCTGCTCTTGGGCCTGCACGCCCGAAACCCAGAGCGCACACACCAGAATGAATGCGGCGCAGCTTGTTATCGATCGCCAAGCCATCATTAGACGCGCTTCCCAAAACTGAGCATTTCGGTCAATTTTTTCGCAAACTCCGAATTCTGCAGAGCGGCATCGCCAAGCGGCGCCTTCGTTTGGGAATTCAACTGTATCGGCTGGTCAAAGACATGCAAAGTATTCACTCGCCCCGGGGCGACACCGAGCAGCATCTGCTGGTCGCCGAGTTCGACCAGAACGACTTTTTCTCGGGTACCTAGATTGAGACTTGCAACTACGCGCATTGGGCCTAAGGAGCCCATTGGGTTTAAGTTGAATTTTTTTAAACAATACGCCAGCGCGAAAATCAGAGCTAGAACAAACAGCAGCCCGACCAGCGTTTGCAGCAGCATGCCCGCGGGGGACGCGGCTGCCGGGTTGTCATTTTGTGCCAACGCGACAGCGGGTGTAAGGAATAAGAAAAAACCGTAAAGTATTCGAGCCATTGACTTGCTCCAGTTCGATTCGCGACGACAGGCTTACACCCCTCACCGCAGCTTTTTAATGCGCTCTGACGGACTGATCACATCGGTCATTCGAATGCCGAATTTTTCATTGACCACCACCACTTCACCGTGCGCAATGAGTGTGCCGTTCACCAAAACGTCCAACGGCTCACCGGCTAAGCGATCCAACTCAATAACAGAGCCTTGGTTCAGTTGCAGGAGGTTGCGGATGGTGATTGCGGTGTGGCCCACCTCCATTGAAATGGTAACGGGTATATCGAGAATTACGTCTAAATCCGGCTGCCCGTCGTGGCTATTCTCATGACCGGAAAAATCATCCAGCTCGACCTGTTGGGCGTTGTCGTTATCACGACGCTCCTGTTGTTCAAGCGCGGCAGCCCATTCATCGGCCATGTTTTCCTGATTCTCTTTATCGCTCACTTCGAACCTCCAGCACTCGGACTGACTTTGGCTTGTTTGCGATCGATTATATCGACCACTTTCAATGCCATATTTTCTTTCACACGCCCCAGCGCAACCCGGAACATTGGAATGCCGTTAGCGGTCACCATTGAAGTCGCTGGGAAATTAATGGGGATGACATCACCGTCACGCAGGTCCACTATGTCTCGCAGTAAAATCTGGCGCTTGACCACCTCGCACTCAAGATCCACCTCCGCGCCCATAATGTCCTCGCGAAGCGAGTTCACCCACCGGTCGTCCCGCTCATCCGAATCGGATTGAAAGCCGGCATCCAGTATCTCGCGAATCGGCTCGATCATCGAATAAGGCATAGTGATATGAAATTCGCCGCCACCGCCGTCGAGCTCTACGTGGAAGGTGCTGACCACCACCACCTCGCTCGGGCTGACGATGTTCGCCATCGCGGGGTTGACCTCGGAATTGATGAATTCGAAATCGATTGGCTTGACCGCCCGCCAGGCTTCGCGAAGATCGACAAACGCCTGCTCTAAAACCATTTGCACAACGCGCAGCTCGGTCGGCGTAAACTCGCGGCCTTCAATTTTGGCGTGGCGCCCATCCCCGCCGAAAAAATTGTCCACCAGTTTGAATACAAGTTTCGCATCAAGAATAACAAGCGCAGTACCCCGCAGGGGCCTAAACTTGATCATATTCAAGCTAGTCGGCACATAGAGTGTGTGAACGTATTCACCGAATTTTTGTATTTGAATGCCGCCGACCGAAACATCCGCGGTGCGACGCAAAAGGTTGAACATGCTGATGCGGGTATAGCGCGCAAAGCGTTCGTTGATCATCTCTAAAGTGGGCATGCGCCCGCGGACGATTCGGTCCTGACTGGTCAGGTCATAGGAATAGACGCCTGCGGAGTCCAAACCACTTTCGGTTTCGATATCGCCATCGTCTACGCCGTGGAGTAGCGCATCAATTTCGTCTTGGGAAAGTAAATCCTGCACGTATCAACCCTGCTATTGAATAACAAAACTGGTAAATAAAACCTGCTCTACCCCAGGCTTTCCGATTTCCTGCTCCAGCAATCTTTGCACTTGCTGCAGGCACTGCTGGCGCAATAATTCTTTACCTTCGGCGGTCTGTAGCTCGCTGAAAATCTGCCCACCCATTAGCAACACCAAGGCATTGCGAATCATGGGCTGGTGCAATTCAATTGCCGGTAAGACGTCCGCTTCTCGGGTCATCAAGGTGAGCTCGGCCTGTAGATACCTCTGGCGGCCTCTCACCGAATAATTGACGAGAATGGCGGGTTTCATCGGGTAGTAAATCGCCGGTTTAAGCGCCGGCTCCTCAGCCTCGGTTGGCGCGTCAGACAAAGGTGGCGGCGCGCGCAATATTTTGACGGCGACTAAAGTCCCGCCAACCGACAGGCTCACAAGCAACACCCCGGCCAGTATCATGAACAACAATTTTTTCTTATTGCCGCTCGTCGATGAGTTTTCGTCTTGCTGCTCATCGTCTATGTCTCGCGGATCTCTGTCTTTTTTGGCCATGTCAAATTTCTGTCGCGAATCAGTACCCAGAGGTTAAGAGCAAGCGCAGTGCCA
>CAZING010000252.1:0-3242 GCA_964540505.1 uncultured Cellvibrionaceae bacterium | reverse complement strand
CGCGGGCAGTGGCTCGGCCGGCGGCGAAATTCATCTGCGCGCAACGGACGCCATTGCGATGCACTCGAGCTCGTCCATCACCGCCAATGCCGGGCTCGAGGGCAAAGGCGGCAGTGTTATCGCAATCGCCGAGCGCGGGACATGGTTTCTTAAAGACGCCAGCATTTCCGCGCGCGGCGGCGACCAAGCCGGTGACGGGGGCTTTGTTGAGGTTTCCGGTCACGAATATGTCGGTATTGCCGGCGAGGTGGACGTGGGCGCCAATCACGGCGATTCGGGCCTGTGGTTTATCGACCCTACCGACATCACCATCGGCAATAGCGACCTCAACGGGACCTTTGTATTCGGTGATCCTACCGAATGGTCCTTTGCGGGCACGCCAGCCACCGCACAAATCCACGTATTGAGCCTTTATAACGCGTTGGTCAACGGCGATGTGGTGATCAGCACCGCCTCCGACGCGGACAGTGCGGGCAATATAACGTTTACTTCTGTGTTGGACTACAACGGCGTAGGGGGTCTGCGGACGCTGAATCTGCTGGCCGATGGTGAGATTGTATTTCAAGCCGGCTCGGGAATGATCAATTCATCCGACGGCGACAACGATGGTCTGAACTTAGTGGCCACCGCAGGCACAGGTTTCCGGATTGACGATGACGTCGCTGTCCACTCTGGTATCGGCAAGATCAATATTACCGTCGAAAGTGGCGATGCCGTGGTCACAGGTCTCGGGTCCGCCGCCACCGGCACGGACGCGGTGAGTCTGACCGTGAACGCGGGCCGTATCATGGATGGCGGCAGTGCCCTTTGGGATTTCGTCACGCTAAGCGAGGGAGCTGGCATCACGCTTAACGCGCGCGACGGGGTGGACGACCTTCAAGGTATTTTTCGGACCTTGGATGCGGTTAGCACAAACGGCAACATTAAACTGGCCGTCGATAGCTCAGTGTCCGTGGCAAGGCTCTCCGCAGGTGGATGGGCGAATCTGGTGACCACCGGTACCATTGCCCTGGCGGACACGAGCGTGTTGCAAGGCGAGACCTATTTGGACTCGGATACCTTGATCACCGTTGCTGAAGCCGGTGTGACGGCAACTGGGCTTTTGCAGCTCCACGCGCCCGACATAGTCAATAGCGCCAATGGCCGCACGGTAACCGTCGCCGCCGGCGACCTCATAATCAACACCGAGGCCACGGGCGGCGCATTGCAGTTCAATACCGACGCGGACTCATTGGTGTTAATGTCGAATTCCGCTAACGCGATCACAGTGACCGACTTGGGTGACCTGACACTAACGGGTATCACCAGCGGCGGCGGCACCAAAACCATCACCGCGGGCCGCGACCTAACGGTTGGCGAAGCTATTGAATTGGATGGTTTTAATGCAACGCTTAATTTGGTTGCCGACAATGATCTGAACATCAATGCCAGCATGCTCGATACCGTCGGCGCTGTGGATAACGCCACTGAATTGAATTTGAGCGCGGGCCGTCATGTCAATTTTGCGGCTGATAGCAGCGTCAATGCTGGGTCGGGCTCATTGTCGATCACTGCGACAACCGGGAACTTGAATCTAGGCGAAGCGATAGGCGCGGCCGTATCTCTTGTCGCCGGCCAAAACATCACCGATGCGAACGGCGCGGCGATTAACCTCATCGCGGATTCGGCCACTTTGGTGTCGGGTGGCGCTTCGGGCACGACTGCCGACGCGCTGGAAAGCCAAGTTAACACATTGAATCTTGACGCTGGCGGCGACGCCTCGGTGACCAATAACCGCGCTTTGACGCTTGGCACTGTCGATGTGGGGGGCGATCTTGTCCTGGCTTTGCCGGCCACAGGCGATCTCACTGTGAGCCAAGCCTCGCCGTCGGTTGCAGGCGAGACCCGCTTTACTGTCGCCTCGGGCCAGTTGGTTCTGGGCGGCGGCGCTTTGCACCTGGAAGGCGATTTGGTCGTCAACGCCGCCGATGGCATTACCGATGGCGACTCGACCGTCACGCTCAGTGCCGCGCACGCGGATCTCAGCATCGGTGGCCCCGCCGCCGTGCTTGATGTTGACTTCGATACCTTGGCTTTGCGCCCACTCGATGGCCAAACCATGCAGGTGACCGACGCGAACGGTCTGACCTTGACCGACATCGATACCTCGGGCGATCTCATATTTGCGACCGCCACAGCCGATTTCACAATATCGGACACCACACCCAACATAGGCGGCGATCTCGCGGTGAGCATACCGGGGGATTTTGTCGTACCAGAGGCGAGCTTCGCGGTCGGGGGCGCGCTGAGGGTCTCGGCGAGCAACCTTCGAAGCGCAGCTTCCACGCTTTCTCTGGCGGGCACCTCCGCCAATATTCAATTATCGGACGGCAGCTCTGTGCAGACCTGGAACACCGCGTTTGATAGCCTGGTGCTCAATATTGTCGGCAACGGCGCTTTGACGATTGTCGATGAAGATGCGCTCGATTTTACTATCACTACCGGTGGCAGCGCCGATATCAGCACCACCGGGGCGGACTTAACCTTTACGTCTGCGTCGAGCGTTGCCGGCGATCTTGCATTAAGAACCCTGGGCAGCGGTGACGTGATCGTGCCAGCGACCGGGTTGACTTCGGGCGGAGCCTTGACCATTGAAGCGGATAACCTGAGCGGCGGCGGCAGCACGCTATCGCTTGCGGCGACGAACGCCGATATTCGTCTGCGCGACGGTAGCGTCGACGTCATCTGGAACACCGCGTTTGAAAGTTTGGTGTTGGATATTGCAGGCAATGGCGCTTTGACGCTTGTCGATGCCGATAGTCTCGATTTCACCATTAACACCGGCGGCAGCGCCGATATCAGCACCACCGGGGCGGACTTAATTTTCGGTGACGCATCGAGTGTTGCCGGTGACCTGGCGTTGCGAACCGTCGGTCGCGGTGATGTGATCGTGCCAGCGACGGGGTTGACCTCAGCCGGTGCTTTGACCATTGAGGCGGATAATCTTTACAGCCTCGACGCATCATTGAGCTTAGGTGCGCTGGATGCGGTGATTGATCTGCGCGACGGCAGCGGCGATGTCGTTTGGAACACCGCGTTTGATAGCTTGGTGCTGGATATTGCAGGCACCGGCGCTTTGACGATTGTCGATGAAGATGCGCTCGATTTTACTATCACTACCGGCGGCAGCGCCGATATCAGCACCACTGGGGCGGACTTAACCTTTACGTCTGCGTCGAGCGTTGCCGGCGATCTTGCATTAA
>CAZING010000251.1:0-3257 GCA_964540505.1 uncultured Cellvibrionaceae bacterium | reverse complement strand
GTGAAGGTGCGCCTGGACGACCTGGAGCGGCTGGGCGCGTGGATGGACGCGGCGCTGGCGGCGGCCTTCACCGACGTGTCCAACGTCAGCTTCACGTCCAGCCAGGAGGCGCGCCTGCGCGAAGACGCCCGTGCGCGTGCCGTGGCGGATGCGCGGGAGAAGGCAGGCGGCCTTGCTGTGGCGTTCGGTGAGTTCGCGACGCTGAATACCGGGCACCGGTAATTAACTAAGCATCCAGAGGGCTTAAGGACCCCCTTCGCGGTACTCTGCACCCAAGGACGGGGGATAGATCATGCTGATCAAGGATGCGGACGATCAGACCGCGCAGCTAGAGGCGCTTGAGCGCATTGCGACGGGTACAGGGCCGAGCGCCAGGCAAGCCGCGGATGAGCTTCGGCGACGCAAGGCCGGGATCAAGGGCGAGAGGGATTCGGCCTACCTGATCAACTTCGACTATGCGCAATCGCCCAACTGGGCCGTCATCCATGACCTCAGGCTGGAGCACGGCGGCCGGGTCGCGCAGATCGATCACCTTCTGATCAACCGCTGGATGGACGTCTACGTCCTGGAAACCAAGCAATTCCACGCCGGCCTCAAGATCACTGAAAGCGGCGAATTCCTGCGGTGGAGCAACTTCCGGCGCACCTTTGAAGGGATGGCGTCGCCCCTCGAGCAGAACGAGCGCCATATCCAGGTCCTCAAGGGCGTCATGGCCGACATCAAGTTGCCCACGCGCCTGGGCGTCCGCATCCCGCCGGCGTTCCAATCCTTCGTGCTGGTTGGGCCGAACGCCCGCATTGATCGGCCGCGCAAGTTCGACACGTCCAGGGTGGTCAAGGCGGACCAGCTCAAGAAAGCGATCTGGCGTGATTTCGACAACGAGAATCCGCTGGTCGGTATGATGCGGATGGCCGCGAAGATCGTCTCGGGTGAAACGGTGGAGTTCGTGGCCCGCCAGCTCGCGGCCCTGCACCGTCCGGGCTCTGGCGCACGGATCGCTGAGGCCGGGCCAACGCCGTCCGCCGTTGCCGTTCAGCCTGAAAGAGTCGGCCAGCGAGCTCCGCGCATTGAACCGACTTTGAGCGCGATGCCAGCTCCAACGTCCGCCGCGCCTTCGGGCCCCGCATGCAAGAAGTGCGGGGACGCGTCAGGGCAGATCCATTACGGACGCTACGGCTACTACTTCCAGTGCGGTGGATGCGGCACGAATACCGCGATCCGCTTCAGCTGCAGGCCCGGGCACTCGCCCCGGTTGCGCAAGCAGAAGGAATGCTTCTATCGGGAATGCGACGCGTGCGGTAGCAGCGAGCTGTTCCACACCAACGACTCCGGAGCCGCAACGCCATGATCCTCACGATCCCGGTCCTGCTGTACCAGCTGCTGTTCGTCGTGATCCTGGTGGTGGCGCGCAGACTCGGCCGCGCCTGGCTGAACGTTGCAGCCGGCCTCTGCCTGATCTGGACGGCAACTCATGTGTTCTTTCCGCCGCTGGCGGTTCTCCAGGCCACAGTCATCGTCACGACCTACTTTGTCTTGCGCAGCCGGGCGGGCGCCACGCGATGAGCCGAGTTGACCGAGAGGACCCGAGCATCGGTTCCGTCGACATGAGCGAGGTGGAGTTCCGACGTCATCGCCCACGCTATGAACGGCCAGAAGAGGAGCAGCGCTTTGCGGGTCTCTGGTGGCGAATTGCCCTGGGTGTGTTCGTGGGAATGATGATCCACAGCTTCGTGGTCGGAGTCATTGTTCGATGGGAGCTGCAGCAGCTCATGAAGGAATGGGAAACCGAAGCAGCCGCGGCGCAGCGACAGATGGAACAGGTCCTGCGTGCGATTTCTCCCGAACCGGCGCCATCCCCAGCGCCGCGCACAACCTCACCCCGCACCCGGCCAGCATCCACGCGCCCCTTGGGTGTCGACGAGCGCTGTGTCAGTGGAAAGCGGTTCCGCAAAGTAGAGAACGGCTGGGTCCAGATCCTCGAGGCGTGTCGCTAGGCTTTGGATGGGATCCCCACGGAGGAATGCATGTGCAGAGAACCCTTGGCCACTGCGCTTTCCTACTCCAGCACGCTCAGGCTCCTTCGGCAAAGGCCACGATTCTGCCTACATCCTGATACCCTGGCGCGGCGCCGGGGGACGCCATGACAAACGCCGTATTCATCGCTTCTGAAAGCTCGGTCTACGACGACCTAATCGAAGAGCGTTACCACTTCCCACGAACGTACTTGCGGCAGGTCGAGGCGACGGTCGGCGACTGGATCATCTACTACGAGCCACGTCGGACGACCGGGCCCAACAGCGCGACCGGACGTCAAGCCTACTTCGCGATCGCGCAGGTTGCTCGGGTCATCCAGGACACGACGCTGCCCGATCACTTCTACGCACTGATGCGCGGCTACATCGCTTTCGACACGGCGGTCCCCTTCCGGGATGCCGACGGCTACCGCGAGAGCAAGCTGGTCCGGGAAGATGGCAAGACCAACAAGGGTGCATTTGGGCGGGCGGTCCGCGAGCTGCCGCGGCAGGAATTTGATGACATCGTCCGGCGGGGTATCAGGCTCCAAGCCGATCCTTGGGAGCATATCGTCGCGGTCGCCGAGGAGGTGCCCGAGTATGTCACCCGACCCATCATCGAAGTGGTCACTGCACGCAAAGTGCGCGACATTGCGTTTCGTCGACAGGTACGCGCGGCATACACAAACACCTGCGCGGTCACTGGCCTTCGGCTGATCAACGGTGGCGGAAGGCCTGAAGTCCAGGCCGCCCACATCCGCCCGGTCGAGGCCGATGGTCCCGACGCCGTTCGAAACGGAATCGCGCTAACGGGCACCGCGCACTGGCTGTTCGATCGCGGGCTGATGACGTTCAGTGACGACTATCAGATCATGCTCTCGCCGCACGGCGTGCCGGAGGACGTGGACAAGCTGATCCGACCAGATCGGACGCTGGTTGTGCCGGATTCGCCGGAGCTTCGACCTCATCCGACGTACTTGCGTTGGCATCGGGAAAATTGTTTCAAGGCGTAACGCCGGCTTACAAATCGCAGTTGGGTGAAAGCGCGACATCCCACTTGCGCGCTGCTGCCTTCATCCTCTCAATCATCACAGTGAGAGACCCCCATTCACGCAACCTGATGTCAGCCTTCCTCGCCGGCCGCAAACCAACGAACTCGTGATAAGCGTGGTCCAAATCAGAAGGATCTTCTCCCACTGAATCCCAATGCTCCTGGCACAACGCCGGGACGCCAATCTGCTCGGC
>CAZING010000250.1:0-3299 GCA_964540505.1 uncultured Cellvibrionaceae bacterium | reverse complement strand
CGAAGAGGCCTTTTTTCGCCTGTTGTTACAAGCACAAATCGAGCGATTCTTTAACTCGAGCAAGGGTGGCAATTGCGTTGCAGTTGCTGTTTCATCGGTAGTTTTTGCATTGGCCCATTCCAGCGCGTCAGAGGCAGTGTTTTTCCTTTTCCTCTTCGCCGGATTTGTGTATGCGACAGTCTACGCGCGAACGAGAAGTTTGGCCGCCAGTATTGCTACCCATTTCGGTGTTAACATCGCGCACATAACACTGCTGGAGTACCCTCTCTAGCATTTCTTTAATTGGCTCGACGTCGGCTCAGGCGCGAAAAATTCGGGCGTCCATATTCAGGCGTCTATTGGCCATATGCGGGTGCCAAGGGCCCGCATTATAGACCTTGGACGGGTTGGCACGCGGAAAACGAGTATGATGAAGCGATGAAACCTTTAGTGATTTTAAAAGTGGGGGACGCCTTCCCCGAAGTGGTTCGCGACCATGGCGATTTCGAGACTCTGTTCCAGAACGCTCTGGCCGCAAAGGCGTTTACGGCGTCTGTGCTGGACCCGCGTGGCGGCGATCCGCTACCCGATCCGAGCGCGATCAGCGGCTTATTCATTACCGGTTCTCACAGCATGGTCAGCGAACGCGAACCCTGGAGTGAAGCGCTTAAACCCTGGTTACGCGTGGCACGTGAGGCCGATGTGCCCATGCTCGGCGTGTGCTACGGCCACCAGTTAATGGCGGCTGCGTTTGGCGGGCACAGCGATTTTCACCCGGCCGGGCGCGAGTCCGGCACCCATGAAGTCCGTTTGACCGAGCTCGGCCGCAGTGATGCACTGTTTGGCGCATTGCCCGAGCGCTTCCCTGCACATTTGACGCACGCGCAGTCGGTGCTTGAACCGCCTGCCGACGCCGCGATTCTGGCGGGCAATGCCCATGACCCACACCAAGCATTACGCTATGGCGGGCGCCAGTGGAGCGTGCAATTTCACCCCGAATTCACCCCGCCTGTGATGCGCGCCTACCTCGAGCGCCAGCGCGAACCGTTGCGCGAACTTGGCCATGACCCCCAATCGCTCATTGACCGGGTCACCATCACCCCCGAGGCCAGCCAGCTGTTAACTGCGTTTGCACAAATGGTTGCCCAGGGCGATTCAAAGTAGGCATAGCCGCCTAAATTAATGAAAGTATCTAACACAGTTCTGCAGTTGTAGTATCGGGCATTACCAGGTTCACCGACCGCATGCGTTAACGCTTCGCGGTCGCACCGAATGGCCTCAGGGTGCAAAACAGCATTCAGCTCCAATGTGTTTTAGAAGATCTAAACTTAGGGCTACCGGAGATTAACATGCGCTGCATACATATGGCTCGAATTCTAATACTGGCATTGTTTACCGCGTCATGCGCCCAAGATAAAACGCCAGATAAGACGAAGCAAACGGTTGCTGTGCCCGGCGATGAAACCGCAAGTCCGGACGGTCACAACAGTCGCAATGGCCTCGACTGGGCCGGCACCTATTCCGGCGTTTTGCCCTGCGCGTCTTGCCCGGGAATCGATACAGTTGTCACCTTACACAGTGACGGCACCTACGAGCGGGCAATGCATTACATTGATGACGCGGGTAGCCCACAAACCGCTTCTGGCACATTCAGCTGGAATGATGCGGGCAACACGGTCGAGCTAAATACCGAGGGCGACGAGACGGCTGAATACCAGGTCGGAGAGAACCAGCTGTTTCACCTTGACAGTGACGGCCAGCGTATTACCGGCAGTCTCGCGGTTCATTACGTACTGCACAAACACCAGCAGGACAGCGCAATTGAGGGTAAGCGCTGGCGGCTTATTGAACTGCGCGGCCAGCCGGTCAAAACCGACCGCGACGCACTACTGACGCTCGACGGCGACGACTCAGTTGCCAGTGGCAACGCGTCTTGCAATTCCTTCACTGGCAGTTATGCAATCAAGGCCGGCCAGCGTATCCATTTTGGGCAGAATATGGCGGCTACCAAAATGGCCTGTGCGGATATGAGCACCGAGCTAGCATTCTTCGAAGTGCTCCAACTGGTCGACAATTACGCGCTCAGTGACGCCGGTGAGCTCAGTTTGCATCGAGCGCGCATGGCGCCGCTTGCGCGATTTGAAGCAGCCGAAATAAATTGATTCGCCGACATTGTTATGAGGCAGGCTTATGATGAAAAGTGCACATTTATATCGATACCTTCTGGTGCTGAGCGGATCTTTGATGAGTTTTTGTATAGTCGCCTGCAGTCATACCCAGCCGGCGACTGCGCCGATGGTAGAAACCGCATATGGGTTAATCTCCGGCAGCAGTGAAGACGGCATTTACAGCTTCAAAGGCATCCGCTACGCCAAGGCCGAGCGGTTTATGCCGCCGCAGCCGCCGGATGCCTGGCAAGGCGTGCGCGAACACAATCAATTCGGTCCTATCGCGATGCAGGTCAATAGCTGGTCAGATGAGTCGGCGATGCATGAAGAAGACCTATTCACCGTGAATGTATGGACCCCAGGCATCAACGATGGCAAGAAGCGGCCGGTTATGTTCTGGCTGCACGGCGGCGGCTTTAGCGTGGGTGCAAGCGACGACCCTATAACCGACGGCAAGAACCTGGCGCACAAAGGCGATATTGTTCTGGTATCCGTCAATCACCGCTTGAACATTCTCGGTTTCTTGGATCTGTCGGACTTTGGCGAAATTTATAGAGATTCCGCGAATGTCGGCATGCTGGATGCCGTCGCGGCGTTGCAGTGGGTGCAAAGCAATATTCACCGCTTCGGCGGCGATCCGGAGAACGTGACCATTTTCGGCGAATCGGGTGGCGGCGGTAAAGTGGGTACTTTAATGTCCATGCCGGCGGCTCAAGGCTTATTTCACAAGGCCATTATCCAAAGCGGCACTTTGATTAACGTCATGACCAAAGATAAATCACGCGCGGTGGGCAGGGCGTTGGTGGACGAGTTGGGTTTAACCCGAGATAATTTGCAGCCGCTGCTTACCATACCCTACAAACAACTGGTGGCAGCGGGTGAGAAAGCCCTCGCAAACACCGTGGGCCTGCGCGCGCCGGCTACCACCACTATGTTTGGTTTTGGCCCCGTGCCGGACGGACGGAATGTTTTACAGCAACCCTTTACGCCTGGATTTTCTGCAATCTCCGATCACATTCCTTTGCTGATCGGCACGACCTTTAACGAGCTTGTGCAAACCGCTTATGGCGAATCGGATTTTAACCTAGACCAGGCCACGGCGCGGCTTAAGGCAATCTACGGTGACCGGACCGAACGCTACTTAGCGCTGTT
>CAZING010000249.1:0-3300 GCA_964540505.1 uncultured Cellvibrionaceae bacterium | reverse complement strand
AATACGAATGGGCCTGGCAGAAGTACTTGGACGGCTGCGCCAACCACTGGATGCCTCAGGAAATCAACATGACCGCCGATGTCGCACTTTGGCGCTCTGCCGAAGGCCTGACCGACGACGAGCGCACCATCGTCAAGCGCTCGCTCGGCTACTTCTCCACCGCCGACTCCTTGGTGGCCAACAACCTGGTGCTGGCGATTTATCGGCACATTACCTGCCCCGAAGCGCGTCAGTACTTGTTGCGCCAAGCGTTCGAGGAGGCCATCCACACCCACGCCTACCAATATTGCATCGAATCGCTCGGTATGGACGAAGGTGAAGTCTTCAATATGTACCGCGAAGTGCCCTCGGTGGCCAAAAAGGCCGCCTGGAGCATTGGCCACACCAGCGGCATGAGCGATCCGAGCTTCAAAACCGGCACACCCGAAACCGACCAAGAGTTGCTGCGTAATTTGATCGGCTTTTACGTGGTCACCGAAGGCATTTTCTTCTACTGCGGCTTTACACAGATATTGTCTATGGGCCGACGCAACAAAATGACCGGGGTCGCCGAGCAGTTTCAATACATTCTGCGCGACGAGAGCATGCACCTGAATTTCGGCATAGACGTCATCAACCAGATCAAACTCGAAAACCCGCACCTTTGGACCGACAGCTTTAAAGCCGAAGTCGTCCAGATGGTACTAGAGGGCACAGAGCTTGAAATTCACTACGCCCGCGACACCATGCCGCGCGGCGTGCTGGGCATGAACGCGAAGATGATGGAAGAGTATTTGCACTTTATTGCCAACCGTCGCTTGGCGCAGTTGGGCTTGCCGGAAGCCTTCCCCGGCACCCAGAACCCCTTCCCGTGGATGAGCGAAATTATGGACCTGCGCAAAGAGAAGAACTTCTTTGAAACCCGGGTCATTGAGTATCAAACCGGGGGCGCCCTCACCTGGGATTAAAAACCCAGGTGCGCTGAACGCGACCGACGCACCATCCAGCAACACTTTAGGGCCCCGAAGGGGGACAGCCTATTTAATACACCGGGGGGTTCGAGCGAACCTCCCTTACATCTGCGCCTTTGCATTCAGGTGATCAACCAGGAAATGTTATGAGCGACAAAGAAGCGACCGAAAACCCAACCGAAGCGGAAGATTTGCGCCTGACCATAAGCGAGCTGAATCAGAGCATTGCCTATTTG
The DNA here is from genome assembly GCA_964540505.1 of uncultured Cellvibrionaceae bacterium. Classification (GTDB taxonomy): domain Bacteria; phylum Pseudomonadota; class Gammaproteobacteria; order Pseudomonadales; family Cellvibrionaceae; genus CAYZQH01. Next base: position 2,114 of record CAZING010000249.1, on the reverse strand, counting down.
AGCAAGATGGTATTGCAGCTCCAGCGATCCATTAACGAGCAAAAGCCGTCGCGCCAGCAACCGAAATCGCCACCGAAAAAAGACCCCCCCAATACCATTCATTGACCTCGTCCAAACCGGCTGTTGACATTGCCGGAGCGTTAAAGACGCGCCGCCGCCCCTAGAGCTTTGCATTTTTATAGGCGGCGCACCGAAAGATGCGACAGTCGAACCCATTGGGATAACACATGTTAGACAACGCACAGCACGCATTCACGCTGCCCGCCCAGAACGACCACCCGCCCTACCGCATTCGCGCCCATAACGCTCGCGCCTACAACAAACGCCTGGCGAGAATCGTCACAAGCCTCGAACACCTTCGCCACGAAATCGTCCAAACGCAACCGGACACCCTGCCAAGAAAGCTCTCCTTAAGAAAAAGCATCCGCCAAGTCGACCCCCTCAATAACGCCGACACCGAAACCATCGCCGAATCCTTTGCCGATTGGCACTTGGCGATTGCAGAGGTTTTGCATTTATTATCCGTCCAAGCCGACCACGAGCTTTCACGCTTTGCCAAACTCGCGCTTCGCCATTTACGACGAGAGCGGGCGGTGGATTTCGCCTGACGGCCAAATCATTTTCTTTATCCGCCTAAAGAAAACGAACCAGAGTAACGATGAAGCTCAAAACCACTCTGGCGGCTATTGGGCGACCGTTCTGCTGGCTTGGCGGGGCGGGAAATGCGAAGGTCAAAACCGAAATGCGAGGCACCCACGCGATTTAAGGCCGATGCCCCGCGCTCGGCTCGCTGCCCTCCGTCCTCTGAAGCCTTTGTTTAGGCTTTGGCGGGGGGCAGTTGTTTGGCGAAATCGAGCATGCGGTTGAGCGGTACCATCGCCTTTTGGGCGATGTCCGGTGCCACGAGGATTTCATTGTCTTTGCGACTAAAGACTTGGCTCAGTCGCGTTAATGAATTCATCGCCATCCAAGGACAGTTGGCGCAGGAACGGCAGGTGGCGCCACTGCCTGCGGTGGGGGCAATATAGAAGGTTTTTTCGGGGCATAGGCTCTGCATTTTATAGAAAATGCCCTGATCGGTCGCGACGATAAACTGGGTCGCAGCGCTTTGTTGGGCGGCGCGAATCAGTTGCGAGGTCGAGCCGACCACGTCCGCCAGGGCGACTATATTTTCCGGCGACTCGGGGTGGACCAACACCTGCGCTTCTGGGTACCGGGTTTTCAGGTCGATCAAACCGCGCGCTTTAAACTCTTCGTGGACGATACAGGCGCCCTGCCATAACAGCATATCCGCGCCGGTCTTTTTCTGAACATAGCCGCCCAGATGGCGGTCTGGGGCCCAAAGGATTTTTTCCCCTTTTTTATCCAGGTAGTCCACCAGATCCACCGCGATGCTTGAGGTGACCACCCAGTCCGCCCGGGCCTTGACCGCGGCTGAGGTGTTGGCATAGACCACCACGGTCCGGTCGGGGTGCTGGTCGCAGTACTCAGAAAACGCCTGCGCGTCGCAGCCTATGTCCAGCGAGCAGGTGGCTTCGAGGGTTGGCATTAATACGGTTTTCTCGGGGGAGAGAATCTTTGCGGTCTCGCCCATAAACTTCACCCCCGCGACCACCAGCACCTCGGCGCTGTGCTCTTTGCCAAAACGGGCCATCTCCAAGGAGTCGGCGACACAGCCGTTGGTCTCTTCTGCCAAGGCCTGCACCAGCGGGTCGGTGTAGTAATGCGCAACCAAGACCGCGTTGTGTTTGTCGAGCAGCGCTTTGATTTCGGCCTTTTGCTGTTGCAACTGCTGCGCGGAGACCGCCTCCTCGGTCGGAATGCGGTTCAGATATTCGGCGACGACTCTTTGCGCCTGTTCGCGCAAGCCGTGAAGCGCTTCCGGTTGGTCTTGGTCGTGGTTCTCGGCGATAGTGATGTCATTCATAAGCTGTCTAACAATTGAGCGATGTGGCAGTTTAGCAGTTCCCAGAGCTTGGCGACATTGCCCGTGCCTTGCGGGGGTTTTGAAATAGATAGGAACACAATCGTAAGATCCGGTTCACCTCACCGCGTCTATATTGGGCGCACATAAAAAAGGCCCCCTGTTTGGGAGCCTTTTTTATATGGTGGGT
>CAZING010000248.1:0-3344 GCA_964540505.1 uncultured Cellvibrionaceae bacterium | reverse complement strand
TCAAACAACTCTTGGCGACCGCTGGTTTGGGCGGGCTCGCCTATGCTGTTGCCTATATCCGCCAGGGCTTCCAAGGTCAGCTTGCCTGCTTCAAAGTCCGCGCCTTTACCACTGTCGAACGTGGCGTAGCGCTCTTTGCGCATTTGCTCGATCGGGGATTCACGCAGCAGGCGGTCGGCGATCAGAAGCGAACGGGCGAAGGTGTCCATGCCGCCGACGTGCCCGTAAAACAGATCGACGCCATCGGTGGAGTTGCGGCGGGTTTTGGCATCAAAGTTAACACCACCGCCGGCGAAGCCGCCTGCGCGCAGTATTACCATCATCATTTCCACGGTTTCATTCAAGTTGTACGGGAACTGGTCGGTGTCCCATTGGTTTTGGTAGTCGCCGCGGTTGGCGTCGATGCTGCCGAGCATGCCGGCGTCAGCGGCCACTTGAAGTTCGTGATCCATGGTATGGCTTGCCAGGGTCGCGTGGTTGGTTTCAATGTTAAGTTTGAAATCTTTATCTAAGCCGTGCTCACGCAAAAAGCCGATCACCGTGGCGCTATCGAAGTCATACTGGTGTTTGGAGGGTTCCATCGGCTTGGGCTCGATAAAAAACGTGCCTTTAAAACCTTTGCTGCGCGCGTAATCCCGAGCGAGTGTCAGAAACTGCGCCAAATGGTCTTGTTCGCGTTTCATATCGGTGTTTAGCAGGCTCATATAGCCTTCGCGTCCGCCCCAAAACACGTAGTTTTCACCGTTCAAAGCGATGGTCGCATCCAAGGCGTCTTTCAATTGCGCGCCCGCGTATGCGACCACGTTGAAATCGGGGTTAGTGGAGGCGCCATTCATGTAGCGCGGGTTGCTAAAAAGGTTTGCTGTGCCCCAAAGGACTTTCATGCCGGAGGCGGCCATTTTCTCTTTGGCGTACTCGGTGATGGCGGCGAGTCGTTCGCTGGTTTCGCTGCGGCTGTTGCCTTCTTCGATTAAATCGACGTCGTGGAAGCAGTAATAAGGCGTGCCAATTTTGGTGAAAAATTCAAAGGCCGCGTCCATTTTATTGCGCGAACGAGCCATGGCATCCGGCCCTTCGTGCCAGGCGCGAACCTGTGGGCCGGGGCCGAACGGATCGTGGCCAGTGCCGACGAAGCTGTGCCAGTAACAGGTGGCGAATTTAAAGAATTCTTTCATGGTTTTGCCGGCAACCACGCGGTTTTCATCATAATAACGAAACGCCAAAGGGTTATCGGATTCTGGGCCTTCGTATTGAATTTTGCCGATACCGGGGAAGTATTCCTTGTTGCCTAAAGTGACGCTCATAATGGGTTACCTGTTTGGTCTGTTAAGGTGAATATTTTAACTGCTGCTCTTCACTGCTTGGGTAGAAGCTTGTTGCTAATGGCGGCGTTCATCAGCAAGGCGTAAAATACCCGCTCACAAGGCGTGTTTACCACGGGTGAACGTGACTTGTTGGGGCATTGTGGTCTGGTCTTGTCGATGCTTGCATTCAATGAAACTGTGTCTTTAACCTGTTAACTCTAATTCGAATTTATGTTAACAAGGCTGAACCTGTGTGTTTATCGCGGCGTGTTTAATTGCTGCGCCAGCGCATTCTGCCAGCGCTCGTAAGCGCCTAGATACTGCTCGCGCAATAACGCTTGTGGGGCAACGGTTTCAAGCACACGCAAATGGATGAACGCTTCATCTGCGGTTTTATAAAAATTTGCGCCCAAGGCGGCCGCCCGCGCTGCCCCTTCGGCACCGTCGGTGTTGTAAAGTTCGATGGTGGCGCCGCTGATATTGGCAAACGCCTCTACAAAAAGCGGGCTTAGAAACATATTGCTTTTACCCGCGCGAATTTTATTACACTTCACACCTAAAGAGTGCAGCACGTCGACACCCATATACAAGGCGAAAGCTATGCCCTCTTGGGTGGCGCGCACCAGGTGCCCGAGGTTATGGCGATTGAAATCCAAGTGACAAAATTGGGCGCCGGGATTTCGGTTTTGCAGCAATCGTTCGGCGCCATTGCCAAACGGCAGCAAGCTTAAACCCTCGGCACCGACTGGCGTGGCCAGAGCCAAATTGTTGAGAGCGGGGTAGCCGGGGCCGCCGCCCGCTTGGGCGAGCTGTTGGCTCAGCCAGCTGTACGCGCGTCCGGTGCCGTTGACGCAGGCGAGCACGCCATTGCGCGGCGAAGCTTCGGTGTTTGATACATGCAAAAATGTGTTCACCCGATCGTCGCGATCGGCGACGGCGAGGTCGGTCACTGCGTAGACCACCCCGGAGGTGCCCGCGGTTGCTGCGACCTCACCGGGTTGCAGCACATTTAAGCTAAAAGCGTTGTTGGGCTGGTCGCCCGCGCGGTAAGTGATGGGTGTGCGAGCAGTGAGACCGAGCAGTTCGGCCATCTCAGTCGACACTTGGGATTGGGCGCCCAATGTGGGTGTAAGTCCGGGAATCAGCCCGCGGTCCATGCCCCAATGCTCGAGCAACTCCTCGGCCACGTCCGCGCGCTCGAAGTTCCATAATGTACCTTCTGAGAGCCCCGACGCGGTGGTGGTCACCTCGCCGGATAAGCGCATCGCGATGTAATCGCCCGGCAGCATGATGTGACGAATACGCTTGAAAAGCTCGGGTTCGTTCTGCTGAACCCAGCGCAGCTTCGCGGCGGTGAAGTTGCCGGGCGAGTTCAACAAGGTTGTGTAACAGGCGTCTTCGCCGAGCGCTTCAAGCGCTTTCTCGCCATAGGGTACCGCTCGGCTGTCGCACCAGATGATGGCCGGGCGCAACACCTGTTGGTTGTCGTCGACCACCACAAGACCGTGCATCTGATAGGCGATGCCAATGCCCCTGATGGCACTGAGATCGACCGTCTCTTTCAGCGCCTTTAAGCCCTCGACCACACACTCCCACCAAACGGCTGGGTCTTGCTCTGCGAAACCCGCCTGCGGGCTTTGGATGGCCAATTCGGATTTGGGGTGTTGGCAAGAGGCGATGGTCTGGCCCTTGGCGCCGTCGAGTACGCTTAACTTAACGGACGAGCTGCCGATGTCGATACCTAAAAATAACATGTTATTTAACCTTAAATAATCTTCCTAGTCTTTCGCATGACCCGGCTTTGCCTAAAGGCCGTCGCTGCCAAAGGCGTTGTCGTCAATCACTTAATTTAAGTGCTTTGACGGGGGGGCGCCGACTTTTCTCGAGGCGGCTATTACGTTTTGTGCTTGTTTTACATCGCTTTCTGCGCGCCGCTTGGCGCCTAAAATGCCTGCGCGAGTCCATCGCGCTTGCTCTCCTGCGTTTATTCCAGCGTTGGCTCCGGCTGCAGTCCATTCACCGCGATGCGAAACCATAAAG
>CAZING010000247.1:0-3372 GCA_964540505.1 uncultured Cellvibrionaceae bacterium | reverse complement strand
TGCTCGACCCTAGACCAGCAAATGTAGACAGGGCCACCAAAGCAACGACAAAACCTGCGTGACTGGATGCTTTCACAACTAACATGCTCCGGATGCTGCCGAAACTCCTTCCGCACACCGATTCGTATTGGCAGGAGAGCCGATTATTTCACGCATTGACTGATCGAAAGCGGGCCCTAGTAGATCTTGCATCATATTCTTACCTGGGCCAGGAATGAGTACACGAAACGACTCCGAAGACACTCCTCCTACATACTGATCCCCCGCGCCAGCTGGATGGCCGAGTTCGTGAACGATCTCATCTAGCGATGTTGCTATGTCAATGGTTATGTTGTCCCCTGACATTCTGTTTGTCTCCGGCCTGCCTGATTGGGTAACTCCTGCTGTGGTTGGAACCACGGTAAGGGTAAGCGATGCATTTGGATCATTTACCGCCATAGCTTGGACACGGACGTCAATCCCATTGACATTGACTGTCCCAGAAAAGTTGCTTCTGAATCCAGAAGATATATCCGCGTTTGAAACAGAGGACGTTGCCTGCGATTCATCTCTCCGGAACACCATCATGAGCGTCAGTCGATTATAGGCTGTCCATTCCAATACCGCTTGGCGTCCATCAGGATCAGTGAACTTATAAAGATTGCTATTTGCGTACCTGTAGCGGTTGAACATTCCCATCGGATCGCTATACGCCGTGACCGGATCAGCGCTGAGGAAGACTCCCAGCATCGGATCGTAATAGCGCTGAACACTCTGACCCGACGCGGGTTCCGCCTCATGCTGCGACCGAGCCCTGATGTCGTGCGGCCCTTGATGTTCCCATAGCCTACGGCCGAAGCCCTCGAAGTGCGCTTTCGGCCGCTATCGCGGCGGCGTCGAGACGCTGCCCGCCCATTGCCCACACCCGGACCTGACGCCGAGGATGCAAGTGACATCTTCGCGGTCGGATGTTACTGCGCAGCAGGTTTGAACTTGCTCGTCAATCTGGATCCTCACCAAGGAGCTTAGCAAGGCTGTTCCTTGCGAGCACATTATTTGGGTCAACTTTCAATGCGGCCTGGAACTCGGAAATGGCCTGACTGATCCGTCCTTGGTACTCATAAATCATCGCGATATCGCATCGCGTTTCCACGTGATCAATTAAAACGATTGAGGATCTATAATCTTGAATCGCTCCGGCCAGATCATTCAATGACTCCTTAGCCATGCCACGGTACCGAAGCGTGACAGGGGAGGCGGGCTTCAACGAGATTGCTTCGTCAAAATCCGCGATAGCGCCTTTGAAATCGCTGCTCTTGAACTTAGCAAATCCTCGCTTCGCAAACACGTAGCCAGTTGCTCCAATAGAAACAACCTGATTATAAAAGGCTATTGCCTCTTTGAATCTTCCCAATCCAATGGAATGCTCCGCCATTTCCATCAGATGGACAGCCTCTGGACAGAGCGCCGCAAGCTCTTCACTTATAGTCATCGTCAATTCTATCCTTCGTTCAGGCTCTCCCTTTTCTTTTTCATCGTGCGACTCGCGTCGCCCGTCCTTTCCATCACGCCTTTCTTTCTCCCGAGCCTTCCACTTCACGTAGTCCTCAGAAGCAGGCTCGGCACCCCGCTCACCAAACTTTTCCTCATGGGAAGCTTCCTGCTGCTTGCGCCTCCTATCTTTCGCCTTCCTCTTGCCATTTTCGTCAGAGCTTGAGTCGTCGGCACCGTCGTCCTCTGCAGTTTCACTCTTTTGAATCTGATCTATAAGATTCCGCACATTACGGTGAGTTTTAACTATTTCGACATAGAGATAGTCAGCCGCACACGTGAGAATGGAGTTGCAACTGATCTCACAGTAACTAACGTGGCAAATTGCAGTCCTTCCATCAGGATCGGTGAATTTGTAGGGATTGTTGTTTGCGTACCTGTACCGATGGAACTGCTTAACGGGGTTGCTGTAGGCAGTGATAGGATCAACACTCAAGAACACCCCAAGCATCGGATCGTAATAGCGCTGAACACTCTGACCCGACGCGGGTTCCGCCTGTTGCTGCGATCAACCCTAGACGCCATGCGGCCTGCCGTCGCCAACTGCCCTTGATGCACCCCCTGCCGTTCTCGACCAAGCCCGCCGGCTCGCGCCAGCGTGAAAAAGGCCGCCGAAGACTGAGCAACGCGATCTCCAGCGCAAACAGTAACAAGGCCCGCTATACGGCCTTGTGTTTGATAGGCAGTCAGGAAGTCAACCTGGAGCCATTAGCCCTCATGCGAGGAGAGCTCATGGATCGTCTCCTATCGAAACCAGTTCATAGCTCGCCACATCCAAAAGGTGGAACCTTCGCTTCACGCCGCCAGCTTGCTCTGCTTCGCTTGTGACGTACGAACCCGAGACGTCGATTCGATACCTGACACGACCTACGGAAGCATTCCGATAAATTTCGTCCATAAACTCTTGAACCCGCGGCGTGGCATCTTCCTTGTGCGCACCTAACCTGATCATGAATGAGGGGCAACCTGGATCCTTTAGATACATTCCATGAAACAAATCTGTCTCAAGGAAAGCAGTTATACGCACTTCCTTGCCATGCGCTTCATGAGCTTCTTGCAATGAACAAAAAGCACCACGCTCTGAAACGGCGGCCCCGTTTGAAACGGACTGACAACTTCCAACCATGAGGGTCAGAGCAGCCAAGATCGATGCCAACCTCATTAGCAGCCGCCTCTATCTGCGCACCATTCGTTGGTGGATCCCTCCGCACGAGTCTGTATTTCCTGCGGCGACGACAATCCCACGTCAAATCCAAGCCCTTTTCCAACAGCCGCAGTCGTCGAGTAAGCGTTCAGCTCTGTCCGATAGACCTCTGCTTTGGTGTTCGGAAAGCCACGGTCTGCAGCATCCAGTTCGTGCCTTGCCTCATGCGCAACAGTTCCTGCTCCCGTTACCGAGTGATATTCTCCACCAGTCGCAGCAATTTGCTTCAAATCAATCTTGATCTCATTATTCCCTAAGGATGATCCGGAAGTACCTGGGTCCAATGTCGTCGCCGAGATCGTCACTCCGTTCCCTTGCCCGTGGTCGCCAAGGTAAGAAACGACGCGATCGAGCTTACCGCGCTCATCGCTGCCCGCCGGCAAGTTATCGCGAGCCTCCGTCACCCTGGACGTGTATTCCTCGATAGTCGCGCACTCCCCAGTCGACCCACTGCATGAGTAACGACCATCAGGATCCTTGAACCGATAGGGATTATTGAACCCATAGGCGTAGCGATTGAACTGTCTCCAGTTGCCACTGCTGTATGCGGTCACCGGATCAACCGATAGGAACCGTCCGATCTCGGGATCGTAATAGCGCTGCTGCATGTACGTCAGACCAGTCGCCGCATCCTGCAC
>CAZING010000246.1:0-3384 GCA_964540505.1 uncultured Cellvibrionaceae bacterium | reverse complement strand
GTGACGCATCGAGCGTTGCCGGTGACCTGGCGTTGCGAACCGTGGGCAGCGGTGACGTAATCGTGCCCGCGACGGGATTGACCTCGGCCGGTACCCTGACCATTGAGGCGGACAATCTGCGTGATGGCGATAGCATTCTATCGCTTGCCGCGACGAACGCCGATATTCGTCTTCGCGGCGGCGATGCCGACGCCGTGTGGAACACCGCGTTTGATAGCCTGGTGTTGGATATTGCAGGCAATGGCGCTTTGACGCTTGTCGATGCCGATAGCCTCGATTTCACCATCACCACCGGTGGCAGCGCGGATATCAGCACCACCGGGGCGGACTTAACCTTCACGTCTGCGTCGAGCGTTGCCGGCGATCTCGCATTAAGGACCTTGGGCAGCGGTGACGTAATCGTGCCCGCGACGGGATTGACCTCGGCCGGTACCCTAACCATTGAAGCGGACAATCTGCGCGACGACGATAACACGTTGACGCTTGCCGCGACGGACGCGGTGATTGCGTTGCGCGGCGGCAATGCCGACGTCGTTTGGAACACCGCGTTTGATAGCCTAGTGCTGGATATTGCAGGCACCGGCGCTTTGACGATAGTCGATGAAAATGCGCTCGATTTCACCATCACCACCGGTGGCAGCGCCGATATCAGCACCACTGGGGCGGACTTAACCTTCACGTCTGCGTCGAGCGTTGCCGGCGATCTCGCGTTGCGAACCGTCAGCAGCGGCGATGTGATCGTGCCCGCTGCGGGGTTGACTTCAGCCGGTACTTTGACCATTGAGGCGGATAACCTGAGCAATGGCAGCAACACGCTATCGCTTGCGGCGACGAACGCCGATATTCGCCTGCGCGGCGGCGATGCCGACGCCGTTTGGAACACCGCGTTTGATAGCTTGGTGTTGGATATTGCAGGCACCGGCGCTTTGACGCTTGTCGATGTCGATGGCCTCGATTTCACCATTAACACCGGCGGCAGTGCCGATATCAGCACCACTGGGGCGGACTTGATTTTTGGTGACGCATCGAGCGTTGCCGGTGATCTGGCGTTGCGAACCGTCGGCCGCGGCGACGTGATCGTGCCCGTTGCGGGGTTGACCTCAGCCGGCGCTTTGACCATTGAGGCCGACAATCTAAGCGATGGCGATAACGTCGTATCCTTGGCCGCAACGGACGCGGTGATTGATCTGCGCGACGCCAGCGCCGGGACGACCTTGAACACGGCATTCGACACACTGTCGATAAACGTCGAGGGCGGCGGTTTGGAGCTCGCCAACTCGCGCTCTTTAGGCATCACGGGGTTCGCTTTAGGGGGGGATGCGAGCTTGTCGATCGCGGGCGATCTCGATATGGCCGACGCGATTGCGCAGGTAGCTGGTGATTTGACGCTCGATTTGACCGGTGATTGGATCGTGCCCGACAGCGGCTTGGTGCTGTCGAACCAACTGAACTTGGTGGCGGCCGATATCCGCGACAGCGATTCCGATATTGCGCTGCAAGCAGACCGAGCGGTCATTCATCTTACCGCGGGCGATACCGATGCCCGCTGGACGAGCGCGTTTAACCGCCTCGATCTGACCCGCGAGGGCAGTGGCGCACTCACGCTAGACAACGATCGGGCGCTTCGGGTCGAAGCCCTCGAGACTGGAGGCGATCTCAGTCTTAACGTTACGGGTGATTTGAGCCTGGCGACGGCGACCCCGCAAATCGGCGGCCACCTCTCGATTCTGACCCGCGCCGGTGGCGATCTGGTGCTGAGCGACGCGGGGCTGGCGGTGGCGGGCGATCTGACGATTGACGTCAACGATTTATACGACGGTGACCGCATTGTGGATTTGGCGGCGAACGAAGCGCATGTGCGGCTGCGCGGTCTCGAACAAGCGCTGGCGCTGAACACCCGGTTCGCCCGTTCGCGATGGGACCTGTTGGGCGCCTCAGTGCGTGTGGACCAGCGCGGCGCGCATCAATTGCTAGGCGTGACCGCGAGCGCGGATTTTACCTTGACCACCGACGCGGATTTACGGGTGGCACCGGCTTTGTTGAACGTGCAAGGCGAGGCTCGGTTGGATACCGGCTCGAACATTCTCTTTCTTGGCGCGCCGTCGCTGTCGAGCCTTGCGGGGCTCGCGATTCGAAGCGCCGATCTTGTCGCCCAAGATGGCGGCGCGGTGCGCCTGGGCGCCGAGCGGTTGGCGCTTGAGCTAGAAGCGACAGACCGGCTGGTGCTCGATCTGGCGGTGGCGGAGCTTGCCCTGAGCGCGCAGACGGCAAGCTCGGTGAGCATCGCCAACGATTCGGCGCTTAGGCTCAGCGAGTGGCGCCTCGGCAATGGCGTCGATCTTGAGTTCGATATAGACGGCGCGCTGGTGTTGCCAGAGACGGGCTTGAACGCGGTGAACCGGTTGCGGATCGCGGCGACGGATCTCAGTGACGATGACCGCAGTGTGCGTCTCGGTGCAACGCAATTGCAGTTGGCCTTGTCGGAGCCCGCTGGGGATTTGCAGCTTGAGACCGAGCTTGAGCGGGCGGATGTGAGCCTTGGCGGCAGCGCCAGTTTCACGCTGAATCAGACCGGATCGCTGACGCTGGTGGATCTGGACGGCGACGGCTCGGCGTTGCGCGTAAACGACGGCGACGCTCGAGTGGTGTTGACGGCTGGCGATTTGTGGGTGGAGGGCAATGTGAGCGCGCGCGACGCGAGCCCCGACGAGGTGCGCCGAGGAGCGATTGAGTTACTTGTCAGCAACGGCAATATCGGCATCGGCCACACGCAGGACGTACACATGCATTCGGACGCAGGGGCGGACGCCGCCCCTGCCGGTGCAAGCGCTGCGGGCATACGGCTGCAGCTTACCGGCACCGAAGTCGAAGAGCGCGCCATTACTCTTGGCAGCGGCACCACTCAGGTCGCCCTGGTGGCCGAGGGCGCGGACTTGGTGCTGCACGCCCGGGCGAGCGAGACCCCAGCTGGCTCGGCGCGCACCATAGTGCAGAACCCTGGGGTGAGTCTGCAGAGCTACGACGCGAGCGGTGACCCGTTAAGTGGCATCGTGACCATCAACGGCCGAGAGGTCGAGCCCGGCGAGGCGCAGTTGATCGGCCAGGGGCGGCGCTTGGAGATGGTGATGGACTACGAGTTTCCGGTGCCGGAGGAGTCGGATTACCTCGATGAGATCAGGCCCCCGGTGATCGACCCAAACACGAGCGACTCGCAGGGTGAAGGTGTCAGCGCCGACGCGCGCTTTGTGCAGGTGTTTGGTCAGTGCAATGAAGCCGACGATGAACAAGAGCAGCGATGTCGGATCGAATCTGCATTGAAGGCCTTTCTGTCCCATTGGTTGGTCGGTGGCGAGATGCCTCCGAAAACCGAGATATGACCATGCG
>CAZING010000245.1:0-3395 GCA_964540505.1 uncultured Cellvibrionaceae bacterium | reverse complement strand
GCCGCGCGAAAGGTTCGAAAAATGCGTGTTTTCGCCAATGTCCGATAACCGATACCTGATAGCCGAATCAGGCCCTCTGCTTGTGCAAAGCGCAACAGCTAATAATCTTTCAATCTGCTGTATAACGCGTCTTTCAGTTGCGCTCGCTCAAGTTTTAGACGCTGCATTTCCAGATCGTCTATAGGCTCGTTTCGCAACTCCAGTTTTCTGATCTCCTTATCGAGCCGCGTGTAAAGTTTATTTTCCTGAACAAACGTTTGATCCGACTTACTGAGTGCGTTTATCGTCTTTTCATGCTCTGGAAAGTCGTTCAGCAAACTGTGGTCTTCACCTAACATGCCAGCTCCTTTTTTTTTGCGTTCGGATTACCTGCTTTACTTTCTGATGTGCTCTTAGCCCGTTGGAGACCCGCTCAGGTCAAAAGTTTCCCCTCCGTCGGCAATTGCACGCCAAAAGCTAAAACCGGCAATGACGTTCATAGACCGCCCTAAAACTGGATGCCCCCACGCGGAAATCAGGGAATTTCTGCGACAACCGGTTTCGGCAATCGTAAACGTCAATGCCGAGCACGGTGTTACATTCGACCCTGGCAGCGGTCGCCGCCCGGGCCTTACTCTAGGCTTTCGTTTACAGTAGGATAAGCGCGCGCGGACACCTCGGGTTCGCGCGCGCACTTGCGTGGTCAGACACGCCGAGCCGTCGATACACTCTTGGTACACCCGATGACACTGACAGAAATACGCTATTTAGTCGCCTTGGACCAGGAGCGGCACTTTGGCCGCGCGGCCGAGGCCTGCCATGTCAGCCAACCGACGCTCAGCATCGCTGTGAAGAAGTTAGAGCGATCCTTGGGCACGGTGTTATTCGAACGCACCCAGAAGGGCGCTCGACCGACGCCGCTCGGTGAACGAATCGCGGCAAAAGCCCGCGAGGTTCTCGCGCAGGCGGCGGAGTTAGAAGACCTCGCCCAAGCCGACCGAGATCAACTCTCCGGGCCCTTGGCGGTCGGCACTATCGCCAGCGTGGGGCCTTACCTGCTGCCGCAATTCATTCCGTTGCTGCAGCGGCTGGCGGCCGGCATGCCCCTTTCACTACAAGAGAGCCCTGCGCCGGTGCTCGCCGAGCTTCTAAGCGCGGGCGAGCTGGATGTGGTAATTACTGCGCTGCCGTTCAGTGCTCCAAACGTCGTCACGCAACCCTTGTTCGATGAACCGATGATGGCGCTATTGCCTGCAGGTCACGCCTTGACCGCGCATCAGTATCTGGACCCGGCCATGCTCGACCCCGCCGAGGTCCTTTTGTTGACCGAAGGCGATGCCTGGCGCGACCAAGTCATCGACGCCTTCCCTCAGCTGGGCCGGCGCAATCGCGAACGCCTGCAGATGCAAGGCACGACGCTCGAGATGCTGCGACACATGGTGGCCTCTGGGCTTGGGATAACAATCGTGCCTCTGGCAGCCGCACAGACGCACATTTACTCTCAAGACATTCTCGTGTCGCGACCGTTTTTGGACCCGGCCCCTCGCCGCACCCTGGCTCTCGCTTGGCGGGCAAGCATGCCTCGTCATAAAGCCGTGGACCTTCTGCGCCAAGCCATTCAATCGAGTAGCGCAGCTTATTGGGGTTACACAACCGGCAAGGAAGCAGACGACAGCCTACTGGTTGAGAACAAAAACTGGTAGCATCGGGCGACATTCTCCTAGGTGTTTACATGCGCCCTATCCAGAATATCGTAATCGTCGGCGGGGGCACCTCTGGCTGGATGGCCGCAGCCATTCTGTCGAACCAGCTGCGGCAGGACCTCTACCGCATTCATCTTGTGGAATCCGGTGACATCGCCACCATCGGCATTGGTGAGTCGACGATACCGCCTTTCTTAGGGCTGCTTCGCCGCCTCGGCATAGACGCGCGAGAATTTGTCCAGGCCACCCAAGCGACCTACAAGCTCGGCATCCGGTTTTCGGACTGGCGGGTGCCTCAGGAAGAGTATTTTCACCCGTTTGGGGTGCTGGGCCACTCCATTAACGGTCAAGACTTTTATCAATGCTGGCTGAAGGCACGGGCGTCAGGTGAGCAGTGGCCGCTACAACAATTCTCGCCAAGCAGCGTGATGGCCCAAAAGGGGCGGTTCTTTTACCCCGAGCAGGTCCGCAACACCCCGGTCGGCGGCGCCAATTACGCCCTCCACATGGATGCCGCGCGAATGGGCGGTTATCTGCGCAACTACGCCGAGCAACGCGGTGTGCAACGCACCGAAGGCCGGGTCGTGCAGGTTCGCCAGGCGGACACCGGCTTTATCGACTCGGTGGTGTTGGCGTCTGGCCAAACGATAACGGGCGATTTTTTCATCGACTGCACCGGCTTTAAAGGCCTCCTGATTGGCGAAACGTTAAAGTCCGAGTTTGTCGACTGGTCAACTTATTTGCCCTGCGATCGGGCTATTGCGGTAAAAACACCCGCGGACCGGCCAATCCAGCCTTTCACTGAGGCCAAAGCACAAAAAGCGGGTTGGATTTGGCGCATTCCACTGCAAACCGTCACCGGCAACGGTTATGTCTATTCCAGTCGATTTTGTTCGGACGCAGAAGCCCGCGCGACCCTGCTGGCCAAAGTCACAGGGACGCCAGTGACCGAACCTCAGGTCATTCGCTTTCAAACCGGGCACCGGCGCAATATTTGGCAGCACAACTGCCTGTCATTAGGTCTGGCGTCGGGCTTTGTTGAGCCGCTCGAGTCCACGTCGCTCCACCTCGTTGCACGCGGCATGGAGTTTTTCTTGCGGCACCTGCCCGATGCCCGTTGTCACCCCGCGCTTATTCGCGAATACAACCGTCGGATGACTGTGGACTATGAAGAGGTTCGCGACTTTATCATGCTGCATTACTGCGCGACGCAGCGCAGCGACTCGCCTTTTTGGCGCTGGTGCCAGCAAATGGAGTTGCCCGACTCGCTCCGAGAGCGAATCGATCTGTTCCAAGCGCAGGGCGGTACCCGAGAGGGCGTCGATGACCTGTTCCGTGCAAGCAGTTGGCAGTTTGTGTTCGAGGGGCTGGGGATACGCCCGCAAAGCTATTGCGCTCGTGTAGACAACTTAGACGCGCAAGACATCAAGTCCTCGCTGAGCAGAGCGCGCCAAGCCATAGCCGGCATGGTGAACAACCTGCCAACTCACGAAGAATTTCTGCAGCGGGAAATGGCGAACGCGGATTCCCGCCCGCTTAGTTTTTAGGCCGCGCAGAGCCTATTAATGCTGGTGGGGCCTTCGGAAAGCTTGAAACAGGCCCACTATTGCGGCGTTTCCCCGCCGTTGGCTGAACCCGCGGGCTTCGCTTCTTAACCACCTAACTTCCGCATGGCCCATTAGTTGTCCGATGGCGCGCCAGCCGCGAACTGCG
>CAZING010000244.1:0-3401 GCA_964540505.1 uncultured Cellvibrionaceae bacterium | reverse complement strand
GATTTTAAAACAACCGCTTATGCCGTGATGACCCACAAACGGTTGCAATATCTTTGCAGGGAAACGCACGGTCCTGCCTTGGAGATCGCGAGCCACCACGACTTTCCCTGTGCCTTGATAGACTCGCAAATACTCCTCGGCGCTGATGTGCAAATTGACTGTGACACTGTGCATCACGCATTGCCCCGTCGTGACGGCGGTTAATCGGTGTTGATTCGGTTGTTTACACAGTCTACCAATTCGCCAATCAGCACAGAAAATACCGCGAAATCAAGTGTGCCTTCACTTTTCACTTGGCCGAGCAACTTGTGCCAGCGCGCAACCGCTTCTGCATGCAGCTTCGTCCAACCGTGGACGTCTTCCAGAGTATGCGCTTTCGAGTTATGAGCGAACAATTTCCCTGTCAGAATTTGCAGTTGATTGTCCAGTTCATCCAAATAGGTTTCGCGAGCTTTCGCCTGCCAAGAATTATCAACCGGCATAAAATTCAGTTTCTCGGCCAACCAGTCGAGTTCGAAAGCGCCATAAAGCGCAAAGAATATCAGCCCTGCGCGGGCCGGTTCTATTGCCAGCCGGTTGGCCACCTCGACTGCGCCAAGACCGGAAAAAAGATAATCGGGCACCGCCAACTGCAGGCGCCACTTTTGGTCTATTTCCTGCTCGTTCAGCTCGTCCATGGTCTGATGCCAACGCTCGTGGACCTGATGCTCCAACGCTTTAGGCACGACTTCGTTCACCTTCGAAAGCCCTTCCCGGAATAACTTAATCTCGCGGGCCGGATCAAAATCGCCGCGTCGGTTGCGCAGAAACCAGCGCGCACCGCGTCGCACCCGCCGGGCCATATTACTGATCAGTTTATATTGCTCACCGGCGGCGAGTTGGTTGTCAAGGCCTCTTATGTAATCAAAAAACGCGTCGACACAGAACACATCCTTCGCCATCACGAAGGCAAGCGCGACCTGTTTTAGACTGGCTCCAGTCGAGGCCGCTAGTCGCTGAGCAGAAGATATGCCCATAACGTGCACAGCATCGTTGGCGACCTGGGTGGCTACGATTTCTTTCAGCAGCGGGTGGCGACGCAAGCGCTGCTCGAAGCGCTCGACCAATAGCGCTGGGAAGGCCGTTGTCACATAATCCACAAGGATGTCCTGATCGGTGAGATCCTCTGCGATAAATGCCTCTTTCAGTTCGACTTTGGCGTAAGAAAGCAGCATGGCCAACTCCGGCCGAGTGAAGGATTTGTCGTCTTTTTCCCGCTCTTGCAAGCTTGCGTCGTCTGGCAAAAACTCGAGTTTTCGATCGAGCCGCCCCTTTCTTTCCAAATCGCGCATAAAACGGGCAAATTCACTTGCGCGCGCGTGCACCTGGAATTGGGCAAGACTGAGCGCCAGGGTTTGTCGGTAATTGTTGTCGAGTACAAGCTTGGCGACTTCTGCGGTCATATCTTCAAGCAGTTGGTTGCGTTGCTTTTGCGTTAGATCGCCTTCATCGGTCGCCCCTTGCAACAAAATTTTGATGTTCACTTCGTGGTCAGAGCAGTCAACGCCACCGGCGTTATCTATAAAATCGGTGTTGCACGCACCGCCGTTCAGAGCATACTCCACTCGCCCGAGTTGCGTCATACCGAGATTACCGCCCTCGCCAAATACGCGGCAACGCAACTGTGCGCCATCGACCCGCAAGACATCATTCGCTTTATCGCCCACGTCAATATGGGCCTGCTGGCTGTGCTTAACGTAGGTGCCGATGCCGCCATTCCAGATTAAATCCACCGGTGCTTGCAAGAGTTTTCGTATCAGCTCATTCGGCGTTAGCGAATGCTCGGAGATATCAAAAATCTCGCGCATTTGTTCTGTGATATTGATCGACTTTGCCGAGCGCTGGAAAACGCCCCCGCCTTTGGAAATTAAGCTTTTGTCATAATCGCTCCACGCGCTTCTAGGCAAATCAAACAAGCGGCGGCGCTCTTCAAAACTTTTCTCGCAATCCGGGTTGGGGTCGATGAATATGTGCAGGTGATTGAACGCCGCGACCAAGCGTATTTTCTGCGACAACAGCATACCGTTACCGAACACATCGCCGGCCATATCGCCGATACCCACAACAGAAATGGGCGTTGTCTGGACATCCACGCCGCGCTCGCGAAAATGCCGCTGCACCGAAATCCAGGCGCCGCGCGCCGTGATACCCATTTTTTTGTGGTCATAACCCTGACTGCCGCCCGAGGCAAATGCGTCGCCAAGCCAGTGGCGATATTCCTCTGAGATCGCATTGGCGACGTCCGAGAAGGTCGATGTACCTTTGTCGGCGGCGACAACGAGATAGGGGTCGGGCTCGTCTTTGCAAATGACCGCCTCGGGGGGCTGAATTTCGCCGTCGATCAGGTTATCGGTGATATCAAGTAAGCCGCGTATCAACGTTTTATAGCACTCTATGCCCTCGCGAGCGATGGCGTCGCGGTCGTCAAGAAGGTACTGACGCTTACAGATAAACCCGCCCTTGGCTCCGGCGGGAACAATCACCGCGTTCTTAACCTGTTGGGCTTTTACAAGCCCCAGGATTTCAGTTCGGTAATCTTGCAGTCTATCGGACCAGCGAACCCCGCCTCTGGCAACTTTGCCACCGCGCAGGTGCACGCCTTCCATTCTGGGCGAGAACACGTATATTTCGAACTCGGGTTTGGGGCTTGGAATATCGGAAAGCTGCTTTGTGTGAAACTTAAAGGATTGGTAATTTTTGGGGTTGCCCGTCTCATCGAATTGATAGAAGTTGGTGCGCAGCGTCGCGTTGAAAAGCTCGATATAACGGCGCAATATCTTGTCTTCGTTAAGGTTTTCCACCTCGATCAACGCATTGATGACTTTTTCCTGTATGCGCTCGACCCGCGACACTGATGTGTCGCTGGAGGTTGTGATTCTCGGATCAAAGCTGATTTTGAATAAGGCGACCAAGTTGCGAGTGATCTCGGCGTGTTTCACCAGAGTGTCGGCGATATAGTCTTGGCCAAACGCGAAAGTGGTCTGCTTCATGTAGGCGGCGTAGGCGCGCAGCATCGCCACTTCGCGCCATTCGAGCCTCGCGCCGAGCACCAACCGGTTGAAGCCGTCGCTGTCGGCGTCGCCCCGCCAAATTGCCGCAAATGCACCCTCAAAAAGACGCGCAACCGTGGCCACTTCCAACGAGCAGTCGAGACCAAAGTCTAAATAAAAGTCGTGTAACCATACGGTGGAATGGCCTTCCGTGCGCAACTCGTGCGGGTGTTCTGCACGTACCCGCAACCCCAAATGCTCTAGAATCGGCACCACGTCGGACAACTCGAGCGGATCTTGAAAATGCAGCACTCGAAACCGCATCTCGCGCTCAGCCGCGTGAACGGGCTGAAAAAAATGCATGGCGATACG
>CAZING010000243.1:0-3416 GCA_964540505.1 uncultured Cellvibrionaceae bacterium | reverse complement strand
AGACAAGGCCGCCCGGAACCAAAAGTTCCGGCTGGCACCCAAACGGCGAAGCCAAAAGCTTAAAGCCGTTAAGCCTCAGCGCAGCCACAAGCACCGGCGCTGAAATACCGCACCCACCACCGTCACACCTAGGATGCCATTATGTTGCAGCACCCAGAGACCAAATACGCCCGCTTCGAAGGCGTTGAATTACCGGACCGACAATGGCCAGGGCGCACCATCACCCGGCCGCCCATCTGGATGAGTACGGACCTGCGAGACGGCAATCAGGCGCTGATCGACCCCATGTCGATCGCGACCAAACTGCGGTTTTTCGAAGAGTTGGTGGCAATCGGCTTCAAAGAAATTGAAGTCGGTTTCCCCTCCGCTTCCGACACAGACTTCCAATTCGTGCGCCGTTTAATCGAAGAGAACCGAATACCGCAAGACGTCACCATCGAGGTGTTGACGCAAGCACGCCTCGATTTGATCGAGCGCACCTTAGAGAGCGTGCGCGGCGCCGCACGGGTGATTTTGCACGTCTATAACCCACTGGCTCCCGCGTTTCGCGAAATCGTCTACCGTACCGACCAAGCCGGCGTTAAAAAGATTGCGGTGCAGGCGGCGCACTGGTGCCGCGAGCTGACCGCAAAACAACCGGAGACCGAATGGGTTTACCAATATTCCCCCGAAGCCTTCTCGGGCACCGAAGTGACCTTCGCCAAAGAGGTGTGCGATGCGGTGGTCGCCGCCTGGGGGCCCGTCGACGGCGAGAAAGTCATATTGAATTTGCCGGCCACGGTCGAGATGTGCACGCCCAACACCTACGCTGACCAAATTGAATGGATGCACAGGCACCTAAACAACCGCGACAGTATTATTCTGAGTGTCCACCCTCACAACGATCGCGGCACCGCGGTGGCCGCCGCCGAACTCGCGATCATGGCCGGTGCCGACCGGGTCGAGGGCTGTCTGTTTGGCAATGGCGAGCGCACCGGCAACGTCGACCTGGTGACTCTGGCGTTGAACCTTTACTCTCAGGGTATTCATCCAGGCTTAGCGCTGGGCGATATAGACCGCATTAAAGCGTTTGTCGAAGATTGCACGCAATTGCCTGTACACCCGCGCCACCCATACGCCGGCGAGCTGGTGTACACGGCTTTTTCGGGCTCGCACCAGGACGCCATTAAAAAAGGCTTCGCGGTGCAGTCCGACAACGCGCTTTGGCGTGTGCCCTACTTGCCGATCGACCCCGCCGACGTCAACCGCAGCTACGACGCTGTGGTTCGCGTCAACTCGCAGTCGGGTAAAGGCGGAGTCAGCTTTTTGCTTCACCAGCAGGCGGGTTTAAATTTGCCGCGCAAGCTGCAAATGGAATTCAGCAAAATTGTGCAAAGCGTCAGCGACACCACCGGCAAGGAGGTGAGCAGTGATGACATTCTTGCGCTATTTAACGGCGAGTACCTCGAACGCCAAACGCCCTTCGCGTTAAAGCAGGTCCACCTGAACGAGACCGCCGATAAAGTCACCATCGAGCTCGACCTCTGCCACGGCACCTCTGGCGAAGCCTATAAATTTCGAGGCACCGGTAACGGCCCACTCGATGCGGCGGTACAGGCGTTGAACACTCATTTAAATACCGGCGTCACTATAGTGGACTACAGCGAGCACTCGGTAGGCGAAGGTTCCGATGTCGCCGCGGTTTGCTACATGGAAATTAAATTGCCGAGCGCCGCGACATTATTCGGTGTGGGCCGAGACTCCAATATCACCAAAGCGGCGATCAAGGCGCTGGTCAACGGCGTTAATCGGGCAAGCGAACGAGAAAACTGAACCGGAACGAACCGGCCTTGAACGCCGCCCCAACAGGGGCGGCGTTCAATTGTTAAGGTTTACACAACACCTGGGATAAACCGGTACTTAACATGCTTGCAGTACTCGATGTAATCCGGGTCCATGCTGAGGTGCCGCTCTTCGGTCAGCGCTCTTACATAATAGATGCTCGACGCGAAGGTCAGACCTAGAATGTAAAATACGCCCATCGAGAAGCTGGAAGTAAACATCACATAAAGCGCCACAGGAAAGCCGACGCACCACCAGGCAAAGTTCTTTGCCGCATAAGCGGGGTGACGCACAATCGCGAACGGGCCTTTGCGAATAATGCCGCGATGGGTGAGGTTGGAAAAGCGCACGCCGAACCAGATAGTCGGCAGCATGTAGACGAAATAACTGATAATCATCATGCCGCCGAACAAGCCCACAAGGGGTGAAAACGGCAAATCTTGATACAGCCTCTCGCCGGGACCTGTGAGAAACCAACCGCCCATAATCCGAAACGGCGGGTAGCTGATCAAGCATGAAATCCAACCCAGCCAGGTGGGCTCGGCTGAAATCGTCTGGTTATCCAACCAACGACTGGACAAAATATAACCGACCCAGGCAAGCCCGACATCCAAGGTAAAAATTAAAGTCGTGCTGATGTTACCGATATCCGTGCCGGCGATTTCTGCGGTATAGGTACCGTTTTTCATGTGGTCGATAAAACCGGCAGTCAGATAGTCCATGTTGTTGACGAGGTTGCCGAAGTTGTCGACAAAAAACACCGTCATAACCGGACTAAAGAAGAACTTCACCGCAAACCCAAGCGCCGCGCGCTTGTCATCTATCGCAAACGAGGGCCTGCGGATACCGGGCACGCGCACAGAAACCGCCAGAAACTTCACCACCTTCTCGGTCAACAAGGCCAAGTCTTTGCGGTCGGCTTCGCCGTTATGTCGGTAGGCGCGAGTCAAAAGAATGTAGGGGAGCCCCGCCCATAGAAACAAAGTCCATAAAAATTCCAAGGCCACAAACCACGGCTGGTAATAGCGGTGGCTGGCCTTAAACCCATACTCCTGCAACGTATGATAGCCGTAGCGGGCAAGCGCGAAGAGCAACACCAAATAAAGGTAGTGCTTAACGCACTCGGTAATAAAGCCTGAGACATCGCGCCTTTGTAAAAGCGGCGATTTGCGGATGAACGCCTCACCGTAGAACCGCTTCAACCGGATGAGCTCAACTGCGGACATCACCATCGCGACAATGACCAGCGCCGCCAACATACCTTCGTGCCGGGTATCGGTAAGCTGCCACCCGAACAACCAAAGCCCGTTGTTTAGGACGTTGTAGGCTTCGAACACAAACGCGGTAACAATGATGGTGAACACACCAGCGAGACCGCACACCCAGGCGCGGTCGGTCACCCAGGCGCGCTGATAGCTCTGGCCGTCCTCACCGCCGCTTTGCTCGGTTGCAAGATTGGGGTTGTCACCGACGTAATCGTGGAGATGGGGGTCGGGTTTGACAAAAACGCGCTTTTTCTTCGACATTAGAGGACCTGGCTGTTGTTATTGTAAGAGCGGTGCGCTCTGCGGTATCAGACTATTATGTGCAAACTC
>CAZING010000242.1:0-3452 GCA_964540505.1 uncultured Cellvibrionaceae bacterium | reverse complement strand
GCGCGGTCTTCAATACCGTGCCAAAGCGGGTGAGCTCGGCTTTGCGTCACCTGGTTCCAGCCCATATGAGGCACTTTTAGACGCTCGTGGCCAGTGGCGCGGTCACGCTCGCTTGGATGAAAGCGCGGGTAGCCGTCGAACGCTTTCACGATACCGGCAAAATGGCCCAAACAGGGAACCCCGCCGTTTTCTTCGGAAAAATCCATCAACGCTTGCAGACCGACACAAATGGCGAGCAAGGGTTTGCCGCTGGCGATCGCGGCACTGACCACACGATCGATCTGGTGATCCCTGATTTCCGCCATGCAGTCGCGTATCGCCCCGACGCCAGGGAATAACACCCGGTCGGCCGAGGCGATCACTGCCTCATCGCGGGTGACGGTGACCTGGGCGTTAGGCGCCACGCGCTGCAAAGCACTGGCGACCGAATGCAAGTTGCCCATGCCGTAATCGATCACGGCGACGGTGTTGGTTAACGCCGTCATCGGGCGTCACCCAAAGGCGCGGTCGCCCACCCGGTGTTAGTTGATCGCTCTCGCGCTGTGATGTTTCGCATCGGCCCGCCTCTGTTTACTGCGCTCACAAAACGCCTTTGGTCGAGGGCATTGCGCCACCCAGGCGCTCGTCCACTTCCAGCGCAACTCGAAGCGCTCGACCAAATGCTTTAAAGACGGTTTCCATCTGGTGGTGGGCGTTGTGGCCTCGCAAACAGTCGATATGAACCGTGGCGTTTGCGTGGTTCACGAACCCTTGAAAAAACTCCCAGCAAAGCTCGGTATCGAAGTTGCCGACGCGCTTTTGGGTAAAAGGCACCTCCATGGTTAACCCCGGGCGACCGGAGAAATCGATCACCACTCGCGAGAGCGCTTCATCGAGCGGCACATAGGCGTGACCGTAACGGCGGATACCCGCCTTGCTGCCGAGCGCGCGCGTCACGGCCTGACCGATGGTGATGCCGATATCCTCGACACTGTGGTGATCATCGATATGGGTATCGCCCTTGCAGACGACGTCCAGATCCAGCATGCCGTGGCGGGCGATTTGGTCCATCATATGCTCTAGAAAGGGCACGCCGGTTTTGAAGGTGCCCTTGCCTTGACCGTCCAAGTTCACAGATACTTCGATCTGCGTTTCTAAGGTGTCGCGCTGAACGCTTGCGGTGCGGGCCGAAATAATGGCCATAACAGTAGTGCCTGTGGAAGTAATGATCGGGAAAAGCCCGGCATTATACCCACTCTGGCTGGCGACAACACCACCGTCCCACCCAAACCGCGCTCGCTTAGCCTCGCCGAGCAAAAAATGACCTCCGGCAGGCGCGACCAAAAGAAAGCCAATCCTGAAGCGAAGAGTACCTCCGCACCCTATGAATGCTATTGAACCGGCTGCGGGCTTAAGGCTTGCGAACGCCCAAGCGCCACTGACTATCGCCTTGCTCGGCTATCGCAGCCACCCGCACGTCGGCGGCCAGGGGATTTACCTCGGCTACCTCGCGGCGGCGCTGCTTAAGCTTGGCCACCGAGTGGATGTGATTTCCGGCCCACCCTACCCCGAATTGCCCGAAGGTGCTCGGTTGATACGTCTGCCGAGCCTGAACCTTTATGAGTGCGAGGGCCATCATATTCTGGCGCTGCGTCCACGGCACTTGCAAAGCCTTGCCGATTTAAGCGAATGGTGGGCCATGGCCACGGGGCGCTTCGGCGAGCCGTACAGTTTCGGGCGCAGAGCGTTTGCTTACCTTAAGGAGCACGGTCGCCACTACGACGTGATTCACGACAATCAGAGCTTAAGCTACGGCCTAGTGAAGCTTCAGCGCGCCGGCTTTCCGGTGGTTGCGACAATCCACCACCCAATCACCCGCGACCGCGACTTGGCCATAGCCGGGGCCGAAAACGCGCGGGCGCAAGCGGGCGCGCGGCGCTGGTACCGCTTTGTCGCCATGCAAATAGAAGTCGCTCGAGCGCTGCGCCATATAGTGACCGTATCCCACTTCGCTAAAGCCGACATAGCGCAGGCATTCGGTTTGGCTGAAACCAAAATTTCGGTGATCCAAAACGGCGTCGATACCACATTGTTTCGCCCGCTGCCACAAGTCGCAAAGGTTCCCGGGAGGCTGATCACCACTGCCTCTTCCGACCAACCCCTGAAAGGCCTTGGGGTACTGCTCAGCGCTTTGCACCGTTTACGCGACAGCCACTCGCAGGCGCATTTGGTCGTGATCGGGCGTATTGACCCGGCCGGCGCCAATGCCAAGAAACTCGAAGCGCTCGAACTTCGCGATCGCGTCACATTCAAAAGCGGCCTCAGCGCCCGGGAGCTGAACGAGCAGTACAACCGCGCCGAGATTGCCGTTTGCCCATCGCTTTACGAAGGCTTTGGTTTACCGGCGGCCGAGGCGATGGCAAGTGGCACCCCGGTGGTGAGCTCCGACGGCGGCGCGCTGGCGGAGGTGGTCGGCGATGCCGGGCTTTTGGTACCGGCGGGCGATAGCCTGGCGCTTGCCGGCGCGATCGCGAAACTCCTCGACAGCCCACGCCTTGCCAAAACCTTAAGTGCGCTTGGCATCGAGCGCATCCGCGAGCGCTTCAATTGGCACAACGCCGCCTTCGAACTTACCCGGCTCTACCGTGCGCAATTCGCCAAGGTGGACCATGCAGACGATTGATCTCGACCGCCTCGAGCTCGGTCGCGACCAAACACTGCTCGATTTAGGTTGCGGTCAGGGCCGCCACAGCCACGCGGTCGCCTTGGCGAGCGCCGCCAAGGTCGTCGCTTTGGACCTCAACATCGCAGATTTGACAGCCGCCCGGGAAGGCTTGGGCACACTTATCCGCGCACCCGAGCGCGAGCGCTGCCTCTGGGTTGCCGCAGACGGTTTAACGCTGCCCCTGGCCGATGCCAGTATCGACACCGTCATCTGTAGCGAAGTGCTCGAACACGTGGCCGACTGGCGGGGCATGCTCGAAGAAATTGCCCGAGTATTGCGCCCGGGCGGTAAGCTCGCGCTCAGTGTCCCGCGCCACTGGCCGGAGTGGCTCTGTTGGAAATTAAGCCACGAGTACCACCACACAGAGGGCGGACATATTCGAATTTTTCAAAGCCGCAAATTAATTGAGGCCGTCCGCGACGCGGGTTTTAACTTCGATGCTCGACATTGGGCGCACGCGCTGCACAGCCCCTATTGGTGGTTGCGCTGCCTGTTCTGGCACCGAGGCGAGCGCTTTGCACCGGTCGCGCTTTACCATCGCTTTTTGGTCTGGGACTTGATGCAAAAACCGCGCGTCACTCGCTGCCTAGAGCGTTTGCTCAACCCGGTGTTGGGCAAAAGCTTAGTGCTGTATTTTTCGAAACCCAACCACGCTCACCCGGCCTTACCAGACGCAAAACAGCCTTCGGCGGCGGCCGTCGAATGAGCGGTAAAAGGCCCTGACAAAACGAAATATCGAAACTCGCCG
>CAZING010000241.1:0-3497 GCA_964540505.1 uncultured Cellvibrionaceae bacterium | reverse complement strand
TGTTCGCCCAGCCAGTCGAAGCTCGGTGGCCGAGCGGTGTCAAAGCTCGCCCTTCGGACTGCGGCGCCAGCCGGTCTATCGGTTGGCGCGACGAGAGCGCGCCAGCGAGATCATTTTCGGATTGAACGAAGACGGGTGGGCGCGGCCTTATGGTCGTCGAAAAATTCGGCCCCGAGGCGAACTCGACCGCTTGGCTGAGACAAGGCTCTGCCGAGCGCGCGTCGATTGATGTTGCGGAATACTTTACCCTTGTGAATCCGCGCCGCCCCGGGCGGTATCGCTTTGCTCGGCTGCGGCCTTGGCGCTCACGGCCACCGAGCGCACCGCATTTCGCCAACCGGCAAGGCGGGCTTCGCGTCGGGCGTCTGGGGCGCTGGGTTGAAAACTGCGCTCGAGTTGCCAGAACCTGCCTATGGTCCCGGTATCGGGGTAGATGCCCGCCTGCAGACCGGCCAAAAACGCGACACCCAGAGCCGTGGTTTCCAGCACTTTCGGTTTGTCGACCGGCAGCTGCAGAATGTCTGTTAGGAATTGATTGAACCAGTCGTTGGCGACCATGCCGCCGTCGATTTTTACCCGCGCGGGCGCACAGCCATCGGCCTGCATCGCCTGAAGCAGATCGAACGTCTGGTAGGCCACCGCCTCAAGAGCCGCCCGCACTAAGTGCGAGGCACCGCTCGCGCGCGTCAAACCGACTATCGCGGCGCGCGCCTCTGGCAGCCAGTAAGGCGCCCCCAAGCCGGTAAAAGCCGGCACCAGATAGACGCCGTCGTTGTCGTCAAGCGAGGCCGCCAGCGCCTCGCTTTGCGCCGCGTCGCCCAATAGCCCCAAGCCGTCGCGCAGCCACTGCAGCGCGGAACCCGCCGAGAAGATGGAGCCTTCTAATGCGTAGCAGGGTTTAGCATTCATACGATAGGCGAGCGTGGTCAACAGGTGATTGTCGGACGAGTGCGCGCGCTCGCCTGTGTTGATCAGCGCGAAGCAACCGGTTCCGTAGGTGCTTTTGATGTCGCCCTTTGCGAAACAACCCTGGCCGATCATCGCTGCATGTTGGTCACCCGCGACACCCAGTACCGCAATAGGACGCCCAAACCACTCCCGGTGGGTGACGCCGAAATCGGCGGTACAGTCGAGCACTTCGGGTAACACGGCTTCGGGCACCCCGAACAACTCGAGCAGTTCGGCGTCCCACGACTGGGTATGGATGTTGAACAAGAGCGTGCGGCTGGCGTTGGTGGCGTCGGTGAGGTGACGCCCGGTCAACCGGTGAATCAAAAAGCTGTCGACCGTGCCGAATGCAAGCTGCCCGGCTTGCGCCCGGGCCTTGGCGCCCTCGACCTCGGTGAGCAACCAGTGCAGTTTGCTGGCGGAGAAATAGGGGTCGAAGATCAGGCCGGTTTTGTCTTTGAGCCAGCGTTCGTGCCCGCCGGCGCGCCACCGGGCGCAAAGATCGGCGGTGCGTCGGTCCTGCCAGACAATCGCGTTGTGCACGGGCTCACCCGTGCGCTTGTCCCAAAGCAGTGTGGTTTCGCGCTGGTTGGTGATGCCTATCGCCACCACCTTGCCTTTGCCGTCGGCCTCCGCCCGGCGAAGCGCCTCGCGCGCGGTGGCGAGCGTGGTCGTCCATATGGCTTCGGGGTCGTGCTCCACCCAGCCGTTACGGGGGTACAGTTGAGGGTATTCCTGTTGCGCCACCGCCAAGATGCGCGTCGCGGTATCGAACACTATGGCTCGACTGCTGGTGGTGCCCTGGTCGATGCTTAAAATGTAGGGTTCGGACATGAATCACAACCTTAGGCTCAAAGGCGAATGCGCGAGCTTCAATGCGGCGGGCGCCCCGACCGAACGGTCGCGGGCCCTACCGCAAAAACAAAAAAAGCGAAACGCAGGGCCTGGGCAGTGACGCTCGTTTGCCCCCTCGAATCGTTTTGTTACCGGTGCAGGCGGTAAACTTCACCGTCGTCGGTAATGTACCAGACCGACCCGTCGGCGGCGACGTCGACATCGCGAATGCGGTCTTCGCCAACGTAGAGCCGCTCTTCACCGCGCACCAAGCCCTCGGCCAAATACAGCCTTGTCAGCGCTTTGCTTGCGAGACCGCCGATCAAAATGCTGTCCGACCATTCGGGAAACATCTCGCCACGGTAAAACACGAAATCGGCCGGGGCGATCACCGGATCCCAATAATAAACCGGTTGCCCGATGCCCTCCATAGCGGTGACGCCACCGCCGATGGGACGGCCGTTGTAGTCTTCGCCGTAGGTGACCACTGGCCAGCCGTAATTCACGCCGGGCTCGGGTTGGTTCAACTCGTCGCCGCCTTGTGGGCCGTGTTCAAGCGTCCAGAGTAAGCCCGTGTCGGGGTCGATTGCCGCGCCTTGGGGGTTGCGGTGCCCGTACGACCAGATGGTGTCTTCGCCTTCGGTGCCAACAAATGGGTTGGATTCAGGCGCGCTGCCGTCACGGTTTAAACGCAGGACTTTACCGAGAGTTGCGTTGAGGTCCTGCGAGAGCTGGCGCGGCTCGGGCAGTGAGCGCTCGCCAAAGGTCACAAACAGATAGCCGTCCGGGTCAAAAACCACGCGAGAACCGAAATGCAAATTGGAGTTCCACGCAGGCGTTTGTCTGGCGATGACGCTGAGATTCTCGAGCCCGCTGTCGTCCTCGGCGAGGGTCGCGCGGGCGACAGCGGCGCCGTTGGTGTTGCCTTCGCGCGGCTCAGCGTAGGTGAAATACAACTCCCGTGTCTCGCTAAAATCGGGCGCGAGTGTGACATCCAGCAGACCGCCTTGACCTTGGGTGAACAGCTCAGGAAGTCCCGTGAGCGCCGGCGAGACACTGCCGTCAGCCGAAACTATGTGCATGTCGCCGCCGATTTCGGTGACCAGAAGTCGACCGTCGGGTAAGAAGACCATCCCCCAGGGGCTGTCCAAGCTCGCAGTCACAATCGAGCGCTGGGGCAGCTCAGCGGTGGTGATTTCGGGCGCCCGGGTTTGCTCGGCAAACGCGGGTGTTTGATCGGGCGCGTTCGGGGGCGCTGTGGCCACAGGAGGGCCGGAGGGGTATCCGCTGGAGCTGGAACTGCTGGAGCTGCTGGAACTTGAGCTAGCGCTACTGGAACTTGAGCTCGAGCTGCTGGAGCTTGAGGCAGCACTGCTGGAACTGGCGCTACTGCTTGAACTTGAGCTTGAGCTTGAATCGCCATCGCCGCCGTCACTGCTGCCACAGCCTACCAACAACAGACCGCCGAGTGAGCCGATGCACAATTGCCGGCTCAGTGATTTGAAGTTTTTCATAGTGTTCCTCGCTTTTAAAGAAAGCGCTGGATCCGCCCTGGGTTTGGGGCTGCGCATGATGGCCGATCGATCCGGGCGGTTAGCCAAGGCCTTGTTGGCGGCGAAGCCGCGTTAAACCGCCTGTCGCGAAACGACTGCAAAAAGCGCTCACGAACGGCCCATTCTTAAGGGACACCCGGCCTCGAACAAACGAATCCGCCG
>CAZING010000240.1:0-3503 GCA_964540505.1 uncultured Cellvibrionaceae bacterium | reverse complement strand
GGCCAAGGTTCAGGCGTCCATACAAGGCGAGCAAGTTCGCGTCAGTGGCAAAAAGCGAGACGACCTGCAAGCCTGTATCGCACTGTTAAAACAGGAAGATTTTGGTCAGCCCTTGCAGTTCAACAATTTTCGCGACTGAGTGCGGGCTTAGTAAGCGCCGCGATGGCTTTTGCTAAAACCCCTAAATGGGCCCGACGGGCGGCGCCAGACGCCCGCGACCACCGTCGCCGCGACGCAGATAGCCGCAACCGAGGGCATAGAGAACCCCCCAATGAATATCCTATTGCTCTCGGCTTATCACGCGCAAAGCCACAAAGTCTGGTGCCAAGCCTTGCAGGCCGGTTTCCCAGAGTACGAGTTCACGGAGTTGACCTTGCCGGCGCGGCACTTTTCCTGGCGGATACGCGGCGCACCGCTGACCTGGACGTTCGCTGAAGCCTCGCGCTTGACCGGCCCCTACGATTTGGTGGTGGCCACGTCTATGGTGGACTTGGCCACCTTGCGAGGCACAAACCCAGGCATCGCCTCGACCCCTACCGTTTTGTATTTCCACGAGAACCAGTTCGCGTACCCGTCGCCCGAAGACAGGCTCGACAGGCGCCTCGAGGCGCAGATGGTTCAGCTTTACGCAACTGTTGCGGCCGACCGAGTGGTTTTTAATTCCGAGTACAACCGCAGCAGCTTTTTCGCGGGGTTGTCGGAGTTGCTTCGAAAGCTGCCCGAGGGTGTGCCAAGCCATCTGGTGGCGACACTTCGCGATAAATCGACGGTTGTCCCCGTGCCGGTGGCGCCGGTGCCTCCGCGCGTTAAGCCGCGAGAGCGCTTCCAGCTCGTTTGGAATCACCGCTGGGAGTACGACAAAGGCCCAGAGCTGTTGTTGGAAGTTTTGACTGGCTTGAACGCGGATGCCGAGCTCTCTGTGCATATTGTCGGGCAGCAATTTCGCAGCTCGCCGCCTGCGTTTTTGCACATCGAACGGTTGCTTAAAGAGCGCAACTGGCTGGGAAGCTTCGGGTATGTCGGCAGTCGCGAACAGTACGCGCGCCTATTGGGGCAGTGCCATCTGGTGCTTTCCACTGCGTTGCACGACTTTCAGGGCTTGGCGATTATTGAAGCTGTGGCTGCGGGTTGTGTGCCCGTGGTGCCCGACGGGCTCGCTTACCCCGAGTTCATCGGGCCAAAATGGCGCTACCAGAGCGGCTCTGCGGCCCAGGCATGCGCGCTCATTCATCAGGCCATGGACGATTTCTGCCACAAGCGCGAAGCCGCGCTGCCCGAGATGACACGCTTCGAGTGGGCGACACTCAAGCCCTTGTATCAATCGTTGCTGCAACCGGGGGCAGGGCTTTCGGGTGAGCTTACCTGATGCGGGATTTGGCCGGGTCGGGCTTGGTCGCCGCGCGAAAAATCAGCGCCATCTTGCCGACGCTTTGGACGAGCGTGGCGCCGGTGGCCGCGCAGAGCGAATCGGTGATGGCGCTGCGGTCCGACTTTTCTTCCAGCGCGAGTTTCACTTTGACGAGTTCATGGTCTTCGAGGGCGCGCTCAAGCTCGGCCATAACACCTTCGGACAACCCTTTTCCGGCCACAGTCACCGTCGGTTTCAGTGTGTGACCAATGCTGCGAAAGTGCTTTTTTTGTTCGTTGGATAAAGTCATGGATACCGCTTGTCGTCTGTGATGGCTTTCCGGCCGGTTCAAAAATGCTATTGTAGCGATTTTTCCTTAGGGCATTCAGATAATTATTCTCGCAGGTGGCCGTTTTCGTCTCGTAGGTAACTATTCTTGCTCTTGCAGGTAACCGATTCTCGCAGGTAAGTATGTCTCGTTCCAAAAGCAGTGGCCGTTGGCTGCAAGAGCACTTCAATGACGCCTATGTCAAACAGGCACAAAAAGACGGCTATAGATCCAGGGCCAGTTATAAACTGTTGGAGGTGATCGAGAAAGACCGTGTCATAGCCCCGGGCATGACTGTGGTGGATCTCGGCGCCGCGCCTGGGGGCTGGTCGCAGGTTGCAACAGCGGCGGTGGGCCACAAAGGTCGGGTCATCGCGTCGGATATTTTGGCGATGGATGCGATTGCGGGTGTGGAATTCCTTCAGGGCGACTTTACCGAGCGTGGCGTTTTCGAACAATTGCTCAATATCATAGGCGGTGAGCCGGTGGATGTTGTAATTTCCGATATGGCCCCAAACATGAGCGGTATCAGTGGTGTGGATCAACCGCGCGCGATGTATCTTGTCGAACTGGCCCTGGATATGGTGCATAAAGTGTTGCGCCCCGGCGGTAGTTTCGTATGCAAAGTTTTCCACGGTGAGGGCTTTGACCTCTGGATGCAAAGCTGCAAAGCGCAGTTCACCAAGACCGTGACCCGCAAACCGGGCGCGTCCCGCGCCCGATCGAGAGAAGTCTACCTCGTTGGCAAAGGATTTAAGGGTTGATGCAACCTCATTCGATTTTTGCGATCCAAATCGTACCGTGAATATCGTCGCAATTAGACAAGCCGACCTCTTGTCATTGCTAAAACACAATATTGAGAGCCCATTGTGCGCAAAGCGTCATTAGAGTTGGTGCGGCGATGAATGCGGCTATACTGAACGCACAGCAGTTTGCTGTACTTTTTGATTTCGTAGGAGACC
Organism: uncultured Cellvibrionaceae bacterium; assembly: GCA_964540505.1. Classification (GTDB taxonomy): domain Bacteria; phylum Pseudomonadota; class Gammaproteobacteria; order Pseudomonadales; family Cellvibrionaceae; genus CAYZQH01. The sequence goes on along the minus strand of CAZING010000240.1, from coordinate 865 downwards.
TGCCTTGAACGATATGGCAAAGAATTTAGTGCTCTGGTTAGTGATAGCAGCGGTATTGTTTACCGTTTTTCAGAATTTTAAAGAGCACGACCCGCGCGACGAGCTGAGCTATTCGCAGTTCGTTGAAGCGTATCAGGCCGATCGGGTCTCGCAAGTGGTGATCGACGACACCCATATTCGCGGCCAGCGCAACGACAACTCATCCTTCGTGGTGGTTCGCCCGCAGATTATGGACCTCAACCTGATGGACGACCTGTTAAAGCACGACGTTCAGGTCAAAGGTGAGCTGCCAAGAACGCCGAGTTTGTGGGAGCAGTTGCTGGTCGCAAGCTTCCCAATCCTGTTGTTTATCGCCGTATTCATCTTCTTTATGCGCCAGATGCAGGGCGGCGCCGGTGGGCGTGGCGGCCCGATGAGCTTCGGCAAGAGTAAGGCGAGGCTGTTGGGTGAAGACCAAGTGAAGACCACCTTCGCCGATGTGGCCGGCGTTGATGAGGCCAAAGAAGAAGTTCAAGAGTTGGTTGAATACCTGAAAGACCCCTCACGTTTTCAGCGCCTTGGCGGTCGTATTCCACGAGGCGTATTGATGTCGGGGCCGCCGGGAACGGGTAAAACGCTGCTAGCGAAAGCCATCGCGGGCGAAGCCAAAGTGCCGTTCTTTTCCATATCGGGTTCGGATTTCGTCGAGATGTTCGTAGGCGTTGGCGCCTCGCGCGTGCGCGATATGTTCGACCAGGCAAAAAAACAGGCGCCGTGCATCATCTTTATCGACGAAATCGACGCGGTTGGCCGCCATCGTGGCGGTGGTCACGGCGGCGGTAACGACGAGCGCGAGCAAACTCTGAACCAGTTGTTGGTGGAAATG
>CAZING010000239.1:0-3539 GCA_964540505.1 uncultured Cellvibrionaceae bacterium | reverse complement strand
ATTTTTTACTACTACTACGACACCAACCGTATCGAGGCCATTCAGGGGTTGCTGAATGAACCTGTCGCGGCTTATGGCCCGACGCGCTGTCGAGCCCTTGGCGACTCAATGAACCGCGAACAACACGAACAGGCGGTTCATAAAGTAAAAGACGACATTCGCGCGGGCCTGGTTTTTCAGTGCGAAGTCGGGTTTAAATCGCGCTACCAAATCGAAGGCGATTGCATGCGCATCTATGCGAAGCTTCGCGAGGTAAATCCGTCGCCACATATGTACTATTTTAAATTCGCCGAGCAAAAAATCATTGGCGCTTCGCCGGAGTTGTTGTTTCGCTTGCGCAATGGCGAAATGGAGACCTTCCCATTGGCGGGTACCACCCGGCGCGGCAAAGATAGCAAAGAGGACACCCAACTGGCGCGTGCTCTTTTGAACGACCCGAAAGAAATTGCCGAGCACAACATGTTGGTGGACCTGCACCGCAACGACCTGGGTCGCGTGGCCCGGTTTGGCACAGTAAAAGTTCGCAATTTAATGGACATCAAGCGCTACTCTCACGTGCAGCACATTTCCTCGGAAATCGTCGGCATTTTGCACGAAGATCACGATATGTTTTCGGCTCTGGCCTCAAACTTCCCCGCGGGCACGCTGACCGGGGCGCCCAAAGTGGAGGCGATGAAAATCATCAACGAACTCGAGCCCGAGGGGCGCGGGCCCTATGGCGGCGCGGTTGGAATTTTCAGCTTCAACGGCGACTGCACTTTCGCCATTCCGATTCGCTCTGTATTTATCAACAAAACCGACGCTTACGCGCAGACCTGTGGCGGCAATGTCTACGACTCTAACGCGGCAGATGAGTACCTTGAAATTGAACGAAAACTCTCGGCAATGCGCAAGGTACTGGCGAGCTTCGACAAGGATTGACGCATGAAAATTCTGATCATCGACAATTACGACTCCTTTACCTACAACCTGTATCAATATGTGGGTGAGTTGCTGGTCGCACATCTTAAAAAGCAAAATTTTGAGGTGGTGGTAAAACGCAATAACGCCGTCACGCTGGCCGAGATCGCCCGGTTCGCGCCCGAGCGCATTATTATTTCACCCGGCCCTGGGGACCCAAGTAACCAAGCGTATTTCGGCATATGCGCAGAGGTGATTAAAGAGTTCGGGCCGAAAGTGCCGTTACTTGGCGTTTGTTTGGGCATGCAGGGCATTGCCCACTGCTTTGGCGGCAAAGTGGTGCGCGCGCCTAAGCCCATGCACGGCAAGGTTTCCACAGTGGTTCACGACAATGCCGGGGTCTACGCCCGAATGCCGCAACACCTGGAGATTATGCGGTATCATTCGCTGATGGTCGAAGCGGCGTCGCTGCCGTCTTGTCTTACCATCACCTCGATCACTGATGACGGCCTCGGCGAACCCATGGCCGCAGCGGATTTCAAAGCTCGCGCCGAAGCTGGGCGGGAAATCATGGGCTTGCGTCACCACGAATTTCCGATCGAAGGCGTTCAGTTTCATCCCGAGTCCTTCGCCACCGAAGGCGGGCGCGAATTACTGAAGAATTTTATTTTTCGCGATTGATGCGCCTCACTTACCGACCGTTCAGGGCGGCGCCTGTGTCGCGCGCCCGTCCCGCAGCGCGTCAAGCACCTGCTCGAGCTTAATCGGCTTCACCAGATGCCGGTCAAACCCCGCTTCGTGAGATCTGCGACGGTCGAGCTCGCCGCCCCAGCCAGTGACCGCCACCAGCACCACCGCGTCAAACTCGGGCTTGGCGCGAAGACGTCTGGCCACCTCGTAGCCCGTCATGCCCGGCATGCCTATATCCATAAAAATATGAGTCGGGCGAAACTCGTCGACTACCGCAAGCGCTTGTTCGCCGCCAAAAGCGGTGAGCACGACCTCACCGATACCCGTTAAAAGGGCCTCAAGTGTCTGGATGTAGTCGGCGTTATCATCGACCAGCAAAATCCTGTAGTTGCCACAACTGCGATCGGCATCCATTGGTGGCGCATCGGCGGTTGCCGCGCGTTCGCAGGTGCGCTTTAGATACACGCTAAAGGTGCTGCCCTGACCGGGGCCGGGGCTGTGGACTTCAAGGCGGCCTCCATGCATCGCGATTAAACGCTTGGACAACGCTAGGCCCACACCCAGGCCTGCATAAGCGCGCTCCACGGTATTGTCGATCTGGGTAAACATGCCGAAAATCAACTCGCGTTTATTAGGCTCTATGCCGATACCGTTATCGATCACCTGCAACACAAGCTCATCGCCCGCCACTTTCGCCACAAACCGAATACGCCCACCTCCTGGGGTGTATTTGGCCGCGTTGTTTAAGAGGTTAGAGAACACCTGAGCGAGCCTCAGCGAGTCGGCCTCCACCACCACCTCTTGCTCTGGGTAGTGCACCTCGAATTCATGCCCGCTCTGCGCCAGCAACGCCCGGCTCGACTCGATCGCCGCGTCCATCACCGCGCGCACGTCCACAGCCGTTTTTGAGATCGCAAGCTTGCCGGTTGCGATACGTGAGACGTCCAGCAAATCGTCAACCAAGCGCACCATCTGCTCGAGTTGGCGGCCCATGACGAGCTTGGCGTATTCGGTAGTTTCGGCGCTGGTCTCGGGGTCGCGCAAAATTCGCAGGCTATTCAAAAGCGGCGCTAACGGGTTACGCAATTCGTGAGCGAGCGTTGCCAGGAATTCGTCTTTGCGTCTATCCGCCTGACGCAGGGCGTTTTCTGCGGCAAGTCGCTCGGTCATTTCACGCTCGAGCGAACGGTTGAAGGTTTCCAGCGCAATGGCCCTGCGCTCGACTTCGCTTAGCATGTCGTTAAACGCATCCACCAAAACGCCAATTTCGTCCTCTGTGAATTTGCGGACCCGTAATGAATAATCGCGGGTCTCCATCACTTTTCTGGCCACGTCTGTGACCGCCAAAATGGGCCGCGTGATCGCGCCGCGCAGCCAAATGGCAATCAGCGCGGCCAGCCCCATACAAGCCGCCATTACCACCAGCAGAATAATTGCGTAGCTGAGCATCCGCTCGCCAATTTCGTAACGCGCCTGGATGTATACACTGCCGATCATCTGGCCGTCGTGGACGACCGGCCGCCAGACATTGACGTTGCGCCCAACAATCGTATGGTCTTTATAGGGCAGCGGCACCGCCGGCCAGAATTCGTCCACCTCGGGCTGGCTGCGGTAATCGGCGAAACGGGTGCCGTCTAGCAGAAAAATGGCCGCGCGGATGATCCCCGGGCGCGTGCGCAGTAACCCGAGATTTTCATTGGCAGTGACGGGGGCGTTGAACTCGAGCGCCGCTGTGCTGACCTCGGCGATGATCCCCGCTTGGGTTTCTAAATCCTTGATTAAGGAATCGTGATACCTTTGGATGTCGTGGAACAGCAGTGTGAAGCCATACACCAGTAGCGCCACAAAAGTGGTGGCCATGACCACCAACATGAATTTTTTGGAAATGGATTGACGCAGGGCGTTTAACATTACGGTGCACTCTCCTCCACCTGAGAGGCCACTGAGAG
>CAZING010000238.1:1663-3581 GCA_964540505.1 uncultured Cellvibrionaceae bacterium | reverse complement strand
TTTATAGCTTTTAAAGCCCGATCTTTAACCTTCGGGCGAACTGTCTTTATTTTTGTTCCCGCGCTGGGGCATCAGACCCAGTCGCAGCATAAGCGCCTTCAAACCGCCAATCGCAAGCAGCACCTGCGACCGCTCATCGCCAAACTGTGCGCCTCGCCCTTGCATCCACCCCCATTTACAGGGAAACTTCGCGGCAAAATTTCAGCTCGCTTCCAGGACATGTAATGCTAAAGCACTCTTTGATCGCCGTTTTATTTCTGGCCGTACCGGCCCTAGCCGCGGACAACGGTTCGCAGATGAAAAACCCGTTTCGGGTAAATTACGCGGGTTATTTGCCCCATGCCAGCAAAATCGGCATTTTCATAAGCCAAGACAAGGGCCCCATCGAATGGTCTTTGAAGGGGTCGAAGTGCAAAGGCACCGAAGATACCTATATAGCGAACGATTATGCGTCCGGGGACAGTTTTTATCGTATTGATTTCAGCCATTGCACCGAGCCCGGCAAGAACCTGCGCTTGAAAGTGGGCAGGGCGGTATCCGCGAAGTTTGAGATCAGCGATGACCCCTACCGCAAATTGAAGTACGAATTTTTCGACTATTTCCGCGACCATCAAACCAGCGCGACATTCGACCAGACCATCGACAATTGGCACAAAGGGTTCAGCGCCACCTTCAATTATGTAAAAGACGCCGGTGATAACGGTGTTTACCCGGTGAACACCGCCGAGGCCGCCTGGTCTTTAATCAACCTTTTGGAGACCTACCCCACCGTCAATAACTATTACAGCACCCGCCTTAAAAATGGCGTGTCTGTGTACGAACAACTTAAGGTGCTGACCGAGCAGTTTGACCATGTCTTTGACCACGGCGGTAAGCTTGCGATTGCCAAGTTCCACACCAACGTCAACGACACCTGGGCCACCTGCCCGCCTCACACCAGCGGTAACTGCGTAGCGAAGCCGGAAACTAAAGCGACCTTTTCGACCGCCCGCACTTTAGCGGCTATGGCGCGGCTGCACGCCAAGTACGGTAGCCGCCAGGAAGCAGTAAGCACTTACAAACGTGCCGTAGAAGTGCTTGCTAACGCGCGAACGGAGCCGGTGGTGTGTCTCACCGACGAGGCCTTCGGCGGCGAAGGCGGTATGTATCCGAATAACGATGTTTACGCGATCTACCGAAACCCCGAAGCGCCCCGCGACCCCTGTCACGAACACCGCGACAATATTGAAGACGACGAGTACGCGGCGCTTGCCGAAACCTACCTTGCGGCCTTGCTGCTGGGCAACTCCGCGGATGCCAAAGCTTACGCAAAGCAGGTCACCGCTCACCCGCGCTTTGGCGAGGCATCGTCCTTCTGGTGGGGCGCGGTGGCAATGGAAGGCAACCTCTCTTTGCTGACCCACAGCCACTTACACGACTTGCCGCTGGACGGCCTCAAACAGGCGTTGATCAACAAGGCCGAGGCGATTGCCGCCAACCAAGCCAAAGGCTACCCGGGGGTTACCTGGGAGGCGCCATCGGAGCGTTGGCATGCGGACGATCAGGACGATGTAGATGCCAACGTGCGCTGGGGCTCACACCGCATGGCCCTGAATGACGCGCGAATTTTGATGGCCGCGGCCGAGGTCGCCAAGGCCAGCCGCCAGCCCGAGAAGGCCGCCTTTTTTGCTCGCCAGGCAATTCAGGTGTTGGACCACGTCAGCGGCATTAACCCGATCAACTTGGCAATGTATACGGCCAAAGGTTACCGGTTTATTGAAAACGCGGTGAAACGAACCCACGACGGCGCCGATCCGAAAGACCGCTGGCCCGGCAAATTGGTGTTGGGACCGAATAATTGGACCAACGCCAACGACCCCGACATGCCGGAGTTTGGCTCAAAGCCGGGCTTGAAGATGTTCGCCGTTAAAGGCAGGGG
>CAZING010000238.1:0-1563 GCA_964540505.1 uncultured Cellvibrionaceae bacterium | reverse complement strand
TGCCGGAGTTTGGCTCAAAGCCGGGCTTGAAGATGTTCGCCGTTAAAGGCAGGGGCTGGGCCTCGCGGGAAATTTCGATAGACGGCAATGCCGCAATCGTACCTGTGGTGTATTTCGCCACCGAAATCGCCCCGGCCATTTTGGCTCAAACCGCGGCCAGCGAGGCCGAATAAGAGGCGCCGCTTTTTACCCCCTTCAACCCCTCTGGCGGCAGCTGGAGGGAAGCCCCGCTTGCTGGAAGTTTATCGGTGGTTAGCTGGGGCCTACCCCGCAAACCACCCAACCGAACCGCAATCGACAGCCCGCGTTAATGGGCCATGCGAGAAGTTAGGCGACTCAGAAGCGCGGCGAACAGCCATCTAATTTTCCACATCCCCCACAAGACCCTTAGTGAACCCCTCGCATGGCCTTTTTCAGCAAAGGCGACACGGCGAGCAGCGCAAGGCCCGTACCTAGGCCCAACCACATCAGAAGCTCGTAAAGTTGAGTGTAGTTGGCGAGCATGGCGGTGACGTCAAGGGCCTCTTCACCCTGGGGAATTGCCGCCATTTTGGCGATGCGCGTGGCGACTGTTTCCGACAGGGCGGTGGCCAAAAACCAAGTGCCCATGCTGACCCCGACCACGCGAGGGATCGACAATTTGGTCACCGCCGAGAGACCTACAGGCGATAGACAGAGCTCGCCTGTGGTGTGCAGCAAGTAGGCCAGCACCAGCCAAATCATCCAGACCTTGCCGTCCTCATTCGGGAAGTGCGCGGCGAGCACCAACGCACCAAAGCCCAGACCCGCCTGCATAATACCTAGGGAGATTTTTACCGGTGTGGAGGGCTCGCGGCTGCGCCTGGCCAATTTCAGCCACAGGCTTGCCATGGGAATGGCAAGCAAAATGATAAACAATGCGTTCAAAGAGGCGAACTGCGAGGCCCGTATGTCAACGCCCCACAAATTGCGGTCCATCACTCGGTCGGCGTATAAAGTCATGCTGCCACCGGCCTGCTCGAACAAAGACCAAAAAACGATGGTGGAGGTAATCAGCACCATCAACACCACAGTGCGGCTGTACTCATCGCTGTCGTGGCGTTTGTAACCGTAGCCGATGAACAGCACCAGCGCGAGCAGCATCAAGCCAAGCCCCAGGTCATGACCGGTTATGGCCCACAGCCAACCGGGCAACACGCAAAGCCCCGCCAGAGCCCAGGCCCACCAGTCGGTTTTACCTTTGTGGTTGAAAATCATTGAATAGAGGATCAAGCCCACCACCGCGACGATCAACAAGCTGTTTTGCAACAAATGGATGACAGGTTCGCGCTGGACCATCCACCAGACCACCGAAAGCGATAGCAAACCGCAGGCGTAGATTAACCATTCGGTGTTAAGCGGCCCGAAGATCTTACGTCGAAGCCGCGCCGGATCCGGCGGCTCGGCGTGCCCGTGCAAATGCTTCTGACCCCACAAAAAAGTAGCCAAGCCCAGCAGCATACCAATGCCTGCCGCACCAAAGCCGTAGCGCCAACCGTAGGTCTCGCCGAGGTAACCGCACAATAGCGTCGCGATAAGCGCGCC
>CAZING010000237.1:0-3595 GCA_964540505.1 uncultured Cellvibrionaceae bacterium | reverse complement strand
ACGCTTGCCTCACCCAGCTGAGCTACGGGTGCAAAACTTTTTCTTTCTAAACATTCGTTGCAACGCTGCAGGTTCTGGCAGTGCTTCGCACTGCTACCTACTCCCCTCGCGATGCTCGGGGCCGGTGTTGATTGTCAGACACCGAAGCGGCGCACATGATAAGCAGATGCACGTCTTATGGCAAGCGGGGAGGTGAGATCAGGGTTCGTCGACGTAGAAACCGTCTCGCCCGCGTTGTTTGACGGTATAGAGGGCGTCGTCGGCGCGTTTGATCAGTTCTTCTGTGTCTTCGGAGCCGTCGGAAATGGCAGCGCCGATGCTGGTTGTGAGGTTCCAGGGTTTACCGTCTTCGAGAATCACCGGCTCTTTTAGGCTCAGGCGGAGTCTTTGGAGTTGATTGATCAGCCCTCGGCGCGACTGGATATCCACCAATATGACGGTAAATTCATCACCGCCCAGGCGGCAGACGGTGTCCACCTCGCGTACGGACTTGAGTAAGCGTGCTGCGGTCGATTTCAGCAGTATGTCGCCTGCGGCGTGCCCGAGGGTATCGTTGGCCTGTTTGAAGTGGTCCAAGTCTAGGTAAATAAGGGCCATCTGGGAGCGGTTGCGGCGGCAGGCGCGCAAGGCCTGCTCCAAACGCTCGAGAAACAATCGACGATTGGCAACGCCGGTCAGGTCGTCTTGAAAGGCGAGCAGCTCGAGCCGCATGCGGTCTTGCTGAAGTTCACCTAGCAGCTTGTTCAGCGCCGAGGTCATCTCGCTTTCTACCTCGGCTTGCTCGCTGACGTCCAGTTTGCGCTCGCGAATGACCCTTCGGGCGAGCTCGGCGAGGTGGTGCAGCCGCTTTTGGCGTGAATCGGGGTCGTTGGTGTCGTCGTTATCGCGGCGGGTCTCTAAGATATTCGGCGGCACGTACATGCCGCCTTCAATCACCAGCTGGATGGCGGTGACAATCTCGTGGGGCTCCATATTTTTTTGTATAAACGCGCTGGCGCCACTGCCGAGAGCGCTGAGGATGGCTTGTGGGTCGTCGCGGCCGGAGATCATCGCCACAGGCAAAGAGGGGTCTCGGCTTTTGAGCTGCTTTAAAACATCGAGGCCGTGGTCGGTGCCGAGGTTGTAATCGAGCAGCACCAGGTCTAAATCCGGGTGCTCGAATTGCAGCTCGAAGGCCTCAATGGCAGAACTGGCGTGCAGAATGGAGTCGAAACCCAATTCGGAGTCCAGAAGCATTTCGAGGCCGTGGCGGAAAAGCCCGTGGTCGTCAACGAGGAGTACTTTCATACGTCAAACGGATTAACAAATACTAATCATGGTAGACGAGTGCGCCTCATGCAAAGTTTGAGTTTAGCTCAAAAACGCGGTTTGGCACCTTTCACAAGCCGAACTGAGACTCGCCGCGCATTTCGACTGCGCCAATATAGTTGAGCTTGCTGATATAACGACCTCGAACCCGAGGTTTTAGTGCCAGTCAATTAACATCATTAGTGGCTGATATGGCTCGATTGACCTAGAGTTTAGAGAAGCGAAACGGTATTTTGCGGTGACCAATGATCCGTACGCCCCAATCTGGCACAGCCATTGCCAAACCAGTTGGGCCCAAACTTTAGACAGTAGACACTAGGTTCTCTGGATGCTCATTCAGTTTTTTTCGATCCGCAAGCAGGTCTGGGGCTTGTGGGCGCTTTTGTGTACCGTCCCATGCTGGGTTCTGGCGGCCGAGAACATCAACCCCAATACCGTCGACAGCCGCATAGATGTGGGCAGCCTTACCTTGCAGGGGTTCTCGTCCATTGTCGACTATCCGATGGATATCTCCGAGATTCGCGGCGAATTGAATCGGCTGCGAAGCCAGTACCCGGCCAAAGTCTCCGTCGACGAATTGCACCAAATTGCCGATGCGCTGACGCTATATGTGCGCGGCAAGGGGTTCGTTTTCCATACCGTCTACCTGCCGCCGCAAAAGGTGGTGGGCAACGAAGTGTATCTCGAGTTGCAAGAAGGCGTTTTGACGGATATCCATGTGCTTAACCAGACCGAGATTCCAGACAGTCGTATTAAGCGCGTATTTCGCCCGCTTATCGGTCGGCTTTTGTATGCGCCGGACGTAGAAGAGCGCGTCAAAGCGCTGAAGGCCCAAAACGGTGTCCAAGTATTTGCGTTTTATTCACGCGGCGCCGCCGTCGGCGAAACGCGGCTCAATATTCGGGTCGATCCCGATAAGAACCATCATTTTTCTTTGAAAGTCGACAATTACGGCAGTCCGACCAGCGGCGAGTACCGCGCATTGGGTCAGTGGACCGTCACCCAGTTCACGAACCGATTCGACCGTTTGTCGCTTGCCGTTCTCGCGGCGGTCGACGATGTGCCCAACTACTACGGCAGCATCGCTTACACGCGCCCCACGGCGTCACTGAACTACGCCTGGGACATCAGCGCCAGCAATAACCAGTTCGAACTCGGTGATCGGTTTGAGAGCCTGGGTCTTCAAGGCGACGCGGTTATTTTAAGCACGGGCTTAAGCTTTCAGCGCGTGCATCTGGCCGAAAGCCGCGAGCGCTGGCGGCTGGGGTACTCCGATAAAAGTAATAAGCTCGACAGCAACGGGGTTCGGCTCGATAAGGAAGACTCGCAAGCCGTTAGCTTGGATTTAAACAAAACCTTGCAATGGTCGGAACTCAAACTCGCTTCGCTAACCCATGTGTCATTCGCCTTGGGCGACTTCCAAATTAATGATGATATTGACGACAAGTTTACTAAACTGGAGTTGAACTCTCAGTGGACGAAAGGTTTGGGCTCGGGCGGGCGAGCACACAGTGTGTTCGGGCTTACTTTCAGCTTGCAGGAAAGTGACGTCAATCTGCCTTCGATCGAATCGTTTGCGCTGACGGGTCCCTATGGGGTGAGGGGTTTTGCGCCGGGAATCTTCAGCGCAGACAGCGCTTTTTTGGTTTCAGCTGAGTGGCAAATGCCCAACCTGCTGCGCGTTGAGGGTGCCGGTTGGGGGCTTCAGCCCTATGCCTTCATCGATTGGGCCAAAGGGGAAAAACTGGCCATAGGTGCCAATCCAGCCAGTGAGGCGGAGTTCGCCGGCGCCGGCGGTGGCTTGCGTTTTTACTTCGGCAAACACATCAGCGGTCAAGTCTATGGCGCTGGGCGCATAGATGGCGAGATAGACGGTAATGCAGTTTATGGTGAGCAGTTGTGGCGCTTCGAACTCAGGCTTCACTGAGTTTCGAAGACGGGTTCGGTGGCGCGCGATCTGTCTCGGCTTGAGTCCACTTGCCTATGGCCCCCGCCTGGCTCGGCGCGCACCTAGTGCAGAACCCTGGGGTGAGCCGGCAGAGCTATGACGCGAGCGGTGACCCGCTAAGCGGCATCGTGACCAGCAACGGCCGAGAGGTCGAGCCCGGCGGGGCGCAAGGTGAAAGTGTCAGCGCCGATGGGCGCTTTGTGCAGGCGTTTGGTCAGGGCAATGAAGCCGACGATGAACAACAGCAGCGATATCGGATCGAATCTGCATTGAAGGCCTTTCTTTCCCATTGGTTGGTCGGTGGCGAGATGCCTCCGAAAACCGAGATATGACCATGCG
>CAZING010000236.1:0-3702 GCA_964540505.1 uncultured Cellvibrionaceae bacterium | reverse complement strand
CCCCCCCTCTCCGCCATATACAGAAAAGAGCCCGGGACTTCCGGGTTTTTTTATGTCCGGTCGGTGCGACCAATTGGGGGGGATGAGGCTTAGTGAGCCCTGCGGGAAATTAGGTAACTGTTCGCTGCGCCCGCGCGTTCATCTCGGCGTTGGGCAAGCTTGAAATAGGCCCACTATTGCTGCGCTTGCCCGCCTTGATCTGAACGCGCCGGCTGTGCTCCTTAGTCACCTACTTTCCCGCATGGCTCACTAGGGGATTCGACTAAACGCTGGGAGCGTTTGGCCCGCCGCAGGGCGCCCGAAGGGGAAAGCGCATGGATGCGCTTTAGGCAATCCCCCCCTCTCCGCCATATACAGAAAAGAGCCCGGGACTTCCGGGTTTTTTTATGCCCGGTCGGTGCGATTCGTTAGGGGGGGATGAGGCTTAGTGAGCCCTGCGCGATCATATACGGTGCTCCCACGGAAGCGTGAAGCGTGAAATAGAGCGCCGCGTCCGGTTTCCATGCGAACCAAAATCCCAAAAACTAAAGATGCAGACAGCTCGTGTATCGGCACTGGCGAGCTGTCGCCAGTCGTCTGGTTTTGGACGGCTCCCCTGACGATCTTTGCAGAAGAGGCAATGGCGGCTTTGTGGGGTTTTGAGTTGGTATCGGCGAGCGCTTTGCGATTACGCTGGTGTTATGGGCTCTTCGTCGTTTCGATCCAGCGCGCCCACATCCAGAAAAGGTGACGCGTCAAGCGCTTGCGCGTCCATCATCTGAGCCAGCCTTTGCAAGCTGGATAGAATCATATTCTGCTCCCACTCATCCAGCGCGGTGAATTTTGAGATGAAGCTCTCTTGAAGGGGCGTGGGGGCGTTGCGTAATAGATCTTTGCCTTTGTCGGTCAAATGCAGGCGAACAAACCGTTTATCGACATCGGAGCGGACCCGCACCACCAGTTCGCGGCTTTCGAGCCGATCAATGATGCTGGTGACGGTCGCTTGGCTCAGGCTGATTTTCTTGGCGAGGTGCCCGAGCGTTGACTCTTCGGCGTTTTCCGATATGGCCTGCATCAACAATAGCTGTGGTGCCGTTAAGCCTGCGGTTTTCGACAGCTTTTTCGAATGTATATCGGCGGCCCGAATGATCTTGCGTAATGACGAGAGAACCTGATTTACGTTGCTCATAGGGCAGCTTCAATTAAGCGGTAGGGAGCGGGGGCTGTTGCGTGTTATTTTGCAGCCGCGCGCGATGTTTACGTGCAAGGCGTCGTTCGTTGACATCTGCAACATCGACCGTCTACGCAGTTAGTGTACAAAGTAAAAAAAATTAAGCCAATAGGGTATCGTCTTCGACTGGGCCCCCAACCTTGAAATCTTGACGTGCAGTCTACATAATTGCGTACCGATAGTGCTTAGAGTACAAAATATATGGCGAACGAAGATAATGTGGAAGACTCCTCAAGTTCTGAGCGGTCCTCGGTTTCTGAAACTCCCGACTCTATGAGCCCGATCAACTTGAGAGCACCCGAAGCCGCGGATGGTTTGGAAGTCAGTCGGCTTATTAAACGATGCCCGCCGCTCGATACCAATTCCACTTACTGTAACCTGCTCCAGTGCAGTCATTTTTCCAGAACAAGCGTCATCGCGACATCCGAGCAGGGCGTGGTTGGCTTTGTATCTGGATATAGAATTCCGAGTCGTGAGGATACTTTATTTATTTGGCAAGTAGCGGTCGATCAAAGCGTTAGAGGTCGCGGTTTGGCAAAGAAAATGCTCAATCATATCTTGAACCGTAGCGACCACAAGCAAGTGCGCTTTATTGAAACGACCATTACCCCAGGCAACCTTGCGTCCGAAGGTTTGTTCGAGCGTTGGGCAGCGCAGTTAAACGCGGAGTTGAACAAAACGGTTCTGTTTAGCCGCGAGGTTCATTTCGGCGGTGAGCATGACGAAGAGGTGCTTCACAGAATAGGGCCATTCAAGGTTTAACGCCTAGTCGGTAAGCCCGGCTGTTATAAGGCAGCTAATTATTAATGGTGCTTAAATCGCACCCATTAGAGGAGAAGATTATGATTGTTCGACAACTGCAAAAAGCGGTGGAAGAAGGCCGTAAAATTAATGGTGAAGGTTGGGATAGCACGCGCATGCTGTTAAAGGGTGACAATGTCGGCTTTTCGTTTCACATTACCGATATTCATAAGGATGCCGAGTTGCACCTGCATTACCAAAATCATTTTGAATCGGTTTATTGCATATCCGGCGAAGGCAGTATCCAAGATGAGACCACGGGTGAAGTTTACCCAATTTCACCGGGTACGCTCTACGTTCTCGATAAACATGACAAGCATATTCTAAGGGCCACAGAAGCGATGCAGATGGCGTGTGTATTTAACCCGCCTTTGCACGGCAAGGAAACGCACGACAACTCTGGCTCTTATCCGTTGGCAGCCGACGAGCTGGACTGATCGCACTCGCAACTCGAAAGGCGAGCGCCAGCGCTTGCCCGATATGCTAGGGTTAAAAGTGAGAACACATTTTGTGGCGCAGCCTCGATGCAAATTTGATGTTGCGCAATCCGATCATTTTAGAGCCGCTGATGGCCACCGGCGTTCAGGGGCGGGTGCAGGCTTGGCGTGTGCGGTATATCGAAAACTCGATAACGCAGGTGCTAGGCTGCGACTCGGATTACAGGGTAGTAATATGCGCGTTCTGAACTGTCTTTTTTTCTGTAGTTTTTTGCTTGCGTCGCCTTGGGTTTTCGCCGACCCAAACGCGCCGTCAGCCGCGCCCGCGGACGACCCGGCGCCCGCCGTCGAAGCCAGTGCTCCCGAAGACCCCATCGGCCAACTTGAAGAGCCTTTGTACAACCCGTTTCTCGAGCGCTACATGCTCGATGAGCTCAAACAGCTGCGTATCGATATGGCAACGCTAAGAGTCGAGCTGACAGAAAAGCTTGTCGACCGAGACCTGAACATTGGCGATAAAGCTATGGGTTATGCGGCGAATACGGTGACTTACTTTTTTTATTTGATTGCCGCGGTTAGCTCCATTTTGGTGATAGTGGGCTGGACCTCGATAAGGGACATTCGAGACAAAGTCCGTTCGGTGGCCGATAAAGAAGTGCAGCAGCTTGTCAAAATTTACGAAGGGCGTCTGCAAGCGATTGAAAATCAATTGACCCAGAAGACGCAACACATTGATCAGAATCGCGACGAAATTGAAAAAACGCAAGAGCGGCACGCGCTTTGGTTGCGAGCCGCCCAAGAGCATGCACCCGCTAATAAAGTCGTCCTGTACGACGAGATTTTAAAGCTGCGCCCTAACGACTGCGAAGCCTTAACCTACAAGGCCGATGCGGTACTGGAGGTGGGGGAGCCCAATTGGGCGCGACAGTTGTGCTTGCAAGCGCTTTCGATAGACGCGGGTTACGGCTATGCCCACTATCAACTCGCCTGCGCTTATGCAGCCCTTGGCATGATTGACGAGGCCATTCAGAGTTTGCGCGAAGCGATTAAGATCTCCGAAAGCTTCATCGACGAAGCCGTTGCGGACCCGGCGCTTGCGGTGCTGCGCGATTACCCCGAGGCCTATCAGGCCATCACAGCGCCGCAATCTGGTCCATAATTGCATTGGACGTCGGGCTTTCTGCGTCCGGTTGACGCCCGAGACCGGGCGGTGGACGGTTCAGGGCGGTCCAATTTATTTTTAACGGAGGCCTA
>CAZING010000235.1:0-3711 GCA_964540505.1 uncultured Cellvibrionaceae bacterium | reverse complement strand
GGCGCCACCATGCGCTCAAGCACCGAGCGGTCCATTTCGCCCTCGACGTTGTCGAGCTCGAAATTCACATGCTTGCCAAGCTCCCCCGAGACCTGCCTTACGATTCTGCGCAGACGCGGCACAAGCCGTGAAAAGGGCACCATACGCGAGCGCATCAAGCCCTCTTGCAGCGACGAGTTGATCCGCTGCTGCTGCAGCAACAAGGTTTCGGTGTCGCGCAGCTTATCGGAAATGGTGGACTTCAGGTCCATAAGGTCCGAGGAGGACTCCATCAGCGAGCGGGTCAACTGCTGCAGATGGGAATAGCGGTCCATCTCAAGCGGGTCGAACTGTTCATGCTGCGCCATCCGCTCTTGGCGAAACAGCACTTGCGCTTCGGTTTCTATGTCCAGCCGTCGCAGCTGCTCGTTCAGGCGCCGCAATGTGGCGTCCACCTCATCAACCGCAGAGCCGAGGTCGTTGACCTGTTGCTCCAGTCGACCTCGGCTGATCGAAGTTTCCCCGGCTAAGTTGACCAGCTCTTCCAGCAGGTCCGCGGAAACTTTGATGACCTCTTGCGACCCTGGTCGCTTGCCACCGTCGACAAGGCTTTGGTTCTGGGCGAGCGCCTCTTGTCCCAGCGCCGGTGTCGACGCTTGGGCGGCGAACGGCAAAACCTCGGCCGACGGCATCACTTGGGGTTGCGCGGGCTCGATCAAGGAGGCTGGCGAGATATCGCGGGTGTCGTCGGGCAATTCCGGCACTTCGATTTCAGGTGCGCCGACGGATTTTGCATCTTCTCCGTCCAGACGCGCGCGCACGGTTTTAACCGCAGACAGGAGCGTGTCTTGATACTGGTGAACGTCTTGGAAGAACGCCTCAGACGGCGTTTGGTTTAGGATCACGTAACTTTCGTAGTTGTGCGTGAGGTCGCCCAAGCGACTCAGACCGGACAGGCGGGCACCGCCTTTGAGTGTGTGCAGTGCACGTTTCATCGACTCGCTCGGCTTGGGGTCGTCCCAGTTGGTCTGCCATGTGTGTATAGCTTCGTCCAATTCTTCGATCAGCTCAAACGCTTCGTCGAGGAAAATTTCCAGAATATCGGCGTCGAAATCGTCCGAATCGATCGCTGCGACATCTGTCTCGTCGACATCCGCCTCGCTTGTTGTCATCTTGTCGACGGCTTGCTCGCCGTCATCGCCCGAGGCGGCAGGCCACACAAGTTCGTCGAAAAATCCGCTGCTGTCGGCACCTGCCACAGGTTCTCGCAACACCGGCGGTTCGTCCGCGCCTTCGAGGTTTTCGGCGGGCGCCTGCGCTTCGTCGGACACCGGTTGCTCGGCGTCGGCGGCGTTCGCTGCTGCCAATGCGGCCTCGTTGGTGCCGCTGTCTGAGGCTTCCGCCAGTTCGTCGGCTTCGTCCGTTTCGATGGACGCATCCTCTTGCTGCTCAGGCAACACGAGATCGTCCTCGCCTGACTCTAGCGCCATAGAAGCTTCTTCCGCGTCGGCCAAGTCGTCCTCGGTGGTGTCGGTGGCACGCTCATCGGGCGGCAATTGCGCCGCTTCAGAGGTGAACAGTGGCGCATCTTCTTCCGTTTCAACCGCGTCGCCGGGCTCCGAATTCTCGCGGATTTCACCGGCAAACGCTTCGGTCGTGGAGCTCGCGTCTTCGGTCTCGAGTTCGTCTTCGTGCGAAACGTCCTCGGCAACGGGGTCTTGTTGCAGGTCTTGCGGAGCCGCCTCAGCCGTCGCGACTTCGGGGTCGACCGGCGCTGGGCCTTCATCAGCTTCGCCGGCCTCACTCAAGGCCCGACGTATTTCGTCCTCACTAAAGCCTTCGCGGAACTCGTCCGCCAACTCGTATGCGAATGGCCCAGCGTCGGCAAGACCTTTCGCCGAGCCGCCGACAAGCGCGGCCAAGGACTCGGCAAGCTCGTTGGACACGGGCACAATGTTTTGCCCCGCAGCCACTTGGTCAACCATATCGAGCAGCACTTCATGCGCGGGTTCAAGCAACGCAAACACAGGCTCCGACGCGTCCAGTCGCGCTTCGGCCAACGCCCGATACACACCCCCAAGCAACCCTGCAAGTGTTTGCATCTGAGGCAGATTGGCCTCGCTAGCGGCTTGTTCGAGAGTCGCAAGCTCGACACCGATCGGTGTCAAATCTTCTTTTAGGCTGTCGCGGTCCTGGCGCCACTTGGCGATGTATTCATCGGCATCAAGCAGTATCCGCATGCCTTCCGACATGATGAACGACAACAACTTCGGGTCGACCCGAAGCGGCGTCGCGCCACTTTGTTCTTTGGAGTGCATTAAGGGCTCTAAGGTACGGATGCGCTGCTCTTCGATGCGCGCCAACAGCTCGGCCTCGCCGTCGATCACCACCGCTTCTCCGCGCGCGATGCAGGCCAAGCCTCTGCGGGTGTACTGGGCGCTGTCTTCGAGTAACGCTAGAATCTGCTTGTCGACTTTTACCTGATAACTGCGCAGTTCTTTGAACAACCCTTCCAAAGGCGCCACCACTGTCGCAATCGCTTTCACACCCGCCATGTGAGCGCTGCCTTTGAGCGTGTGCAGCGCGCTTTGTAACGGATCGGTGGCCATGGTGTACAAAGGCGCGGCCAGCTCCATATCGGCGAGAAATTCGTCGACCACGGCGAGGTGGGTCTCGGCCTCCGACGCGAAAATTTCCCACAGCAATTGGTCTTCATCTTCTTCGATCGCGTAGCTTGGCGTCTCGACAAGCGGCTCGGCTGGCGCGTCGACGCCTGCGGTATCCAGCTCGCGCGCCAAGCTGGCCTCGGGGGGCTCGCGCCCAGGTTCGGTCTCGGGTTGCTTAAATGGCACGGTCAATTCACGCGGTATTTCACCGCGCGTCAAAGCCTCGGCCTGAGCGGCCAGGCGCAACCAAGTCTCGCGATCGGGATTCGGCGCTTGCGTTTTGAAAGCTTCGACCAAGGCCGGGAGAAAATCGATAACGTTGCCGACCAGACGAGCGTGGGCGGGTTCGGCCTTAACCGTAGCGTCCAGCACACGGTTGAGCATGGCCTCGACACCCCAGGCGAGTTCGCTGACATCCATGGCCTCAACCATACGGCCGCTGCCTTTAAGCGTGTGAAACGCCCTTCGGACTGTGATCAGCGCTTCGCTGTTGCCGAGCGTGTCTTGCCATTCTGGGAAATGCTCACCCAGGGTCTGTAGAACCTCGCTCGCCTCCTCGATAAAGATTTCGATGATTTCCTCGTCCAGTTCGTCTCGCGTCGATGCATGTTGCTCGCTGGGCAAAGGCCGATCTCGCCAGGGCAGCTCGGCGGCCACGGCGGGCGAAGCGCTGTCGACGGTCTTGACCGGTGCAATTTCGGCTTCGGCTTCAGGCTCAAGCAGCACCCCGGCGGCCCCTGGCTGCGACGGTTCGGAGGCTGCGCGTGTGTCGGTTGGGGCTCGGTTTTCGGCGTCTTTTGCAGTTCCCGTCGCGGCGGGCGAGACCGCGCCGGTTGAGGCCGTTGCGTAACCGAGCTGGGCCAGGCTTTCTTCGGCCACGTCGAGATAGCTGTCGAGCTCATCGCCGTGGGTGCCGGCCAGCCGCTCGAGGTAGTAATCGACGCTGGCAATGGCATCGGCCAGCACTTGAAGCTCCTCACCGGGGGTGTCCTCGAGCTCGGACAGTCGCTCTTCGATATATTTCGCGCAGTTGGCGAGAATTGCTGCCGGGCGCGGCAGCGGCAGT
>CAZING010000234.1:0-3717 GCA_964540505.1 uncultured Cellvibrionaceae bacterium | reverse complement strand
TCATCGCCTCGGCGATTAATTCGAGGGAGCGTAGGCGGGCCTGGTGCTCGTAGACGTCGGAGACAATCATCACTTCGTCGGCACCGGTATCTGCAATAAAAGATTGCAGTCCGCTTCGCACGGTGTCAACCGAACCGAAGATTGAGTGCTTCAGCATTTGCATCGCGCGCGACTTTTCGCTTTCTGACCAATAAGTATTGATATCGTCGATGGGTGGCTTGCTTAAGCCGCGCCGGCCCGCGAACAAATCGGCAAACGACATCTGTTGTGTGGTAGCCAGGCGTACAGCTTCCGCGTCGGTGTCTGCGGCGATGATGTTGATGCCGGCAACCGCATAGGGTTTGGCAAGTTGCTTAGATGGCTTGAACCGGCTGCGATAGATTTCCAATGCCGACATCAGCATTTCGGGCGCAAAGTGCGATGCAAAAGCATAGGGTAAACCGAGTTCAGCCGCTAAGGTCGCCCCAAAAAGGCTGGACCCTAATATCCACAGGGGCACGTTGGTGCCAGTGCCCGGCACCGCGAGAATGCGCTGGTTGGGCGCGGCCGGGCCAAGAAACGCCTGAAGCTCCAGAACATCTTGTGGGAACTGGTCCGATGCGTTAGCGGCCCGGCGCATTGCTCGCACCGCAACCTGGTCGGTGCCCGGTGCGCGGCCAAGCCCCAGGTCAATGCGCCCAGGATAAAGCCGCTCTAAGGTGCCGAACTGCTCGGCGATGATGTAGGGTGCGTGGTTGGGTAACATGATGCCGCCCGCCCCGACGCGGATGGTCTTGGTGCCGCCAGCGATGTGGCCAATAACAACCGAGGTGGCGGCGCTGGCGATGCCTTCCATATTGTGGTGCTCGGCTACCCACACGCGTTTGTAGCCCAAACGCTCGGCGTGAGCGGCCATATCCCGCGCATTATTGAGCGCCATACCTGCGTCCGTCTGTTCGGTAACTCGGACCAATTCGAGAATAGAAAATGCCGTCATTATAATGCCCTCCCGTCAGCGGAGCGTTCGATCGCATCAAGCGTCTTGTGCAGCGCCAGCGCGTCGAGAAAATTGGGGGCCGTGCGCGTGCCCGAGCGAATGTCCTGCGCTACTAGATTATACAACCGCGCCACATTGCCAGCGACGGCATCCTTCGGCCAATTTTTGTCGGCGAAAGCCGGCGGCGTCAGCGGCGTGAGACCAGTTGCAAGGCCGGTGGCACCGCGAATCGACAGCTGCGCCAGCTGGGCGTGACCGCTCGTGCCGGTCACCTGAATGTCGCCTTCTGTGCCGTTGATTTCCCACAAAAAATTTGTGCCGCGAGACAAACCACCGCGATAGTGGATCGACAAGGCCGCGCCGCTTGCCATCGTGCCTTGAACAAGAATTTGGTCATGGGATTTAGTAGGCAAGGTTTGGTCCGTATCCGTCACATGCACTGTAGTACGCCGGTTGAGCATGCGTGCTGACAGATCGCCAAAATCACCCAGCGCCTCGCCCACGCCAGCCAGAGTGTGTCCCAGCGGAATACTGAGCAGCGTCGCGCCATTTCGCGGATCGTACAGATACGTATGGGCGGCATCGGTCTCGGCGCCCCATTGAGCGCCGCTGCCAATTAAGGTGGTCGACAGGACCTCACCCACATAGCCATCGACAATAAGCTGGCGTAAATACGCCACCTCAGGGGCGACCCGCATTTGGGTGCCAATCGCCGCGACCACCCCTTTGTCTTCAGCAAGGGCAGCCAATTCCCGCGCTTCGACGAGCCCATTGCCCAGAGGCCATTCGCAGTAAACGTGTTTGCCGGCGTTCAACGCCGCCGTAACCAGTTCTCGGTGATGGGGAACTTTAACCGTGACCACCACCAAATCGACCTCGGGTGAATCGACCAGCGCTTGCGCATGCTCAAACGCGCGGGCCAGCCCGAAGGCTTCGGCCGCCCGTTGTGCGCTGGCAAGGCTGGTGTTGGCTACGCCCACCACCTCGAAGTCATCCGGCAATGCCTTCAACGCCGGAATGTGTGCGGTTGCGGCCCAGTGAATTCCGGGATTCAAACCAATAAAGCCGACGCGGATTTTCTTGTCAGTCATGAGGTACTCCAGTTTTTGGATTGAATTTGGGCGGATCGGCTGCATCTTTCGCTGTGTCGTGCACGAGATAACCAAGCGCCTGAATCTCTTCGATCAACTTCGAGCTAGTGCCGTATTCGCCAGCCTTATC
The DNA here is from genome assembly GCA_964540505.1 of uncultured Cellvibrionaceae bacterium. GTDB lineage: Bacteria > Pseudomonadota > Gammaproteobacteria > Pseudomonadales > Cellvibrionaceae > CAYZQH01. The sequence continues at coordinate 1,520 of CAZING010000234.1, read as the reverse complement.
GTGGACGAAGGCCGAGCCTAGTGCGCTCAGAAACAGCGCAGGCGCGGAAACCGACAGCCTGGCTGCCCCTTCTGCCTGTGCTCGTGATAGAAACTCGTCAGTAGTTTCAATGAGTGTTCGGCAGGTGACCGCCAAAGGCGAGGTTTGCGCTTTGAAGGCCTCTATGAACGGTTGCGGCAGTCCGTTAAAAGCACCGAGATAGTCCTTGAGTGCGGTCATCCAGGCGCGCAGCGCAAGCTTTGCGCAAGGCATCAACGAGACTTCGTCACGGCGGGACAAAAGCACCTCCTGCCGTTCGCGCAGCACCCCACACAGCAAATGTTCCCGCGTAGGAAAATGGCGATAGAGCGTGGCGGGGCCGACTTTCGCTTCACGCGCAATGTCGTCGAGGGACGTATTGACGCCATAAGCGGCAAAGTGCTGCGCAGCGATTTTGAGGAGATATTCACGATTGCGCCGAGCATCCGCACGTAAAGTGGTCGGCGATTCAGGTGGGCTCATGACCAAACCTCTTCGATATAAGGCCAATTTGACGACCGTACATTCATTATGGGTCTCGGTGAAACGGAGACGGCCTCCACATGCTAACCGGAGACAGTCTCCGAGTCAATGCGGCGCGATATAAACACTTGGACGTGGGCGGTGAGGGAGTAACGCGTCGGCGTGTTTCGACGACCACATGCCCGCTCATCTCGATGTTCTGGCGACGGTCCGTAAAAACGTCACTCAATCGATTGAACGCGTCACCACAGAGTGGTCTTCCCAGAAAAGTCGGCGTCGCTGGTTCTTGTGACAAAGCTGCGTCATTCGAGGTTTTCTTCAGGATTTGTCATAATTCGGCCTAAGAGATTTGCTTTCGCAGACGGACACTCCGACAGGAGGCGATTCACTGGCCGTTAAAACATCACGCAAATAAGGCAGCCTTTATGAAAACACAATCGATGGCGCTATTGGCGCACCCCTTTCGGGTGTTTTTTCTAGCAACAGGCTTGTACGGTGTCTTGGTAATAAGCGCTTGGGTTGCTTTTCTATTTGCGGGTTTTTCTTTGCATATCGATTGGCCTGCGCTGCAGTGGCACAGTCACGAAATGTTGTATGGGTTGGTGAGCGCTGCCGCGGCCGGTTTTGTGCTTACCGCCATGACTAATTGGACAGGTGCTACGCCTCTCAATAACGGTTCGCTGCTCGCGCTCGTGGGTCTGTGGTTTTTGGGGCGGGTGGCTATGTGGACGGCAAGCTGGCTTCCGCTTGGGCTTGTAGCGGTTATCGACCTCGCCTTCCTACCTGTATTGGGCGGCTATGTGGCTTTTACGCTGTTGCGCTTTAATAACAGGCGTAACTTGATTCTGGTATTGGTGCTGGCATTACTGACAGTGGGCAACGTTTTTATGCACTATGGGGCTTTGACCGGAAGTTTCAGCGCGCTGCAGCGCGGCCAACTGTTGGGTTTTGATGTCATCAGTTTAATGATGGTGATAATCGCTGGCCGCATAGTACCCGCGTTCTCCGCAAATTGGTTG
>CAZING010000233.1:0-3720 GCA_964540505.1 uncultured Cellvibrionaceae bacterium | reverse complement strand
TCATAGCGACCCTGCTCGGTGTAAAGAAGCCCCATCGATTCTACGGCTTTCGCCAAAGTCGGGTTTAGCTTCAACGCTTTTGTACAGTGGCGCTCGGCACTTTCGAGCCAATCGGCCGAGTGACTTTTCAGGTATTTTTTCCAGTAACTTTGGCACAAGCCGGCTTCGGCTTCGGCGAAACGATTGTCGTGGAACAAGGCTGTCGAGAAATTGTTGATGGCTTGGTCGGAGTTCGCGTGATCGAGCGGGCGCTCTAAATAATCCAGTCCTCGAAGATAATAGTCGTAGGCGGTGACACTTGAGGTGATCTCGGCTTTTGCGGGCCGTAAAGACTCTATGCGAAACTCTTCCGAGAGAAAGCCTGCAATTTCCGCCACCAGCCTATCCTGCAAAATGAATATCTCCTCGAAGGTGCCATCGAGCTTGCCGCCGGCAATTTGCACCATTCCGTCCCGCCTTATGAGTCGGTACGCGATTCGGATGTTATCGCCCAGGCGTTGCAAATTGCCCTCTAGCACGAGCGGCGCTTGCACGCCCTCACCGGAGTCGACTATAAAAACCTCCCGCATATCTGCCAACTGAGAGCGAACGGCTTCGGTGATGCCACGGCTTAAGTAGTTCCACTCGGAGTTGTCGGGCATTGCGTTTTTAAATTCGGCTACCTCTATATAGTTGGCATCGTAGCCCGGCACAAGAATTCTTGGCACAAAATACCATGCGGCGATCAAAAGCACCGCGCAGAGCCCCGCAATCGCATAGCGATAAGCACCTAAACGGCGGTTGATGCCTTTGTGCCAGTAGTACAGCCGCGTGTTTATTGTGATGCCTTCCGGTCGCAGCAGCCAAACGCGCACGCGGGCCTCAATGTTTTTTAAACGCTGCACCCCAAGCGGCAGTATCGGCGTTTTATTGGTTGCCGCTATGGCCCGGTACACGGGCTCGGAGATGCAAATGCCATCGGTATAGGCCAGCGGTTCCAGTCGCGCGGCGATATTGACGTCGTCGCCGAATAACGCGCCGTTTTTTTGCGCCGCGCAGCCCGTATGCAAGCCGATCCGGGTGTGCAACTGTGGCAGGTTTTTATCCCGGAAACGGTTGTAGGTGAAAATCGCCTTCTGAATGGCAACGCCCGCGTCCACCCCGCGCTGCGCGGTGGCAAAACGCGCGAACACCGCGTCACCGATAAACTCGATAATACTGCCTTGATGAGCTTCGATTTCTTTCAGCAAAATCGCGCGGTAGTCTTCCACTAAAGTGATGGTCAGCGCTTGGTTTTGACCCATTAACTTCGAATACCCGACTATGTCCGTAAACATCAGGGTGACATCGACATGCTCGATTGTAGCGGTCATGGATTGGTTTGGCCTGGTTCGTTGCCTGCACGCTTTTACCATCCCTTGCCAAATTTAAGCGCTTTCGAAAGCCCATTTGGCGCCACTCGGTACAGTCCATCGCGGCGTCGTTCGGCTGAAATTACGGCCTGCTTTATTATTTTAAAGTGCCGTCAATTTTGAATACATTATGTGTTATGAGCTCTCATTAACCATAGCAGACCCAACTCCATAGGTATCGCTTCGCGAAAGCGCCCCGCACAGGTACTGCCAGCGGATCATTTGCAATGTTAAGGAAGTTAGCTCCGAAAGACCATACCCAAACGCAAACAGAAGGGCCGGGCACCCCGTACGGCTAAACACTGGGCAAGGCAGCGCCACCATGTCGCGATCGCGCAACCGCACCGATAGCTTAGGTGGTCATCATCGTTTCGCCCAAAAAAAAGGCGGTGCACCAAGAGCTGCACCGCCTTTTCATTTCAGGATTTAGATCACCAGTTAAGGATTTGCTCCTTCACGTACAACCCCGATGCACTCAGATCGCTATCGCTCCAATTGGTCTCGCGGTTGGTGAAAGGTTTTAACATAGACGCGCCTTCGTCTTTATCGCTCACCGACCAGTTGGCGTGGCTGATGTTGTTGTCGTAGAGAAACTGCATCCAGATGTCAGACTCTGCCACGTCGGCCGTGCCGTCGCCGTCGGCTTCCACCGTACCCCACTCGGTGACAAACAGCGGAATGCCGTTGCGAAGCGCGGTGCGGGCGCGATTACGCAACTCTTCTTTGTGGCTGGCTGCGTAAAAGTGCAACGTATATGCGACGTTGACGTCATCGATTGGGTCTTCCGAGGCTTCGTCGACAAACTGAGAGTAAAACGGTGTGCCGACTATGATCAGGTTATCGGGGTCGATTGCGCGAATGGCGGCGATCACCTCCACCGAATAGGCTTTGATCGTTGCCCAGGAGGTTTTGTTATCCCATCCGCACATAGTCACGCTGGTTGGGCAGTCGGGTTCGTTGTAAATCTCGTAGATGACGTTGTCGTAGCCACCGTAGGTATTGGCCATGTCCTGGAAGAACGCCACCGCCTCTGCCTTGTAGTCTTCGGCGTTATGCGTGTGCCAATCGATGATCACATACATATCGTTGGCGATTGCGGCGTCCACTACCGTGGTTACCCGCGCACGGTTACCCGTTGGATCCACCAAATAGCCGTCTTCGACGTCAACCCCAAGCGCCGCGCGCACAAGCCGCGCATCCCAGTCGTTCTTCAAAGTGCTGACCACGCCGGCATTATAGAACTTGCCGCCGACTTCAACCCAGTTGGACCAGAACAGGCTCATACCACTGATGCTACCCGGTTGCCCACCAAACAACACCTGGTTGCCCTCGGTGGTGATTGGCGGCGTACCGACTATGTTGTCGCTACCGCTGCCGGTTGGCGGTGCCGCAACCAAGCTAGGATCGCCACATTGTGCCCCCTCGTAGACGCCTATGTCGTCGAGTTGCACGTCGACATCCGATAGACCTAGGTTCACGGTCAGACGCGCCGAGGTGTCATCTACCGCAGAGTCGAATGTGGCGCTAAAGTTTTGGTAGCTGCTGGACAACTGAAAGATCTCAGGGCCGCCGGGCAAAGCGCTCTCGTAACCGGGTGTACCGCCTTGGTCGATATTCATAACAATGCTGCGGGCGGCATCCGCTTTCGCTTTCAGACAAACGGTGTAGGTCTGGCCCGCCTTCACTGAGACCGCGTGAACCAGTTGCACGTCCCAATCTTCAGCGGTGACCTCTCCGAGCGTCACATCGGCCTCGCCGTTCCATGTGAAGCTAGCATTTACACCAGGCGACACGCCGCCGATAAACAGGCCCTGGCCGTCGCTGAAGCTGCCGTCGGATTCCAGCAAATTGGCTATGCCTTCGCCGCCAGAGCCGCTTGATGATGAACTGCTGGAGGACGAACTTGACGAGCTGCTGCTCGAAGACGAACTCGATGACGAGCTTGAAGAACTGCTGGAGCTGCTCGAGCTGCTGGAGGAGCCCAACCCAGAGCTGCCGCTGGAGGAGCTGCTCGAAGAGCCACCGTCGCCGTCGGCATTGCCACCGCAGGCCGACAGCGCGACCGCCAATAGGGCCGCGCTCGCAATTTTCAGATAGGGCTTAGTGGAAACACCGTTATTCGTCTTAGACATAAATCTCCTCTCAATGAATGCGCAGAGCTCGAAACAGTGACGTCAAAATTGACAACGCCAACAGGCAGCTGACCCAAAGCCCATATACTGCCGAGCAAAGGCCTAGCCTAGCGACCGAAAAAAGTCATTATCGCCATTACGTAACCGTTTACACAATGGTAAAGGTCAATAAATGGGCGCCAGTTGGCGGTATCCGC
>CAZING010000232.1:1806-3756 GCA_964540505.1 uncultured Cellvibrionaceae bacterium | reverse complement strand
ATCGTGGTGTTTATACGCTCTCTTCGCGCATAAGCGGCAAGTTATTGGAGGTTTCGCAGGCGTCAAACGCCAATGGAGCCAATGTGATTCAGTGGGCCGACTTGGGGGGCGCGAACCAGCGTTGGATTGTTCGGGAAGTGATCGAAGGTGCCTACTCCGTCATCAACGTACAAAGTGGAAAGGCGTTGGAAGTTTACGAGCTCAGCTTGGAGAACGGCGCGAATATCGTTCAATACGAGTACTGGCAGGGCGACTCACAGTTGTGGCACATCAATGATTTGGGCGATGGTTACGTACAGCTCGTTAATCGACTAAGCGGAAAAGCGCTGACCGTAGCGCAAGCAAGCGGTGACGACGGCGCCAACGTTGAACAAAATGCTATCACAGGCGCGGATGCGCAGGCCTGGCGTTTTCGTTTCCTTGGCAGCGTCGATGGGCCGGTGGAAGACAGGTCTGTAACCAATGGTGCTACAAACCATTGGCCGATGAGCGGCGATACCTTTAGCCACGATCCCACGCTCTATGAAGAAAATGGCGTTTGGTATCAGTTTTTCACCGCAGATTGGATCGGTTCAAAACGCTCCAATGATGGCCGAAACTGGCGCGATACCGGCCGTGTCCTCGCCGGTGAGTTTGCGTGGTGGCGAGATTACGTGCCGGCCTGGGAACCCGCTAATGTCTGGGCGCCGGAGGTTGACCGTTACGGTGGCCGGGTCTGGCTGTGGTACTCGGTTTCTACGTTTGGCTCGCGGGTCTCCGCCATTGGGCTTATGTCGGCCTCCAGTGCAGCAGCGGGCGATTGGCGTGACGAAGGCGTAGCCGTGAGTTCGAATAACTCCAATAATTACAATGCCATAGACGCAGATTTGGCCGTTGATGAATATGGCGACCCTTGGATGACGTTTGGTTCGTGGAATTCGGGCATAAAGTTAACACGTCTGGACCCAATTACCATGAAGCCCGTCGGCCAACTCTATTCAGTCGCGAGCAGAGAGGGCGGCATCGAAGCGCCGGATATTGTTTATCGTCAGGGATATTATTATTTATTCGTTTCAATTGGCATGTGCTGCGAAGGAGTGGACAGCACTTATCGAATTGTTTACGGGCGCTCGGAGAAAATCACGGGACCTTACGTCGATAAAAACGGCGTGGATATGTTAAATGGCGGCGGATCGCTGCTTGATGGCGGCAACGACGTTTGGATCGGCCCCGGTGGTCAGGACATTCTCAACACCAACGTCATAATCCGGCACGCGTACCCCACTTCTGAAGACCCCTGGGCTGCGGTTTTGATCAGCACTTTGAACTGGGACAGCCAATCCTGGCCTAGATACTGACGTCAGCCGTTTGAGCCTCGCCGCTCGCTTGTTGGCGGGTGGCGTTAAGAATGGCGACAAGACAATGCCACATACGGGAAAGGCCACGGCACCTTCCGTCTTGAAGAAAATAGAAGTGGGTGTCCAGGTAAAAGTGCACAGGTAAAAGTGCATGAAGAAAATAGAAGTGGGTGTCCAGGTAAAAGTGCAGGGGTTAAGCCACCCGGCTGCCCTGGGGTTTGATCTCTTTTAGCCCACCGATTTTCATAGCGATCCCTAGTCCTGAAGTCGTTTTCTTAAAACCTGACGTTGAACGTAATGATATGCCGAGGTACGCACAAGTGTGATTGGTTCACAAAGTCGTGTGAATGCGATTGACCATTTGTGTGATATTTGGTCGTATTGGCCACAATGAATAGAAGCCACCCAAGACAACATGCCCGGTCGCAGCAATAACATCAAAATCGGCGCAACAACACGCACAGGCGCCAGCGATGGAATTGGCCAATTAACGCAAAAAAAACGGTGATAAAGTGAAGAAACTAATGGTTTGCGCGGCACTGCTCGCGCTGTCTGCGTGCGGTGGCACGAACAATAATGGAGCGACAAGTTCTTCGTCCAGCTCCAGCTCCAG
>CAZING010000232.1:0-1706 GCA_964540505.1 uncultured Cellvibrionaceae bacterium | reverse complement strand
TCAAGTTCATCCAGTTCATCCAGTTCAAGCTCCAGCTCTTCGAGCAGCAGCTCAGGGTCTATCCCTGCCGGCTCTACCCTGGTTTATGCGGTCAATGCTGGAGCCACTTCCGCCGTAACCATCAATGGCGTGGAATACAAAGCTGATCGGTTCGCCATTGGCGGCTCGACCAACTCCACCACCGATACCATCACAGGGGTCGTCGACGGACGGGTTTATCAAACTGAGCGTTACGGCACCTTCAAATACGATGTGCCAGTGACCAACGCCAGCTATAGCGTCAAGCTGCACTTTGTTGAAATGTACCAGACCACGGCCGGTGCACGCCTGTTCAGTGCCTCTGTTGAAGGTCAGCCAGCCCTGCAGAATGTTGATCTGTTCGCTGCTTACGGTCACGATGTAGCTTACGAGGTGATCATCGAAAATGTGATGGTGGCTGATGAGTCCCTGACGATCGACTTAACGGGTCAGATAGACAACGCTCAGATCAGCGGTTTTGCCATCTACTCCAACGACAACGGTGAGTTCGTTGAGCCACCGGATACCGGTCTGAACGGTCCCTTCTCCGGCGGCATGGCTGATGGTGAGATGAAATTCCTGGGTAATATCCTCAATGGGCCGCGTGCTGACTACCCGCAATATTGGAACCAGGTAACCATGGAAAACGCCGGTAAATTGGGGCCACTGATGCCAAGTCGCGGCACCTTCAATTGGGGCCCGATCGATTCCACCTATGCGTTCGCGCAAACCCACAATATCATCTTTAAGCACCACGTATTTGTCTGGGGTTCGCAGGAGCCGAATTGGATTAAAGATGGCGGTGGCTTGTCGAATGCAGTCATTCAGTCCGAACTTGAAAATTTAATGCGCCTGTACTGTCAGCGGTACCCGGACAACAAAATAATTGATGTTGTAAACGAGCCACTGCATGCCCCTGCCACCTTTAGAAACTCAATTGGTGGCGCGGGCTCAACGGGCTGGGATTGGGTCGTCTGGAGTTTCGAAAAAGCGCGCCAGTATTGCCCGGGCCAAATACTCGTGCTCAACGATTACGGCATCATCAATGACCCAAATGCCATTCAAAGGTACAAAGTGATTATCAATGCGCTGAAATCCCGTGGACTTATCGATGCGGTTGGTATTCAGGCGCATGCCTTCAGCGTGGATAACATGACTGCCACTCAGCTTAAAAACAACCTGGACAATCTTGCCCAAACAGGTCTGCCGATTCATGTCACAGAGCTCGATATCCGCGGCAATGATGAAGTACAACGCGACCGTTACTCCAGGCTGTTCCCCGTATTTTGGGAGCACCCGGCTGTTGCGGGCGTGACCATTTGGGGGGATGACCATAGCTGGCTATCAGATGGCGACGCGCGTTTGCTCATCAATGGTCAGCCGCGACCAGCATTGACTTGGATGCAAAGCTACTTTGCCCAGCGCCGAGCCAATCGCTGATTGGCCGAAGTCAGCAAAGTGGGACAATGGAACAATAGCGCTTACTCGAGCAGCCGCATTCTGGGCTGTTCGAGTCGGGCTAAAACTACAGTCGAAAAAGGAGTATCGGCATCGTTATGAAGATTTCTAAACTGCTAAGAATTGGCCCATTCACTGGGCTTTTATGTTTTGTACTGAACGCCTGTGGCGGCGGCGCTAACCGAGACACCCATTGTTGCAGTGTAGGGCCACGCCGTTAGTCTTGAAGA
>CAZING010000231.1:2699-3875 GCA_964540505.1 uncultured Cellvibrionaceae bacterium | reverse complement strand
CTCAATGGCATGCTGATGCAGATTATGGGCAAAGTGCCAAGCACCGGGGAAAAGGCAACCGTGTCCAATTGGCTGCTGGAAATTGTCGACATGGATAGCTTGCGGGTGGACAAAGTATTGGCCAGCCCCATTGAAGCATTGTCTGCGAGTGATGAGAGTGATAATGGCTGAGATCGCCAAGCGTTACGCGCGATTAAAATAGTCGGCATTTGTCTGCTCATATTCTACTGAACTTACGTAACCCAGATACGAATTGTCACCGCCGAATAGTGCTGACCCTCTTAGCGTCGAATTACGATTGATCCGTTTGAGGTAATATTGCCGCCGAATTCAATGATGAAGGGGTGCTTTTAGGAGTTCTCTCAGGAGCACCTAACGGAAAGCATAACTAAGACACTCACTTTAAAAATACAAATAAGACACGCACTTTAAAAAGGCGAAAGACAAAGTCAGCTCCAGTTGACGAATTGGTGTAAGTTTCGAAATTCAATGCTGTAATGAGCTAGAGAGCCGAATAATTGCAGCTTTTACGAGTGTTAAGGCGTGGCGAACGCGGCCGAAGACATCATAATGCAAATAATAGCTGGAAGGGGTTAGCGAAAGACAGCTTTGCAATAGGCGACCCCAGAGGGTCTTTTAAAGCCCAAGGCAATGGCGGCGTGTTTGTGCTTGAAGGTGCACATCAACAAGGCAGGGTGGCAAGATAGGCGTCTTAGAACAATGACGGCCCGCGTTGAATCACTCCGGGGGAGGTTTCTCGACACCCAATAGGGGCGTGTCCGTAGAATCTTCGTGTATCCATTCACGCCACATTGCTACCAGTAGGGCCATCAATACCGGGCCGACAAATAAGCCGACCAGCCCCATGGTCTTGGCCCCGCCAATCAGGCCAAAAAATGTTGGCAGAAAGGGGAGCTTAATTGGGCCGCCTACGAGCCTTGGTCTCAGGGTTTTATCGACTATAAACAATTCCACACTGCCCCATATAAACAGTGCGACCCCCGCTGTGACATTGCCTGTGCCCACCAAGTAGATCGAAATCAGCGTGAAGCTGATTGGCGCTCCGCCTGGAATCAGCGCCATAAAGCCCGTCAACAAGCCAAATGCCGCTGGGGAGGGGACGCCGGCAATCCAATAGGCAACGCCCAGCACCGCACCCTCACCCACCGCAATCAG
>CAZING010000231.1:0-2599 GCA_964540505.1 uncultured Cellvibrionaceae bacterium | reverse complement strand
GCGTGAGGCTCATTCAGATATAAGTTCCATTTCTCTGCCAACCACTCGCCACCACCCGGCAGGTCCATCAGCCATTGGGGCGCGGGTATACCGTGAGGGTTGGCGACGTGAAACCAGTGAATCCAGCTGCTGACTTCCTGAAATGCGTAGGTGATAGCGATAGCGATGGGGATGATCAGGCAGAGCAAAATCAGCCCAATCGCAATGCTCGCAGCCAGAAGGCGGCGGTTTCCGCAGGCATCCAGCATGTTTTGGTACAGCGGCCAACTGGCAAAACAAATGACCAGCGCGGCCAGGACGGGAACCACGAAACCACGAAAGAAAAAGACGCCAGCGATTAGCACTAGGACCAGCAAAACCCGGGCGACGGTGCTGTCATTAAATATTGGATTCACACATGATCTCGTTGCGAGTAGAAGTTACCTGACTATTGGCGGAGTTGCGAAAGAAGTCAACGTGATGGACCCAGAATACCGTGTGAGGCTCGACGTCAGCTCCCGATGATAACCCACAGGAAGCTAGCTGCACAGGCGCTTCTCGTTATCGCGGCTTGATCCGAGGGTGGGGCGACCCGCCTGCGGGCCGCCGAAGCTATCTTCGCTGTTCGTCGGCATTACGCGAGCCAACTCATCGCGAAAGCGCCTTAACAAAATCAGCGACCCACGCGGCAGAGCACTGAGCGAGGACTGAGTCGAGTGTGATCGTAATCAACTTGAACCAACGCTGTTTCATAACACAAAGTTTTGAATTGTAATATTAACTCGAATAATGCCTGCTGACGTTTCCGGTGCTTGCTTCCGTTTGCGACCTTAGATTTCCAAAGGCTGAAACATTTAGCGTTCAAACGTCGCTTTCGGCAGAGCCCAGCTGCGGACATTCCAGGTCGCTGTTGCTCGTCAATAAACTGCTGCTATTGATCCTGGGTTTGTCTCATGGTTATCGCTCCTGATGAAAATCGAGACCATAGTCGAGAGTAAAGCAGCGTTCTAGGTGAGGTTGGCCGGACGCCTGCGTAAGGCTTGCCGGAAATGCATCAAACCCGCAGAGAAAAGCCCTGTGGGCGCGCTAAGACATACAGTGATAGTACGATGTGGCGTCTAAAGATACGATCTGCTTCCTTGATCTGGTCTTGACGACACCGCCTAGAGCACTGTTTAAGGTGTGTGTCCTGTTTCGCTCTCAGTTAAGACGTTCGTGCTGTTTCGTTTTGGGTTTGCCCGGTCCTTCTCGGTCTAGGCGGGCCAGTTCCTCTTGGTAGCGTTCAAGGTCTTCCCAGTCAAACGCGGTTCCGGTCCGCATTGTGACGCTATGCGCTGCATGTCTTCTCGCAATGGCGTTTAGGCTGTTGTGGCCATGTGCGAATTCTCCCGCTTCCATATCGTATGAGCGGCGCGCCAGGCGTTTCGCAAATTCTGCAACTTTCATGATGAATCTCCTTTTTAATGAGAATGATTCTTATTAACGAGTATAGCGCTCCTGAATCAAAATGCCAGCGCCTTTTGAGGTCGCAGAGGATAGAAATGAACGACGTTTCGCAATCTTAAGCGGCGGGAATTTCCAATGACGTTGCGCGGCATGTCATGAAGACCCAAAAAAAGCGCTAAAACAGTGTGCTTTCAAGGACTGGCAAGGCCCCCGCGCTACTGTTGCGGCTTCGCCGACGCCTTATAACCGGAGGTTGACCGTGCCAGAGCCATAACGGCATAAAGCAGTATGTCTTCCAGTTTCCGGTGGCGCTTTAGCGAAAGGGGATGGCGACGGCGGGGCGCTGCGGCCAGGTGAGATTGGGGGTCGCGCTCGGTGCTTGTGCTCGCACCTTGGGCAGTAGTAAAGTGATCCACCTGCAACCGACGCGCAGTCGATTCGCAGTCATTCGTTTGGAGAGAATCTATGCTCACCGTCGAAATTTACCGCTACAACCCTGAAGTTGATAAAGCCCCTCGAATGCAAACATACGAGGTCGAAGATCACCTCAGAGCGCGCATGGTGTTGGATGTTCTTGAGCATTTGAAAGAGCAAGACCCAAGCTTAGTGTTTCGACGTTCGTGCCGTGAGGGCGTATGCGGTTCGGATGGCATGAACATTAACGGGCGCAATCAATTGGCTTGCGTCACGCGCGCAAAAGACGCCATGGGGAAAGCCCAAAAATTAATTGTTCGGCCGTTGTCGGGCATGCCCGTCATCCGAGATTTAGTGGTCGATCTCACACAGTTTTTCAAACAGTATCATCGTGTCCAACCCTACTTGCAGAACGACGAACCTGCGCCCGCAATCGAACGTTTACAGTCGCCCGAAGACCGAGCGAAGTTAGACGGCCTCTACGAATGCATCCTTTGTGCGTGTTGCAGTTCTGCCTGCCCATCTTTTTGGTGGAACCCGGAGAAGTACATCGGTCCCGCCGGCTTATTGCAATCCTATCGGTTTCTGATTGACAGTCGCGACAACAAAACCGAAGAGCGCTTAACGTCGTTAGAGGATCCATTCAGTGTGTTTCGGTGTCGGAACATCGGCAATTGTACGGATGTATGCCCTAAAGGGCTCAATCCCATGGGCGCTATTGGGCACATTAGACGAATGTTAATGAGGCGCGGCGTTTAAG
>CAZING010000230.1:0-3912 GCA_964540505.1 uncultured Cellvibrionaceae bacterium | reverse complement strand
AAGAGGAGGCGCGCGAGTTGTTTGTGGAGTTGTTATCCAAACGCAACGGCCTAGGCCTGATGTCAGAAGATATAAACCCCGAAACCGGAGAGCTTTGGGGAAATTTCCCACAAACTTACAGCATGGTGGGTATTATCAACAGCGCCCGAAGCCTAAGCATTCCCTGGGAGGAAGCCTTTTAACCGGCTGAGTTTTTGCATTGGCAAGCGATTGTGTAGTCGTTGCGCAGCTTAAGCGTTCGAGCATGCGCGAGCAAGGCCGCCAACCGTTCGGCTGGCGGGTCTTTAATTCAAATTAAAATTTCAGAGGGTAGCTATGAGGTGGTCGCGAGTTGTGTTTCTTACGGTCCTTGTGCTGGCCGCCGGTGGTTGCTCCAGAGCCTATTACAGTGCCATGGAGAAAGTCGGTATTCATAAGCGGGACATAATGGTCGATCGCGTCGAGCAGGCGCGAGACGCACAAAAAGACGGCGAAGAGCAGTTCCAAAGCGCGCTCGAAGCCTTTCAGTCGGTCACGAGCTTTGACGGCGGCGATTTGGAAGACATTTACAAACGCTTAAACAGCGAATATGAAGATTCCAAAGCCGCGGCTGACGAAATATCCGAAAAAGTCGACCGCATAGAAGACGTATCCAAAGCGATGTTTCGTGAGTGGCGCGATGAGCTTAAGGCCTACTCCAGTGCAAGTCTCAAGCGTCAAAGTGAGCAGCAGTTAAAAGCAACCGAGCGTCGATACAAACAACTGATCGATGCGATGCGTACCGCCGAGAGTCGAATCGACCCGGTATTGCAAGTGATGCTGGACCAAGTCTTGTTTCTAAAACATAACCTTAACGCGCGCGCGATCCAGTCTTTAAAAACTGAAGTGCCGCAGATCAACGCCGACGTCGATCGCCTGCTGCGCGCGATGAGAGAGGCAATCGCCGAAGCCGACGCGTTTGTCGCCAACTTGCGAGAGGGCTGAACTCGGCACGGGTTCGGGTTTGGCCTCGCCCAAAGAAAGCCGCCCTGCACGGCGGCCTTCGGCTAGCTTTACTTTCGCAAAATTTTACGCAGTCGGCGTTAAGCTGCATCCGTGTAGCGCCCCATCAAAACCTCAACGGCGTCCGGCGATGTAAAGGCGAGAACCAGTAGGCTGGATGAAGTGCCGCTAGCATTAAACTCGCCGGTTTACTGTCTGTTGTATAACGCACATTTGCTCTGCTGTCGGGGCGGCCCCTGTGGCCGCCCGGGCTTCGATTTCGCTCAGCCGCCGGATTCCCGAAACCTCGAACTCAGCTCCTCGGCACACTCTAGCGTGCCTCCAGAATTGTAAGAATTCCCAATTTTTTGCATTTTATTGGTGGATTGTGCGTTATCGCTCATCCGGCGCGCCTTGTTCTCTAATCGCTCTTCTTGTGCCCTTAGGTGTTTACGGTTGGCATAGATTGCGCTTTGTAAATCGGTAACGCTAAAGCGTCACAGAGCTTGCCGTGGTCGCCTTTCAAAAACGGGCGCACGGCAGCGAGAATAGGGGGTTCAAGATGTTCCAGGACTTTCGCTTAAAAACATACGAAGCACTGCATTCCAGAATCAGTATATGTGTGCTCTCAGGTGTTCTGATAGCATTGTACGACTTTTCGACAAAACTCTAAGCGGAACTCCTGTCAGTCAATGAGAGGCGCGCCGAGAGGTGCAAATGACAACAAAAAAAGCCTTGCTTCTGGTCAACCCGAAAAGCCGCTCGGGCGGCGATGGCAAAATAGAGGCGTGCGTCGCCAAGCTCGAAGCCGGCGGGCTTGCCATTAACGTGGTTGAATCGCAAAGTGTCGAGCACGCGATTCACGCGATGCGCGACCGAACCAAGCGGGGTGAAATTGTCATTATTGCCGGTGGCGACGGCACCATCAGCAAGCTTGCGCCTACCGTCCGCGAGCTTAATGCGATACTCGCAGTCCTGCCTATGGGCACGGCTAATGACTTGGCGCGAAGTCTCGAAATTCCTCAAGACCCACTGGCGGCTTGCGACCTGTTGCTCGAGGGTATGATCGCCAGGGTCGACCTTGGCACGGTTAACGGCACCACATTTTTCAACGCCGCTCATTTGGGAATGGGGGTGAGAATTACCGATGAATTATCTTCGGAAATAAAAAAGAAATGGGGCGTGTTTTCGTATTTGCATGCGTTTGTTAAGGCGCTTGCGCGCCTGGACTCGTTCACTGTTTACTTGAAAATAGACCGAAAAAGAATCCGTATGCGGGCGTTGCACGTCGGTGTCGGCAACGGCCGGTATTACGGCGGCGGCAATGTGATCGACCAACACTGTTTTATCAATGACGGCCAACTCAGTCTGTTTGTGTTAAAACCCCAATCCTTTTGGAGCTTGCTGCGCATGGCGCCACTGCTGCGCACCGGCACCCAGCGTCTAGCCAAACGCACCTTCGCCGTTCGCGCCAAAAAAATTGAAATTCGCACGCGCAGGCCTATGGAGATTCACGCCGATGGCGAACCAGTAGCGACCACGCCTGCAAAATTCGGTGTTATCGCATCGGCGATTCGAGTGATCTGCGCGCCCGGTGCACTGAACCTGAGCGAGAAACAACAGCAAACAGGAGTGAAGATTATGGAGTGGTTAAAGAGCGAGCAAGAGGTGTGCGTCAACGAGCTGTTAATCGCAGCGCAAGAGTCGGCAGATTTCTATCGAGACGCTGCGCAAATCGCCGAAGAGCAACCGTTGCGAGAGAAATTTCTGCAGTTCGAGGCAACCCGAAAAGCCATTGCCAAGCGAATCGAAAGGTACCTCGAGAGCCAGGGCGAACTGACGGTTATGCCCGACCCCGACGCCGAATGGGGAGCAAAAATGTTAAAGCACCTCGCGGTAAAACTGTCCAGTGACGAGGATGCAACATTAATTGAGCAGCGCTTGGACGGCGAAGAAGACATCGCAAAACTGATTAAAGCCGCCGGCGAAATCGATCTCGATACAAACTTTCAAGCCTTATTACGCGACTACAGCCAGCACAACGATTGGGTTGTAAGCGATTTAAAAAAGATGCTGAAACAGCACACGTTGGACGCGGACTCTTAATTCGAAGCCGGCGACGGGGCTGCAATTTTAATAAGAATGTGGGCGTCGCCAAACCAGCGAGACTGCCATTTAATAGGTATCGC
This sequence comes from uncultured Cellvibrionaceae bacterium, assembly GCA_964540505.1. Lineage (GTDB taxonomy): Bacteria > Pseudomonadota > Gammaproteobacteria > Pseudomonadales > Cellvibrionaceae > CAYZQH01. Next base: position 763 of record CAZING010000230.1, on the reverse strand, counting down.
AATGGTTTCACCCCGTAACGAATAGAGCGAGGTGAGCGGCGTCGCGGCAGGGCTCAAATACCCGCGGCCCACCGGGCGCGGGTAGCCCCAGCAAAAGCCACATTCATGCTTTAGCTGGGTTTGGCACATCCTCTTGCGATACGCCTTCTTCACGAATTTTATCTTTTGCCCATTCGCGCTCTTGTCGATCGATCTCTCGGTTCACGGGTTGGTGATGCTCTGGGTTGTAGCTTAGCGTGCTTAACAGCGGGAAGTGGTCACTGCCGATATTGGGTAAACGCTTTAAGCCATCCAGCGTAAAGTGACGGCTGTGAAACAGATGGTCCAGAGGCCAGCGTAAAAACCAATACTGGGTATGGAACGTATTAAATGTTCCGCGCCCGATGCGTGGGTCTAAAAGCCCACTGATCCGTAGAAACGCACGGGTAGTGCGCGACCAGGCAACGTCGTTCAGGTCGCCGGCGACAATGACCGGATCGTCGCAATGTCGCAACTGCTCGGCCAATACAAGCAGTTCCGCATCGCGTTCACTGGACGTCGCGTTCTCGGTTGGACTGGGCGGTGCGGGATGCAGAAAGTGCAAGCGCGCAAGCGTTCCGTCGGGCAAAGTGATCGCCGCATGCATTGACGGTTTGTCATCCTCGACCAAAAACTTAATTTCGCAGTGCTTGAGTTCGAGTTTGGAATAAACATGCATGCCGTACAAATTTTCTAAAGCGCACTTCATGGTATAGGGGAAGCGCTCTTCTAAGGGCTTTAATTG
>CAZING010000229.1:0-3956 GCA_964540505.1 uncultured Cellvibrionaceae bacterium | reverse complement strand
TAGCGTCGGTTTTGGCGTTTTGTACTCTGTCGCCCGAACGCGGGTTTCGAGCTGGTTCGACTGTGCTTCATATGCATTCCCGCGCAGAAGCGTGGGAATGCGGCGGCGGCGCAATGGGTCGCATGCGCCTGCTCTGAACCAATACCCCAGTCTGCGACTGACCTCAATATTTTTGTTCGCCTTAAAGGCTGTAAAGGTTTTCGAGGTAATCGCGGGCAGCGTCTGTCCACAGAAAGCGCGCTTGTTCGGCGTTTTTTCCCAAAGCTTTAAAAGCCTTCGGGTCCGTCTTCGCCATGGCAACGGCCTGCAGGGTGGTTTCGACAAAAGCTTGCGCTTGGGCGGTGCCGTTCTCCCCCGCAAACACAAAGCCGTTTACCCCGTGGTTAACCGTATCTTTCAGACCGCCTACCGCGTTGACTACGCAGGGCTGCCCCTGGCGCATCGCCAGCATTTGACTGATGCCACAAGGCTCGAACGAGCTCGGCATTAAAAAGAGATCGCCGCTCGCATAGAGCGCATCGGCCATGGTTTCGCTGAAGCCTTGAAGGTAAATGAAGCTCGGGTGTCGGGCGCTGACTTCGCGCAAAAAGCGCTCGTAGGCAAGATCACCGGTACCTAGTGCGACGAACGTGGCGTCTTGGCAAAGCGCACTTAAAATATGGTCGAGTGCGCTTTGTGTTTTGCCGTCGCGTTCGACCGGCATTTTCATCAGCGCGACTTTTTGCTCGGTCAGGCGGCCCACAGACGTGATTAAAAAGCCTCGCTCTTTTTTCGCCGCCCACTGCTTAAGACGCTGCTCGGCCAACCAGTGCGCGCTCGCCATCACAGGCTCGCTGGCTGCCCATTGCAAAAGCGCATGCCCTATAACCTCAACCAGTTTGGCCTTACCGAGGCGCGCGCGTTTTTGCGCTTCAGAATATTCGCAACCGTTTAAAATGCCGAACAATCGCTTGGCCGCAGCGGCGGACCTCAGGTCCGGTTCCAGGCCTTCACCGCCGTACACAAGCGCCCGCTTGTCGCTCGGGACTTGAATTTCTTTTGCGTAACTCGGGGACACAGTGTGTATTTTATCGGCCAAACCAATCGCGGCACGCACGGGGTTAAAACAATGAGTATAGGTGGGGTCGCAGATGACGCCCGCATCGTAATTCAATTGCGGAAACCAATGCTCGAGCGACGATGTATCTTTTAAAAACGGCCTAACCCCCTGTAACGCAAGGTTATGAACCGTATAAACAAAGGGCAGCGATTGCAATTTTTTATAGTGAGGATCGTATTCTCGAAGCACGCAAATTAACGCGCTGTGCCAATCGTGCAAGTGGACGAAATCGAGTTGCGCGAAAGCATTATGCAATATGGCTTCGCCGAGTGCTGCACAAAACAGTGCGTACTTGCTCGCATCTGTGGCAAAAGGTCTATCGCTGCCGTCGTTGCAATACACTTTGTTGCCACAAGGCGCGAAGTAAGGATGGTGCAAAACCCAGTGGTGCACACGGGGGTGCGCACAGCCGGGTTTTACCGACGCGTCGCTCAATTGATACAGGCTAACATCGACCAGGCCGCCCGCAAACGCCAAAGGGAAATGGGTGACCTTCTGGCTGCCCGGTAATTGGTGCAGAAAGCCATAAGAGGGGATTACCGTGTGAACCCTACAGCCCTGATCGGCCAGGGCAACTGGAAGATCACGCAGCACATCCCCGACGCCGCCCACTTTCGCTTTGGGCAGCGCGTCGTTCTCCGCCGCCACCATCAATATGGTTTTATTGGTCATTGGTTACTGCTTTTTCGTTGTTGTTGGTGAGCAAAATGCCGGGAACCGTAACTTGGCTAAAGTGCTCGGCATTAATGCGCAGTGTTTAATTGATGCGGCGCGCACTCAGTAGCTTGCGCCGCCGCGTTGGCCCAACATCTCGCGGGTCACCAGCGTCACGCCTTTATCGGTCACTCTGAAACCTCGGGCGCGGTCTTGTTCGATATCAAAACCTATTTCCATGCCCGCCGGTATTTCACAAGCGCGATCGATAATGGCCTTTTTAATTCTTGCGTGGCGGTGAATGATCACCTCCGGCAGTATTACGGACTCTTCAATTAAAGTGTATGAGTGCACACGAACATCGCTAAACAACAGCGACTTACGCACAGTACCGCCGGAAATTATGCACCCGCCCGAAACCATGGAGTCCACCGCGTAACCGCGTCGGTCTTCATCGTCGAACACGAATTTGGCCGGTGGCAGTTGAGTTTGATAGGTCCAAATCGGCCATTTATGGTCGTAGAGGTTCAGCGCCGGCACCGGCGACACCATCTCCATGTTGGCTTCCCAGAAGGCATCCAGAGTACCCACATCGCGCCAATAGGCTTGCCTGCCCTGGTTGTCGCGAAACCGGTACGCGTGCACCTCTTCTTTATCGATAATTGAAGGGATAATGTCTTTGCCAAAATCGTGGTCTGAGCTTTCTTTCAATGCGTCCTGCTCGAGCAAGCTTAAAAGAAACTCGGTGTCGAAAACGTAATTGCCCATAGACGCGAGGCAGACGTTTTCATCCTCTGGGATGGGCCGAGGCTGGGCGGGTTTTTCATCAAACGCTTTAATTCGCCCACTTGTGTCCACGGTTACCACCCCGAAGGCGTTGGCCGCTTCTTTTACCGGCACCTCGATGCACGAAACGGTGATTTTCGATTTTTTCTCGACGTGGTAGGCCAGTATATTGGCGTAATCCATTTGATAAATATGATCGCCCGAGAGCACCATCACGTACTTGGGGTTGGTCGCGCGAATGATGTCCACATTCTGATAGAGCGCATCGGCCGTGCCCTGGTACCAATTGGGCGAGTTGCGCTGCGAGGCGGGCAACACTTCCACATATTCGCCCAGCTCGCGCTTAAAATGACTCCAGCCCACCTGAATGTGGCGAATTAATGAGTGCGCCTTGTACTGCGTCAACACCCCCACCTGGCGAATGCCGGAATTGATGCAATTTGACAGCGGGAAATCAATGATGCGGAATTTGCCGCCGAAGTAGAGCGCGGGCTTCGCCCGCCAGTCTGTCAGCTCATGTAAACGGCTGCCACGGCCGCCGGCGAGTATCAACGCCAGTGTATCTTTGGTGATGCGACTGACGAAGCGTGGATTTGAACGTTCCATAGAATTTTGCATTATTAACCTTCGTTTACTGATTGGGGATTTGCCAAATGTCTTGAGCATATTGGGCGATCGTCCGGTCGCTGGAAAACACCCCACTGGCCGCGGCATTCAAAATGCTCATCCGCGTCCATGCGGTTGTGTCCTGATAGATGTCAATTGCGCGCTGCTGCGCGTCCACATAAGCGCGAAAATCCGCCGCCACCATCCAGGGGTCAATGGGGTTGCGTATGGTCGCCGCTATAGGCGCAAACAAGCCCGGCTCGAACAGACTGAAGTGACCGCATTCGAGCAGTTGCATCACTCGTCTTAAATCGTCATCGTTGCGGATGATATCATCCGGCCGGTTCAGATCGCGGTAGTGCGCTATGTCTTCAACCCGAAGCCCGAACAAAAAGAAATTGTCATCGCCTACCGCGTCGAGTATCTCTATGTTGGCGCCGTCGTAGGTGCCAACGGTCACCGCGCCGTTCATCATGAACTTCATGTTGCCTGTGCCTGAAGCCTCTTTTCCGGCGGTGGAGATCTGCTCGGATAAATCCGTGCCGGGGCAAATCACCTCCATGCTTGAGACGCGGTAATTCGGTAGGAACACCACTTGCAGAAACGGCTGAACATCGGGGTCGGCGTTAACCACTGTGGCGACATTGTTCACAAGCTTTATGATCAATTTCGCCAAAGCATAACCCGGTGCGGCTTTACCGCCAATCAACACACACCTGGGTTTTAACGAAGCGGTGTCGCCCCGCTTTATTCGGTCGTACAAATGTATGACGTGCAAAACATTCAACAGTTGCCTTTTGTACTCGTGGAT
>CAZING010000228.1:0-3963 GCA_964540505.1 uncultured Cellvibrionaceae bacterium | reverse complement strand
AGGTCGTTGTCCAGGATATCGAGCGGGCGTAACAGCGACTGGTCGAAGCCGCGCACGGCCATGCGCTGCGCGGCGATGGTGCGCGAGTAGCCGTCTAACTCACCGCGAAGCTGCCAGAACAAGTTCTGAGAGTCCTGGTCTTCATGGTTGTAGTGCAGGGTCACCCGAGCGGCTTTGCCGGTGAGCAAGTCGTCGCCGTAGCCCTCACTGATCTCCAACACCAAATCGATGTCCCCCGCGCGGACCATGGACTTGAAATCCGCCTCCGCCGGTTTCGCATCGAGGTTTTGGCTTTTCAGATGCGCGAGCAGATTCGGCGCCCGTTCGCCGCCCCAGACGTGATAGGTTTTGCCTGTGTCGTAGCTTTGCACATGCTTACCTGCGACCACCACCATCGGGCCCAGCATCAACGAGGGCATCAGCAGTGGCCCGTAAATGAACGCGAAAAACAGTGCCCGCTTATCCCTTAGGTTATCGCGAATCTCCTTCCAGGCGATGATCCAGAGTCCTCTCACAGCTCGTCCTCCAACGGCTGGCCTATCGACACCACAAACGCGTCCTCAAGGTCCGCTTGGCCCGTCTGTTCGAGCAGCCCCGACACGGTATTTTGGGTGACCACCCGGCCCTCACTGATAATCGCCACCTGATCGCACAGCAGAGAAATCTCTTGCATGATATGACTGGACACCAATATGCAGTGCCCGGCGTCGCGCAGCCTGCGCAAAATCGCGCGCAGCTGCCGGGTGGCCATGACATCGAGACCGTTGGTCGGCTCGTCGAGCACGATGTTTTTCGGCTCGTGCGCCAGCGCTCGAGCGAGCGCCACTTTGGTGCGTTGGCCTTGCGAGAAGCCCTCGGCGCGGCGGTCGGCAAAATCCTGCATGGACAACAGTTGGATCAGCGCCTCGGTGCGTTGCGCCGCGCAAGCGTTATCGAGCCCTGCAAGCGAGGCGAAGTACACAATGTTTTCGCGCGCGGTCAAACGCGGGTAGACGCCGGCATTGTGTGGAAGATAGCCCACGGCTTTGCGCACTTTGTATTTGTCGCGCGCCGCGTCCCACTGGTCGATACGCGCGACCCCTCGGTCCGGGGTCAGCAGGCCGACCAGCATTCGCAGGGTGGTCGACTTACCGGCGCCGTTGGGCCCGAGTAAGCCTGTGATTTCGCCATTATTGGCGCTAAAGGTGACGTCGCTGACAGCAACCGTAGGCTTGGCACCTCGCCCTTTTTTGGCAAAGGACTTCTGCAGCGCTTGCACTTGAATCATTGTGCGTCCTTAAACTGGGTGCCCCGGTGGGGCGTTATTTGAATATCCGGATTCGCTCAAGGGGCGGGCGCGTTGAAATTTAAAAACAAAGGCGCGGCGGCAAGGCGCTCGAGACAATCCGGGTTAAAACCTTCGCTGCTGGCGTTGCGGATAAAGTTTTCAATTAAATCGGGGGCGCAACCTTTATTGCTAACAAAGTGGCCTTGGCCAGGCAGCACCAAGTGGCGGGCATTGCTCAGCTCGGCCATGGCAAGCTCCGCGTAAGACGGCGGGGTGATCGGGTCGTGCTCCCCCGATAGGAGCAGAACGGGCACCGCCACCGCCAGCGGATCGTGAAAACCCGGTATCTGCCTGCCCTGAGGCCAGACGCTGCATATATCTTTTAGCTGCCGGATCAGGCTGTCCCCCATATAGGTATCGGCATTGGCTTCAAGGAGTTCGTCATCGAGCTGGAACGCGGGGACATCCTCGGTACACATCACGCTGTTGTGAAGGCCAACCGCCAAATGTTGCAAACCCTCGAGTTGCTTGATGGCCGTGCGCGCTAAGGGTGCGAAATTGCCTTCGACCGCCGCCGCGTGAAGCATAGGCGGCAAGAGCGCCGTGCTGTAGGTATCGTAAAGGTACATACGCAGCACCATCGCCAGGTGCTGACGCGTGAAGTGCATGGTCTTGAAGCCGCCGCTTGCGAAATCCTCGTAGCGGACGGTCTCCGGCGCCGCTTCCAGTCGCGCAAACAGCTTAGCCACTTCGTCGCCAAGCGCGGGCATGGCCTCGGCGCAGGCGGGCGCGCTTTGGCAGCGATCGAGCAAGGTGTCAAACGCCCGCTGACTCAATTGGGCGATCTCAGGCCCGAGGTGTTTCTGCGGCGGCACTACCGAGTCGAGCACCGCGGTGCGGACACTGCCGGGGAACTCGCGCATGTAATGGGTGGCTACCCGCGTGCCGTAGGACACTCCCAAAAGGTTCCAAAGTTCGAGGCCGAGCGCCTCGCGCACTTGTTCAAGGTCTTTAACGGTGTTATCCGTGGTGTAGCTCGCGACCCGCCCGGCGAGTGAGGCCAGGCAGCGCCGCGTTAAAGCTTTTACCTTGGCACCGTCATAACCGCCGACCCACAGCTTCGCGTCGTCCTCGAGCGCCGGGCACTCTAAAGGGTGTGAATCGCCTGTACCGCGTTGGTCGATCAGGTAAAAATCTCGGTTTTTCGAAAGCGCCTTGTAGAGCTGGTCCGCAAAAAGCCAGGCCCTGCTGGCCGCCTGACCCGGCCCGCCACTGATCAACACCACCGGGTCGTCCGCGGTGTTGCCGCTTCTTCGGGCGGGCAAGCGCACCACAAACAACGCCAGGGTCGCGTCGCTCTCATCCGACCCGCTCAGACGGGTTTCGGGAACTTCCACCCAGGCGCATTGAACACGGCGATCGCGGGTTTCGGTGCTGACCGTGCACTCGCGAAACGCGACGTCACCGACGGTGGCGACCACCGGCGCTTCGGGGTCGATTCGAGCGGCTCGCACCGCTTCTTGATTCGGCGCTGTCTGTGGCGACAACGCGCGCTCAGCTTCGGCCGGCGACGACTTGGCGTCGCAAAGCGGCGCCAAAGCGATGCCGATAAAGGTCAATAAAGGGTACACCCATTTACTCATAGGTTGTCGCGTGTCCGGTTCGGGTTTATTTGAGTTCATCGACCACTAAGCGGTGGTCCTTATCGAGCACCCAAGGGTCTTCGTAGTCCACCTCAAACAGGTAGCCGTCTAGGTCTCTAAAGTACCCCGCTATGCCCCAATGCGTGCGAGTGGCGGGCTTGACGATCTCACCCCCGGCCAGCGCCACCGCATTCAGCACGCCTGGCACCTCCTCCGGGGTGCGCGCCAGATATACAAAACAGGTGCCGGCAAAACCGGTGGCTTCCGCGCTCGGGCTCAAGGCATCAGCGGCCAGCGCCGTTTTTGGGAGCAGACACAAAGCGTAGCCGCCCAGGTCGAACTTCACAAAAGTCTCGTGTCCGGTCGGCGAGCGCTGCCAGCCGAGCTTCTCATAGAATTCGGCCGAGCGAGCAACATCGGCTACGCCAAGCAATATCAAGTGCAGCCGCTGGCTCGGTCGGCTAAATTCATCGAGGCCCAGGTGAAATTCCGTGCCTATGGTTTGATCCAACATAGTGGCCCCCTTGGTGATCATGCCGCGAAGCAATACCCTCGCCGACCCGGTTGCGAACGCCCGGTGGTTGGGGCGGCGTTCGCGGTGCGACCTCAAGAACGTCGGCATTAAACGCCTAGCTCGAGCTCCCCTATATCCTCTAGCCACGAACTCGTGTGTTCGACAATAAACTGCAGCATCCGATCGATGCACGCTGCGCTTTACCCATAAAGGTTGCGTTCTCGCCGATGACAACCTTCGCAACCCCGTAGAGCAAAATCTCGCCGGCGCACATAGCGCAACGCGAGAGTGTCGGGTAAAGCACGCGTTGGCGATAAACGTGGCCGCTTTGGCGTGCTGCCTCCAACGCTCGCGGGCGTGATCAATGGCGGCCTGCATAAATTCACCATAGAGACGCCCCTTCAACGTTATTGAACCGGTAAACGAATGAGAGGTTAACTCAACGCGACAGCAAATTGTCTTTTTGTTCGCCAAGCATACCGTTAGCCGCCTGTTTTTCCAGTTGGCCTTTCTCACTGCTCAACTCGCCTTCGGCTTGC
>CAZING010000227.1:0-4042 GCA_964540505.1 uncultured Cellvibrionaceae bacterium | reverse complement strand
TTCGTTAGTAATGCGGTCCAAGTGCAGGTCTTCAAGTGTTGCAATTCTACCTGCCGGCGGCGCTGGTGAAGCACCGATTTTTTTAATTTTTGCGATTGGCGGCTCGAGGGTCTGTTAACCCTCAATCGATTGTTTCTGTTTCAGCCGCAACCCGAAGGTGACAACCAAACCAGGGGTGCTCTGCTTGTCGGGTGAAAGCCTCCGGCTAGATCAGTCGACACCGAAGACTGCAATATACAGGCCCACGACTCCTCCAGCAAAAGCGCGCAATTGGAAGCCACGGGGTCCGGGGACTTAGTATTCACCCGATGGCATCCGGTGTCTTGAAGAATTTCTCGCCGGCCCGGATGCTGCGCGGGTAAGCAGGCCGCGCCAACGGCAGTCGGGGCGAGGCCAAAGCGCTCGCTTCTATTGCACCCTTGGTGAACCAGGGGCGCGGGTCCGTCCGGGGTGTAAACGCGTTTTTTGCGCCCGACACGGGGCGAGCGCTGCACTCGAGGCGCAACTTCAAGCGCTCGCCTACATCGCTTGCGGGGAATCGCGCCCGCCGTCCCTAGGCTATCGCCATAAAAAACGCTAGAATGGCCGCCTGTTTATTTCCCTGCGGGGCATTAAGCCACCCGCTGACCGATCACGACTGTTCCCGACGCTTGGTTTTAATGCATTGCGGCGACCGCCTGCTGCGTCGATGTTGGCAGACTATTCATTCCTAGGAGATGTCTATGAGTACCCTTAAAGTTGGAATCAACGGTTTCGGCCGCATTGGCCGCCTGGTCTTTCGCGCGATTTGCGAGCGTGACGATATCGAATGCGTTGGCATTAATGACTTGGTGGATGTCGATTACCTCGCCTACATGTTGAAATACGACTCGACTCACGGTCGATTTAAAGGCGAAGTCGAAGTCCAGGACGGTAAGTTGATCGTCAACGGCAAAGAGGTGCGGGTTACCGCCGAGCGCGACCCCGCCAACTTGAAATGGAATGAAATCGGCGTCGATTTTGTCGCCGAAGCCACCGGCATCTTTCTGACCAAAGAGACCGCAGAAGCGCACATCAAAGCGGGCGCGAAGAAAGTGGTTATGACCGGGCCGTCGAAAGACAGCACGCCTATGTACGTGATGGGCGTTAACAACGACGAGTACACCTCAGACATTGACATTGTCTCCAACGCCTCTTGTACCACCAACTGTCTGGCGCCACTTGCGAAAGTGTTGAACGACAACTGGGGTATCGAAGAAGGGCTGATGACCACCGTGCACGCCACTACCGCGACCCAGAAAACCGTAGACGGCCCATCTGCCAAAGATTGGCGCGGCGGCCGCGGCGCCGGTCAAAACATTATTCCATCTTCCACCGGCGCTGCAAAAGCTGTAGGAAAGGTGATTCCCGAGCTCAACGGCAAGCTGACCGGCATGTCTTTCCGCGTGCCCACCCCGGATGTGTCGGTGGTCGACCTGACCGTGCGTCTGAAAAAGCCGGCCACTTACGAAGCCATCAAGGCGGCAATGAAAGCCGCTTCGCAAGGCCCTATGAAAGGCGTATTGGGTTATACCGAAGACGCGGTGGTTTCCAACGATTTTATTGGCGATCCGCGCACATCGATCTTTGATGCCGACGCTGGCATCCAGCTTAGTGAAACCTTCGTCAAACTCGTCGCTTGGTACGACAACGAATGGGGCTATTCCAACAAGGTGGTCGATTTAATGCAATATATGGCCAGCAAAGGCTGAGTTGGGCAAACGTTTGTGAATGCAGAGGCGGTTACTTCACGGTAACCGCCTTTTTTTTTGGCGCGCCACGCGCGGCCAAACCTTTTTGGTTTGTGGGCCTGCAATAAAGCCCCAGCCACGCCGCTCGGGGCGGCCAGTCGCATGGCAGCGAGTTTGCAGTAAGGCTTGGCTTCGTACCGTTGTTTGCCGGCGGAGTCTACAGGCGATCCTTAATGCCCATGTTGGGGTACGAGGTTCGCATTCGATTACAGAGGAGTGTAAATATGACAAAGGTTCTTGTGCTTTATTACTCAACTTACGGCCACATCGAAACCATGGCCTATGCGGTTGCCGAAGGTGCGCGCGAGGCCGGAGCGCAGGTTGATGTCATGCGCGTTCCAGAAACGGTCCCCGAAGTGAGGGCTCGAAGCAACGGCTTTAAGCTGGATCAGAAGGCACCGGTGGCCGAAGTCGACGATCTGGTCAATTACGACGCGATTATTTTTGGCACGGGCACCCGCTACGGTCGCATCACCTCACAGATGGCCGCATTTTTAGATCAGACCGGCGGACTTTGGGCGAAAGGTGCGTTGATCGGCAAAGTGGGGGCGGCCTTCACTTCGACTGGCACACAGCACGGCGGTCAGGAGACGACCTTGTTTTCAATGATTACCAATATGTTGCACTACGGCATGGTGGTGGTCGGGCTTAATTACGGCTTCGCCGGCCAGACGACACTCGATGAGGTCACAGGCGGTGCGCCCTATGGGGCCAGCACTATAGCGGGGTCTGACGGTGCGCGTCAGCCGAGCAAAAACGAGCTGGACGGCGCGCGTTATCAGGGCAGAAACGTCGCCGAGGTCGCCCAAAAACTGCACGCTTGACGCAGGTTTGAGCGCAGGCAACCCCTCGGTTCCCGATCGCGGCATTGGCTGCGGGCAACTCTTATTGGGTTACAAAGTATGAACCTAAAAAGTTTCAGCGCGTGGCTTGCAGCGAATGTCTGGTTGCCGTTGCTGGCGCTTGTGGTCGCGGTGGTGCTCTGGCAGTTGGTGGACCCAGCGCCGCCGCGAGAGTTGACCATCGCCACCGGCAGCCCCGAGGGGCGCTACTACCGCTTGGGCAAATACCTGGAGCGCGAACTCGACGCTCAGGGCTTTAGGGTCAATGTGGTGGCGACAGCCGGCTCGGGCGAGAACATGGCACTGCTTGGCGACCCGCAAAGTGATGTGACCATAGCGTTCGTACAAAGCGGCATGGAAGAGATGTACGACCGGGAGGATGCCAATTTGGCGAGCCTGGGCAGCCTCTATTACGAACCCATCTGGCTTTTTTACCGCACCGACCAACCGCTCGTTCGGTTGACGGACTTGCGAGGCCGCAAGGTCGGCATAGGCGAGCCGGGCAGCGGCACGCAGATGGTGGCCCGGTACCTGGCTGCCGAAACGGGCCTTTCGCAGGCTGATGCCAACGTGTCTTTTGCCGAGCACAGCGAAGACCGTGCGGTGGCACTGCTCGCCGACGGCCAGTTGGATGCGGCGCTGTTTACCGTGTCGCCCGCGAGTGAACGCATTCAGTCGTTGATTGCGCTGCCGGGCGTCGACTTTTTGGATATTCGGCGAAGCGAAGCCTATACGGCCAGGTTCGCGTTTTTATCGAGTGTGACGGTTTGGCAGGGGCTGCTCGATCTTGAACGAAACATCCCCGACGCCGATCGCACAACCCTCGCCTCGACCGCGATGCTGGTGGTCAACGAGCGGTTTCATCCGGCGTTAACGCCCTTAATTTTGGAGGCCCTCGCCAAGGTCTTGAAAAAAGGCGGCGTGCTTGAAAAGCCCAATGAGTTCCCCTCGGCCAAGGGCACCGACTTCGCGCTAACCAATGAAGCCGACCATTTTTACGAATACGGCCCGCCATTTCTGCAGCGCTACTTGCCCTTCTGGGCGGCGAGTTTGGTCGATCGGCTGGTGATTTTTGTGATTCCACTTTTGGTTATTTTGATACCGGCTTCGAAGTTGGCGGGGCCTGTGTATCGATGGCGCATTCGCTCTCGCATATACAAATGGTATCGCCACCTGTTGGAGACCGACCGCAAAATAGTGGAGGGCGACATAATAGACCCGCAGGCGGAGCGCGAGCGGCTGAAGGCCATGAGCGATGAGCTTACGGCCATCGATGTGCCGCTGTCCTACGCCGACGAGCTCTACCGGTTAAAGCAGCATCTGGAATATATCGATGCGCGTTTGCAGCGGTGCGAGCAAACTTGAGTTGGCTCGGCTTGGGGTGCAGTGCCGATGACAGCGACCCGTGCGTGAAGGTCAGGTCATCTTGGG
>CAZING010000226.1:0-4044 GCA_964540505.1 uncultured Cellvibrionaceae bacterium | reverse complement strand
TCGCAGCGGGCAGCCTCTCGGCGCAGGGCCAGCCGCCGGAGTTGATCGAGGCGGCCGACCGGCTCGCCCGCCTCGAAGCCACCAACCGATGGGCGCTGGCCGGTTTGGCGCTTTGTGCGGCAATCTCGGGCGCGGTGGTCGTGTGGTTGAAGATTGCACCCCAGATGAAAGCGCGAGCGGGAGTCGAGACCATTTTCCGCTGGGCGCTGTTTGCTTGTGCGTCAATTGCCGTTTTGACAACTGTCGGCATTGTTATGTCGGTGTTGTTCGAATCGCTTCGGTTTTTTCAGCAGGTTTCTATTTTTGAATTTTTATTCGGGCTCGAGTGGAGCCCGCAAATCGCGATACGCGGCGACCAGCAGGGCAGCTCCGGCGCGTTTGGCGCGGTGCCGTTATTCGCGGGCACCTTGCTAATCGCAGGCATCGCATTGGTAGTGGCTGTGCCCACCGGGTTGATGGTCGCGGTCTATTTAAGCGAATACGCCAGCCATCGTTTGCGCGGCGTCATCAAACCTATGTTAGAAATTCTCGCGGGCATTCCCACTGTGGTCTACGGCTTTTTTGCGGCATTGACCGTGGCGCCTTTGATTCGCGACATCGCCCATAGCGTCGGCGTGAACGGCCTGTTAACGGTGAGCTCTGAAAGCGCTTTGGCGGCCGGCTTGGTGATGGGGGTGATGATCATACCTTTTGTGTCGTCGCTGTCGGACGACGTTATCAAGGCGGTGCCCCAGAGCCTGCGCGACGGCGCACTTGGTTTGGGGGCCACCCGTTCGGAGGTGATTCGGCTGGTGGTATTCCCCGCGGCGCTGCCTGGAATAGTCGGTGGCGTTTTGCTTGCCGCGTCTCGGGCAATCGGTGAAACCATGATTGTGGTCATGGCCGCGGGGCTCGCTGCGAACCTCACGGCCAACCCGTTTGACAGCGTGACCACGGTGACCGTGCAAATTGTCACCCTGTTGGTTGGCGATCAGGAGTTCGACAGCCCCAAAACGCTTGCCGCTTTTGCCCTCGGTTTGGTGCTGTTTACCGTGACCCTCGCGCTCAACTATTACGCGCTCTATATTGTTCGAAAATATCGGGAGCACTATGAGTAATTCGCTAAACCCGCGGGCCGCGCTCGTTGCCAAGAGCTTAAAAAAGCGCCATCGCGCCGAGCTCCGATTTCGGCTTTACGGTATCGCCTCGGTGTGTATCGGTCTGCTGGCGTTGACGACATTATTCGTGGAAATTTTTGGCAAGGGTGTGCGCGGGTTTCAACAAACCTACATTCAACTGGAGGTCACCTTCGACCCCGAACTGCTGCAAATTGCCGATGCCGGCGACTCTGCGCAAGTGCAAGCCGGAAACTTTCAAGCGATGGTGCGTCAGGCGCTAGACAAGCACTTCCCTGGAATCACAGCGCGCAGCGAGCGGCGCGAACTCTACGGCCTTGTAAGCATTGGTGCGCCCTACGAGTTGCGCGAAATGCTAACGCGCGCGCCGTCGCTGCTCGGTGCCACCCGAAACCTTTGGTTGCTCGCCGATGACGATGTCGACGCTTACTACAAAACCCGCAAAGACGCCGACCCTTTTGTTGCCAGAACCTCGCAAACCGAGGCCGCGCTCATTGCTGAGCTCGCCGTCGCCGATCGCATAAAAGTGAAATTTAACACGCGCTTGTTCACCTCGGGCGATTCCAGCGAACCGGAAATGGCCGGCATTCTAAGTGCGCTGGTTGGCAGCGCGTTGACGCTGCTGGTCACACTGGTGTTGTCATTTCCGGTAGGCGTGGCGGCTGCGGTCTATCTAGAGGAGTACGCGCCGCGCAATAAATTAACCGATTTGATCGAGGTGAATATCAGCAACCTGGCGGCCGTGCCTTCGATTATTTTTGGGCTTTTGGGGCTTGCGATAATCATCAACTTTTTCGGTATGCCGCGCTCTGTGCCGCTTGTCGGCGGTTTGGTGTTGAGTCTAATGACACTGCCGACCATTATTATTTCCAGTCGTAACGCGATCAAATCCGTGCCGCCGAGTATTCGCGAGGCCGCGCTCGGTATAGGTGCGTCAAAAATGCAGGTGATTGTGCACCATGTGTTGCCACTGGCGATGCCGGGTATGCTCACCGGCGCAATCATCGGCATGGCGCAAGCGCTCGGCGAAACAGCACCTTTATTGATGATCGGCATGGTCGCATTCATTATGGATGTGCCCAATAGCATAACGGACCCGGCCACGGTACTGCCCGTGCAAATTTTCCTGTGGTCGGACAACCCCGAGCGCGCATTTGTCGAGCGGACATCGGCGGCAATTATGGTTTTGCTCGGGTTTCTGATCTGTATGAACGCTCTGGCCGTGCTGCTGCGACGAAAACTTGAAAAGAAATGGTGATGCGTGGCCTGCGCCAACGCGCGCGCCGCAGACGTCTGACTGAACGAGGTCTACAATGCTCAACATGATGGATGCTAATCCGACCCTAATTGAAGCGGAACCCAACAAAATGCCAACTGTGCCCGAAAGGCGAAGCCCCGAGGCGACTGTGATCGCCGAGAACTTTCAAACCGTTGGCGAAGCCCTGGTCGAAAACGCGTGCTTTTCAATGCGCGGCGTGAACGTGTTTTACGGCCAAGCGCAAGCGGTGTTCGATGTCAATCTGGATATCGCGCGCAATGAAGTGATCGCCCTGATCGGCCCTTCGGGTTGTGGTAAATCGACCTTGCTTCGGTGTCTAAACAGGATGAACGACACCATCGATATTTGTCGCGTCACCGGCACCATCCAGTTGGACGGGCAAAACATTTACGATTCGAAAATGGATGTTGTTCCGCTTAGGGCTCGGGTGGGTATGGTTTTTCAAAAACCCAATCCATTTCCAAAATCCATTTACGAAAACGTCGCTTACGGCCCCAAGATTCACGGCTTGGTGAACCGCAAGGTGGACCTGGATGAAATAGTAGAACAGAGTTTGCGCCGCGCGGGTTTGTGGCGCGAAGTGAAAGACCGGCTCGGGGCACCGGGCACCGGACTTTCCGGCGGTCAGCAACAGCGTCTTTGTATCGCGCGAACCATAGCCGTCAGCCCCGATGTGATACTGATGGACGAACCCTGTTCGGCGCTTGACCCTATAGCAACCGCCAAAATTGAAGAATTGATTGCCGAGCTGAGCGAAAATTTCACCATTGCCATAGTGACCCACTCGATGCAGCAGGCGGCGCGGGTATCCGACAGAACGGCCTATTTTCATCTGGGTCGCTTGGTCGAGGTAAACAATACCGAAACAGTGTTCACCACGCCCGAGCATTCACTGACCGAAGCTTACATCACCGGCAGGTTCGGTTGACGCGAAAGCGCAGGGGCGACGCCCGCGTTTCACCGTCTTGCCACAAACGTTATAGGCGCAAGCGCCCACACTGATTGAGAGTGCATGATGGATAACCTCCAACTGGATCAACACATATCGCAGCAGTTCAACTCCGACCTCGAGCATCTGCGCACCGCATTTTTGGAAATGGGCGGGCTGGTCGAGGCGCAGGTCATAGACGCGGTGCGGGCGATCGAAACGGCCAACGGCGAACTCGCCGAAAAAGTGCTGCTCACCGAGAAAGAGGTCGACCAGCGCGAGCTTGATCTCGATAAGGAATGCACCTTAATTTTGGCCCGGCGCCAGCCAGCGGCGTCGGACCTGCGGCTGGTGTTGATGGTCGTCAAAGCGACGCGCGATCTCGAACGAATGGGCGATGAAGCCGACAAAATCGCGAAGATGGCCATTGCCTTGAACGATGACGGCGCCTCCCCTCGGGGCTATGTCGAGTTGCGCCATATTGCCAGCGGCGTGATCAAATTGGTGAACCTGGTGCTGGATGCGTTTGCGCGGTTTGATGTGCAAGCGGCCATTCGCGTTGTGCGCGAAGACAAATACATCGATCAAGACTACCGCACGGCCATAAGAGAACTGATGACCTATATGATGGAAGACCCGCGCTCAATCTCGCGGGTAATGAATGTGATGTGGGCGCTCAGAGCGCTCGAGCGCATAGGCGATCACGCCCGCAATATCGCAGA
>CAZING010000225.1:0-4050 GCA_964540505.1 uncultured Cellvibrionaceae bacterium | reverse complement strand
AAAAAAAGGTGTTTGCATGTATTCAGCCTCCGCCGAGCCAGCGCCACCGGTTTTAGAGCAGCCGCGCATTCTGTTAGTTCAGAAAAGTCGGCTCGACGCCAAGCGCATCGCGCAACTGCTCCAGCAGGCGTTTGGTGACAGGGCCGAGCCCGGCATCTTCGATCAAATTGAAAGCGCGATCGCGTGGTTGGCCGGTAACGAGTGTGATCTGGTCATTCTGGATTCGTGCTTGCTTGACGCATCTGAACCGGCTGTCCTTGAGCCTTTGCATTCTGCGAATTTGCCTGTTGTGATCTTGTCGACTGATCAGGAAACTTCGGTGCTAAGTGCCCTGCAGCGTTTTGGTGCTCAGGAAGTTTTGGCGTTGCAAGAATTGTCGGCCGAATCGCTTGTCCGCACTGTTCGGTACGCGCGCGAGAAGAAGCATATCGAATTAAAACTGCATCACGCCTTGGCCGAATCCGCCTATAGACAACAACAGCTTGAGCAGCTATCCAAACACGATTTTTTAACGCAGTTGCCAAACCGTGCATTTTTCGACAGCTGGGCCGCAGGCTTGGTCAGCCGCGCCACGCGTCAAAGTCAAAGCTTTGCGCTTATTTATTTCGATATTAATCAGTTCAAATCCATTAACGACAATTTTGGCCACGCAGGCGGTGACGACCTTTTGCGCCAGGTGGCGGCGCGCACTCGCAAAAAAGTGCGCGAAGCGGATTTCCTGTCGCGCCTCGGTGGCAATGAGTTTGCGATTCTCACCGATTTGATCGCGAATAAATCCGATGTTTACGCGTTGGTCGAGCGGTTGCTCGGTTGTTTCGATGCGCCGTTTATTGTGCACGATCAAGAGGTCGCGATTACAACCTCGATTGGTGTTGCCTTTTTTCCCGATGCCGATAATTTCGCGCTGTTGCTTAAGCAGGCCGACCTCGCGATGCAAGAGGCCAAGTGCAAAAAGCAGAGCGTCTGTTTTTTCACACCCGAGATGGAAGCTTTGTATTCGCGGGCGTTATTGATTCGAACGCACCTCGAGCATGCAGCAAAAAATTCCGAGTTTCACTGCGATTTTCAAGGCTATTACAGCCAGGCGAAAGACGGCAAGGTGTACGCGGAGGCGCTTGCGCGTTGGGTCTCGCCCGCGCTCGGCGCGGTTTCGCCGAACGAGTTTATTCCTGTGGTGGAGGCGAGCCCTCTCAATAATCACCTGACGCGCTCGATCGTCACGCACTGTGGTTGGCTGGCCGAGCACGCGCGCGTGCACGGCTTGAAGCTTGGCCGGATCAACATCAATGTTTCGGCCAGTCAGTTGGGCGCCGCGTCTTTCGCTCGCCAGTTTTTGCACTGGGTGTTTCAGGCCGATATCGACCCAAACATTCTGTGTTTGGAGTTAACCGAACGCGAATTTGTGCAAAACCTCGAGCGTTGCGCAGAGCAAATAAAAATATTGCGACAAGAGGGTGTACAGCTCGCGCTCGACGACTTCGGTAGCGGCTATTCGTCGATCACTCATTTGTTAGCGCTACCTATTGATATTTTAAAGATTGACCGGCTTTTAGTGGCGGACGTTCACCGTAACCCCAAGCACCAAGCGTTGAACGCGGGCATAGTGGAAATGGCCCATCGACTGAATATGAAAGTGGTCGCAGAAGGTATTGAAACCGAAGAGGAGTTCAATACTTTGAGCGCTTTGGGTTGCGATTATTTTCAAGGATTTTTTTTCTCCAGACCGAAATCGCCAACGAGTTTTTTAGAAGATTGGGTCGCCTAACAAATTCTGGTTGCGCAACCATTCGCACCGCTACAGCTCGCGAAATTGTTGGTAGAACCGATGCGCGACCGGGACCCGGACATCGCCTAGTTTGTGCTCTTTCGATTTTGAACGGCGCGGGGTGCAAACTGCATCACACTCGCGGGCGATTCATCGACCAAAATCTGAACAGGATCGCTTTCCCTTCTCGGCTTTATGTTAAATTTGCCGTATAGAATCTTTTGAGGGATTGGTATAACAATGCGTAAGCTCATTGCAATCGGACTCTTCGGCACACTGCTGGCAGCCTGTGGCGGTACCGAGGACACAAACTCATCGAGCAGCGGCGGCAGCTCCTCCTCCGGCATCAGCTCTTCGAGTTCCAGCTCGTCCTCCTCCGGCATCAGCGCTTCGAGTTCCAGCTCGTCCTCCGGCAGCAGCTCTTCAGGGGAGCCGAGCTTTGCTGGCGATCCGGTACGCGGCGCGACCGCCTTCGCGACCAACTGCTCCGCCTGTCATAAAGACACCAACGGCGACGGCTTCTTTGGTGTTGGTGGCGATTCCGGCGATGTCGGCGGTCTCGGCCAGCTCGACCCCGACGCCCTCGGTACGCCTACTTCGCCTCTGTACCCGGACTATGACGCCAGCAGCCGAGCGGGCCTTGCCGCGTTTATTGAAATCAATATGGCGCCACAGAGTAACTGCGACGCGCAGTGCAGCCTCGACACCGCCGCTTATGTGTGGTCGCTCAAAGACGGCAGAGTCGGCCCGTCTGTGGTCACCGCCAGCTGCGCCAACCCGGATGCGCTGCACTACGGTCGACGCACGCTATCCGTGCTGACCTCTTACGAATATCACAACTCGCTCAGCCAGTTGTTTGGTGCACCGCTGCCGCAAGATTATTCCGCACCGTCAAAGGTCGGACTGGATAGCGAGCTTGCCAGTCTGCCCAACCACACCAGCGAGTCCTTGAACGAATCGCGCCTGAACTCCTTCTACGAAAACGCCAATGAAATCACCGATTGGGCGATGTCCACAGACGGCGCTCTGTCGTTTGCCTGCGAAGACCCGGTTCAGTGCTCCACCGATTTCATAAAGGATTTCGCTTACGTCGCATATCGACGAGCGCTGAGCGACGTCGAGCAAGCCGAAATTACCAACATCTTTACTGAGGCACCTGATGTAAACGAAGGCCTTAGGTGGGCTTTGCGCACGGTCTTAATGTCGCCACAGTTCCTGTACAGGTCTGAGCTAGGCACCCAGGTGAGCGAATTGTTGGCCAACCCTGTGGTCGCACCCGGCACCCAGTACGATTTTGACGGTACCCCGAAAACCTTCAGCGATTTGACCATCGAGCGCTACAACCGCATCACTGTCGATTCCAACGGCGCCATGTCATACAACTGGACCGGCAACGATTTAGTTGCCCTAAGCGTCAAAGGACAGAAAAGCGAGTTCGGCAACTGGCCGATCTTAACCATCGGCAGCGGTCACGGTGACGGCGGCATGATCGAGCAGTTGACTATCAACCACACCGGCTACAGAACCTACTACATCCTGTTGGATGAAGTGCCCAGCGGCCCTGTGTACTTTTTGAATGACGCGAACGCCGCCGGCAACGACTACCAAATGCCGGCGCTCGACGTGGCATCCTTGACTGTTGGCGTTCTGGGTGAGTCCGAAGAGGTACAGGATGACGTCGAAAGGTTAATGGCCGCGGACCAAAGCGCCTACGCCCTCGACCCTTATGAATACGCCTCGGCTCTGTCGTTTGCGTTGACAGGCTCAGGGCCTTCGCGAAGTCTTTTGGACGCTGCGGTTGCCGGAGAGCTGGTCGACCGGGCGAGCCTTGAGCAGCACATCGACGCCCTGATCGACTCTCCGCTCGGTCGCGCCCAAGTTAAGCGCTTGGCCGGCAAATGGTTCCGCACCGACGGACTCGCCGAAAAAACGCGCAACAACCCCGACTTTACGCAAGAAGTCGCCGAATCGATGATGCAGGAGATTCGCGAAATCTATTCGCACGTGTTCTACAACGGCGAGTTCCCGAGCATGTACTCCGGCGAGTACACCTTCCTCGACAGCACACTGTCGGATTTTTACGGCATAGCCGGCGGTGGCAGCAGCCATGGCAACTTCCGACTGGTGGATACCAGCGGCACCAAGCGCGGCGGCATTATCGCGTCCGGTGCGTTTATGGCGTTCAACGCGCATATGGATTACACCTCGCCGATCCAGCGCGCGGCGCACTTCCGCATGGATGTCTTGTGTCAGTCCATCCCTTTGCCGGTGAACCTAGAAGACTC
>CAZING010000224.1:0-4068 GCA_964540505.1 uncultured Cellvibrionaceae bacterium | reverse complement strand
GTTTTTCGATGACTAAACCACCGCTTTTGCTGGACATCAACGCTTTTGCCGCTAGAATGGCACTCCCCCGCATGCGTCTGGACCTGTCCGGTGCGGCGTGCCTTGATTCAACACACGAAGTCGATAAAGAACATAATATGCTGCCCTTCGAACAGAAATCCGCATTTAGCAGAGAAGAACTGATTGCCTGTGGCAATGGGGAATTATTCGGCCCTGGAAATGCCCAACTTCCCGTCCCCAATATGTTGATGCTCGACCGCATTACCCACATCAGCAACTCCGGCGGCGAGTACGGCAAGGGCGAAATTATCGCAGAGTTGGATATTCGTCCCGACCTGTGGTTTTTTGGCTGTCACTTTCCCGGCGACCCGGTAATGCCTGGCTGCTTGGGGCTTGACGCGATGTGGCAACTGGTTGGCTTTTTTCTCGGCTGGAAAGGCAACCCCGGGCGAGGCCGCGCTTTGGGCGCCGGTGAGGTAAAATTCACAGGCCAAATCCTACCCAGTGCGAACACCGTTAGCTATCACATCAACTTAAAGCGGGTTATTGAGCGCAAATTGATTATGGGCATCGCCGACGGTCGTGTCAGCGTTGACGGCAAAGAAATCTATTTGGCCAAAGACCTGAGAGTGGGCTTATTTAGCAATACAGAAACATTCTGAGCGTAAGCCAATCTAAAAGTGGTTGATCGATTACGTAAGTGATTCAGCGTCCGATGAAGGCAAGAAGAGGTTAAGTATGAAGCGTGTTGTTGTGACCGGCATGGGTATCGTCTCGTGCATTGGAAACGATATACCAACGGTATTGGCAGCGCTCAAGACCGGCAAATCCGGCATCAAGTATAATCCAGTCTACGAAGAGCAGGGCTTTCGCAGCTTGGTATCTGGCTCGGTTGAATTGGACCTGGCCGCCCACATAGATCGCCGCGCTTTGCGATTCATGGGCGACGCGGCGGCGTTTGCGTATGTCGCATTAGACCGGGCCATTGCAGATTCCGGCCTGTCTGAAACTGAGGTTTCGAATGAACGAACCGGGCTGATCATCGGCTCGGGAGGGGCGTCCACCAAAAGCGTGGTCGACGCCGCTGACATCATACGCGAGAAAGGCGTTAAAAAAGCCGGCGCGTTTCGAGTCACCCAGACAATGGGCAGCACCACATCCGCCTGCCTGGCCACCCCGTTCAAAATCAAAGGCGTGAACTACTCTATCTCCTCGGCGTGTGCGACCAGCGCACACTGTATCGGCAATGCCATGGAGCTGATTCAATTAGGCAAACAGGATGTTGTTTTCGCCGGCGGCGGCGAGGAAGAACACTGGACCTTAACGGGCCTGTTCGACGCCATGGGCGCACTTAGCACCAAATACAACGCCGAACCCGAAACCGCCTCCCGCCCTTACGACCAATCGCGCGACGGCTTCGTCATCGCCGGTGGCGGCGGCTGCTTGGTCATAGAATCTCTCGATCACGCTATTGCCCGAGGCGCAAAAATTTACGGTGAACTTGTGGGCTACGGCGCAACTTCAGACGGCTACGATATGGTCGCCCCGTCCGGCGAAGGGGCCGCGCGCTGCATGCGTCAAGCCATGAATCAGGCGGGCAACGGCACAATTGACTATATCAACTCGCACGGCACCAGCACGCCTGTTGGCGATTTAGCGGAATTAAAAGCGATCAAGGAAGTGTTCGGCGAAAGCGCCCCCCCCATCAGCTCGACTAAGTCACTTACCGGTCACTCCCTCGGGGCAACCGGCGTCCAAGAGGCGATATATTCTTTGCTGATGATGGAGCACGGGTTCATTTCGGGCTCTGCCAACATTCAAAACATCGACCCCGAAGCCGAAACTATGGCAATAGTCCGCGCCGCCAAAACGACCTCACTAAACCGGATTATGTCGAACAGTTTCGGCTTTGGCGGCACCAACGCTACTCTTGTATTCGAAAAGTACAAAAGCTGAAGCATCGCAGGCTTAGGCGTTCGGGCGGCTCGCCACGAGTCGCCCGAACCGCAGTTTGATAGTGTGCCGGGGTTAGCGGACCACCACACATGCACACATCAAGCGACTTTCTATTGCAGCAACGAGCATCGCAAGCGGGCGTTTAACGCTATAGCCATGCCCGCCATTGTTGCGCGCGCCCTTCAAAGCTCTTTCGCTAAGGCTTGGCAGAGCCGGTTGCTTTTGAGTGCTCAGACAGCCTGTCAAGGGCTTTAGATTTGATGCCCTGACGCCAACTGCGCAGCTGCACACCAAAATCATTGGTGCACCGATGCCCCGCCAGCCAGCCATTCGAGCGAATAAAACGATGCTCCTGCGCCACTGTGACGATTTCCGCCAACTCGGTGGCACCCGCTTTGGATAAGATACGACTTAGGTAGTCGGCGAATTCCGCCTCAGAGCAATCGTCACTGGAATGCATGTGATAAACGCCCCAATTCTCGGCACCGCATACGACCTGCAGCGCCATCGCGAACACCACTCTGACCACGTCTTGAGTATCGACCGCCGTGCCCCGCCAGCGATCACAGACCATGAGGCGGCCACCGGCGAGCAAGGCGTCGGTGAACCGAAATAGGAGCGGATCTGCAGGGTCGTCCACCACCCAAGGCAGCCGCAAGATGATACTGCGGGCATGGGCGAGGACGAGCCGTTCCATGTTGAGCTGCGCTTCACCCTCGGGCGTCTTTGGCTCGGGCAGGTCGGATTCCTTCCAGGGCCCTTCATTGACAAGGCCGTTGAAAGGCTCGTGACCCGTCAACACCAGAAGCGGCACCTGAAATTCCGCGCAGGTCGCAACCAACGCCCTTACCACCGCTTCGCTGCATGTGAACAAGGGGGCAATGACAAGTTGCGCGCGGCACTCAGCGAGCCACGAATCCGTTTGCAACGTCGTCAATTCAGTCTCGCTTAGTGAGATTACATCACAGCCTCGCTCTCGAAACGCTGATGTCGCCACCGAGCCAAAATGTGAGTCGGGGTGAAACACCACCACTTTGAAAGCCAAGCTCGAGCCTCCGAATAATACATAAAAATTTTAAAACACGATCGTCAGATCATTGCCCCACCAAGCGCGAGTTGGGTAATCGACCTATCAAAATGGAAGTCGGAGCCTGTCTCCAACGACGTGCAAGATATAAATCGTAACACCTTGTTTCGAACGCAGATTTTACCACCCGTCAATCCCAACTTTGCATTTTCGAATTTCTGTCGCGCGGGCGGCGCAAAATCAAAACTTCCCTGCGATCGTCTTGAAGATTGTGGCATTACTACTCTACAAGGGGGTCTGATACTAGCACGTCTTGCTTAGTCCTTCCTCAATAACATAGTGCTCGAGGTCATGCCGCCCCGGCAGTACCGGTACTGCTTGGGACGAAAGGTATGCTGTGGCAGCTCATTGGGCACCAGAGAAAAATATCCGCGACCAGCCGATTGCCAATGCAGCTACAAGGGCTGTCTGAAAGCACTCAAAGACGAGCTAAGCGGGTGGGCCTGAGAGAATGGCTTCCTGCATATAATCGAACCACTCATTCAGAAGCAATACCGCGGCGGATCTCGCTAGTGCCGGCGCTCAATAATCAACCGCCTTTGGCCGCCAAGACGGCACCCTAGAATCACGCCGGCAACTACAAATCCAGTGAAAATCCATAAGAAAATGACGGAGTTTCGTGAGGACTCGTCCTCACCGATCTACCCCCAGCACTCCAGCAGCTAGCTCTTAACAAGAGTAATTTGCAAACCGAGTGTACACCTACCGGCTGTTGCGACGTCGGCCGAGCGCACTAGACGAGACCCAAGAACCAGCGACTCATCCGTCCGTAACCGTAAACAAAAGCCAGCTTTCTGGCTCTCGTTAAACTGACGTAAACAAGCGCCCGCTCTTCATTCTCTTTCTGTCTGCAAGTAATAGTATCGCCGGCGGTATCGAGCACGTACTGATTGGGTACGGCCCCTTCGTTGATCGACGCCAAGAAGACGAGCTATAGTCAAATCTGGTGTATGGCCATCTATGCTGCGTGCTGTTTCTGATCTAGTCGGACAGGTTCACCGTCCTTGAATTTAACTCCTTGAATT
>CAZING010000223.1:0-4157 GCA_964540505.1 uncultured Cellvibrionaceae bacterium | reverse complement strand
GCAAGCGGCATAGCGCCTATAGCAGCCGGCAAGCCGTGGCCGGTAAAATCGCCTATGATCACAAACAGACTGCCTCTAGGGCTGACCTCGGCTAACAGCACATCGCCGTTAAAAACGGCTAAAGCGGACGTGTAATAACGGATGATATCGAGGTGCAAGGCGCCCGCGTGAGCGATTTTATCGAACACCTGTTTCGCAACCGTCTGCTCTTGCAGAAGGTGCTGGTTATGTAACGCAATTTGATTTTTTTGTGCCGAGAGCGTGACGTGCATTTCCCGCATTCTTGCGAAGCTTCGAATTTTCGCATCCAGTACGACTTGGTTGTACGGCTTGGAGATAAAATCGTCGCCGCCCGCGTCAAGGCAAGTGGCGAGCGATTCTGCATCGGCCAAAGAGGTTAAAAAAATAACGGGAATTAATTCATCGCCGGCCAGCTTTTTTATTTGTTTGGCCGCTTCGATACCATTGAGGTTCGGCATCATCACATCGAGAAAGACGATGTCGGGCCGGTACTGCGTAAAGGCCGCCACCGCCGACTTGCCGTCTTCTACTACCGCAACATCATAACCGGCTCGCAGCAACATCGATTGCAATATCAGGCGATCGGCTGCGGAATCTTCTGCTACCAGAATTTTGTATAAAGGCTCTGGCTCTGTGGTCACACGCTCACCTGCTCCATTGGTCACCGCATCCAAAGACTGTCGCTTACGCGCTATTTTCACACCAATAGTGGGCAACCTTTGATTACTGAATGGTAAACAATTGTTCAAAACTCGAGATTGTAAATATTTTCTTTACCTGGTCGGAGCAATTGGTGATGGTGATCTGCGCGGATTCACCACCTGCGAAGTCTCTTAGCACCAACAACATACCGAGTGCCGAACTGTCCAGGTAAACCGCCTCACGGAGATCGACATTGTACCGCTCTGGCGGGCTTGCTTCATTGTTTTCATAACATTTACGAAATTCATCCAGTGAACTGGCATCGAATCGCCCTTCTATTTGAATGTTTAGCGTTTTTCCATCCGGCGACATATTCGATTTAATTGCCATACACTTTCTCCGATCAAACTTTTCTGATAATTAGAATTCGCAGTTTTGCCATTTGGCCGGTCTCGCGATCGCGCCGGCATAAAGCAATTACAGTAGGTGTTATCAAATCCAGCTGACGCTCGACCACTCGGTGACTCAAACGCTGTGTCCGCTTGGCCGCGGCTTTTCAGCCGAACGCTCGGGTATCAGTGCCAACAGTGCGTGCCCGCGACGGTTATACCAAACGCTCCCTAAGCATAGCCAAGTTATAAGCCGGCTGCGCGATTTAGCGCGATGCCTCGGCCCTTGCGACCCAAGAGCTACGCTTCCGTACGGCCAAAAACGACGGAATTCTAATCGAGACGTCATAAAAGTAGAGGGTGGCGCCAGTTTCGGCTGCCTTCTGTTTAGGCGAAGTCGTGGCAAGAGCTGCAGCGACTAGCACTGGCCATTGCATGCAGGTTATTGATCCAGTTCTCGCTTAAACGCCGGTAGTGAATCGAGAATCGGCGAACCGTAACGCTTGGTCAGCAGGCGTTTGTCGAGTATCGTGATCACCCCGGTGTCGTCTTCGTGGCGCAGCAAACGACCGCACGCCTGCACCAGTCTGATCGCTGCGTCGGGCACACTCAGTTGCATAAATGCGTTGCCGCCTTGCGCTTCGACCCACTCCGCCATAGCGGCCTCCACCGGGTCGTCGGGAACGGAAAAAGGTATTTTGGCGATCACCACATGTTCGCAATAACGCCCCGGCAAATCGACACCTTCGGCGAAGCTCGCCAAGCCGAACAAGACACTGGCATGGTCTTGGTCGACCGCCGCTTTGTGTTTTTGCAGCAACACTTGTTTGGTCTCTGCGCCCTGCATCAAGACCTTTTTTCGAAAGTTTTCGGGCAGCTCGGTAAGGACCTCTTCCATTTGCTTTTTTGACGAGAACAGCACCAGCGCTGCGGCTTTGTCGTCAATAATCTCCGGCAGCAATTGAATAAGGCTTTCGGTGTGCTCTTGCACGCGGTTGCCTTCTACCGCCGCGCGCGGCACTCTTAATACCGCGTTCTTGACGAAATCGAAAGGGCTTGGCACCGCCTCATAATGCGTATGTTCGGGGGTGCCCGCGCGCAATTTGAAACGCTCAAAAGAGCCGAGCGCTGTTAATGTTGCCGAGGTCACCACCGCCGCGCAGCAAACCTGCCACAGGGTTTCGTCAAGCGTCTTCGAGGCGAGCACCGGGCTTGAAACCAATTCAAATTCTTCAGCGTCATTGAATTCGAGCACCGATAACCAGCGCGCCATAGGCCATTGCGGGTCGGCTTGCGTATTGGCGTAGCTGCGCCAAAGCGCGACGCAGCTCTCGATTCGGGCACACCACCCCCCAAGCGCCGCGAACGCGTCTTCGAGATCGGCAATGGGTACAGGCCCGTGTTCGTTTTCGAGCAGCTTTTCGACCTCGCGGTAGAGCTTCTCGAACAGGCTCGAAACCTTGGTGAAACTCTGCACCAAGCCGCTCGCCACCTGCTCCAATTGCGCGCCGGTCTCCCCGCGCGCAAAGCGATGCCTTGGTGTTTGTGCAAAACGTTCGGAACGCGCAATGGTGGCGGCTAGATCGCGCAGCATCGGCAGGCAAGATTCCAACAAAGCGCGACATTCTTTAAGCGCAGGCTCCACCGGCATCGCCAAGGCTTGAAAGTGGCTGGCTTCGGCGAGCGGCGCGATAAAATTCGACCATTGACCTTCCGTTTGGCCCAACCAGCGCACGGTTGCCTGAATGCGGGTGTGGGCAGAGAAGTGATTTAACGCTTTTTCGGCAAGGTGATGCCCTTCATCCAACACATAGATGGTGTCTTCAGGTGGGCTTAATATGGCGCCGCCGCCCAGGGCGAGATCGGCCAATACCAGATCGTGGTTGGCGACCACCAAATCGGTGTCCACCAGATTGTCGCGCGCTTTGAAAAAGGCGCATTGACGGACAAAGCTGCAACGCCTGCCGGTGCACTGGCGATGGTCTGTGGTCACCCGCGACCAGCTGTTTGTGTCGAGCTCGTTCGGCCAGTTATCCCGGTCGCCATCCCAAGCGCCCTCGCCGAGGCGGCTCATCATGTCTTTATAGAGGGTTAAATCGCTTGCCGAGACACCCAGGTTCCAGTCTTTGTCGTCGCCGGCAAACAGCGGTGGATCGCCGTCGCTAGCGAGCAGCCGATCGAGCTTACTAAGACAGAGGTAGCGCCCCCGTCCTTTGGCGATGGCGTAGCTAAAATCCAGGCCGCTGTGTTGCTTCAATTCGGGCAGGTCTTTAAGCAGTATTTGCTCCTGCAGCGCAATGGTGGCGGTCGAGACGACCACCGTTTTTTTCAGCGCCTTGGCGATCGGTAAGACGCCCAATAGATACGCGACCGTTTTGCCTGTGCCGGTACCCGCTTCGATCACGCAAATGCCGTTGGCACCGGTACGTTTGCCCGCGTTGTCTAGCTGAATGTTGCCCAAGGTACGCGCGATGGTCGCAATCATCAATTTTTGGCCGTGTCTCGGCTGAAGACCTCGGGCTTTTAGAAATTGACTGTAGGCCTCTTGGATCTGACCTTTCACCTCCGGCGCCAGACTCAAGGCTCTGCGAGCCTCAACTTTGTGTAGACAGGATTGGCGTAGATGCGCAACAACTGCTCGCGCCAGGCCGACTCGCAGGCGTCGACCCGCTCTTTAAACCGACGCCGCAAGGCACTGTCGCTCCAGGACAGAAACGATTGCTGATCTTCGCCCACAGGCAAATTCGGTGACTGGCCCTCCAGCATTTCGTAGGCGAGGCAGTTGGTGGCGTGAAGCACATAATCTCGCCATATGGCGTCATCGAGCGCGCTGACCACGTCATCGACCGACGCCGAGTTGCCGACCAGTGGCTTGCCGAATGCCAGGTGAATGCGGCCTTTGTAGCCGCTGATGCCGCGTGCGATGCTCTGGACGTCTTCGTGTGGCGCCTTTTGGTACTCGCCTGTTTGGGCAAGCAAGGTCAACTCGCGCGCCTTGGCCTCGTCACAGGGGTCGAATTCGTAAGAGATGCTCACCGGCACAATCGCCAGTTGCTCAAGATATTCGCTCAACGGCTGATCTTTGGCCTTGGCCAGCATCAACAT
>CAZING010000222.1:0-4165 GCA_964540505.1 uncultured Cellvibrionaceae bacterium | reverse complement strand
GGGTTAGCGCAACAAAAACAGAACACACAATTTCAAGGGCCTTTAGCTCAGTTGGTTAGAGCATCCGACTCATAATCGGCAGGTCCCCAGTTCAAGTCTGGGAAGGCCCACCATTTTTAACTTACAAATCAGTTGGTAGTTTTGTCACCATAGTTTGGCCGTTTGGGCCAAGCTATGGTGTACTAGTCACCAACCGTGGCCGTAGGTTGCTAGAAGCTCCTCCCCCCGGCCCATCTTCGCTCTTCTCTAAACCCAGTCACGGATCATTCTCATGATCCGCCGCCATCTCGCCCGCATGATGGGGGAGACAGAACTTGTGTAATGCAGACGTTGCCCGAGAAACTGAGTTAAGCCGCGCTACGGTAGCCTTACTTTATAAATAGAGGCGGCCCAGAGGCGGGATTAGATGCCATAGAGAAGATACGCACCTTATTTGACTGCACGCTCTACGAACCCGGATCACTACGCCAAACTGCGCCGCGCCGGTCGCACAACTGAGCAGTTCACTTGTTCAGTTGTTATTCAAAAGTCAGCTGCATTTTCAACCATAAGGTCCGACCCGGTTCGTTGACGCGACCAATTTGTTCGTAGCCAGCGATCATCGCGCCCGATTTGCTGATGTGCTCTGCGTAGGTTTCATCGAGCAGATTATCGACGCCACCTGTGATCAGTAGATTTTTATGCGCCCGCCAACCGAGGTTGAGCGACAGTACATTAAAGCTATCGCTCGGGCCAATATCCTGGCCGGCAATATTGCCCTTGCCGACGTCCACCCGATTCTGTTCAGCCGCGGTTCGCCAGAATACGCCAGCAGTCCAGAGAGGGCGGTTGTAGTTCAGCCCGGTTCTGAATTCCAGCGGTGGCAGTTGTGCTAGGTGGGTGTCGTCGGTGTTGTTGCTACCGCGCACGCTGGCTACCGAGGCTTCTGCCCGCCAGTGGTCCGCAAAGGTGTAGTTGATATCTGCTTCCAGGCCCCAGGTAGTGGCGTCGATATTGCGTGTTATCACGGCGGTGCGTGTGTCGGCATTCATGGGTTTGGCAAACCCGGATTGAATCAATAAATAGTCGTCAATCTGGCTGTAAAATAACGAGACGCTGCCCTGAAGCGCATCGCGCCTGTAGAGCGCGCCAACGTCTAATTGCGTGGTGGTTTCCGGCTCAACATTGAATGCGCTGATGGCGTCGGTCGACTCTTGGTTGATCATTTCCCAATAATCAGGGAAGCGTTGATTGCGGCCCAAACCTGCATAAAAAATCATGGGCTGCATATCTTGCTCGTAGCGGGCAAAACCGCTGGTGAGGTTGTCAGTGCGCTTTTCCCCAGCGGTGGGGTTGGGCACCTGGGTGCCTGCCACGCCGCGGCTAGTCCGTTGGTCTTTGGCCTGCCAGTGATCCAGGCGTAGACCGGCAATAACGCGTCGGTGGTCGGTCAGGCGCTGCGTCCATTCGCCAAAAACACCCACTTGGGTAAAGTCCGCGTCCGTTTCCTTCCGCATATTCTGATACGGCATCATGTTCTGGTCGGGGGTCATGCGGTTGGTATGCTCGTTGGTCTGGGTGTCCAAACCTAGTACCCATTCGTTGGCGCGGCTGGGTGTCAAAGTGGCCAAAATGCTGGCGCCTTCGGTGCGGCGCCCCGAGCTGGAGGCCATGTTCATACTCATGCCCATACCCATATCCATATCCATATCCATGGCTGCGGGCGCGCGCAATGTGTAGTTGTCCATCACATGATGAACATTATTGTAATAGGCTCGGGCTTCGACTTTTGTCACTAATGGCGAGAGGTCCTGCAGGATCAGTTTGAGATTGAGGTTGTCCCGGTCGAACACCACGCCGTCCATACCGCGATCCGCATAGGCAGCCTCGGCAGCACTGCGGCTGCCCGCCAGTTCCAATACCACGTTGTCGTTGGGGGTCCAGCCCAGAGCCAAACTGGTATTCCAGCGGTCGTACTGGGAGTGAATTTCGGTACCGTCGCCATCCTGATAGTTATCCTGCTGCGAGTGGCTGCCCAGGCCGCGCAGATAAAAATTCGGTGTACCGCCAGACAAATCAAGCACCGAGTCCCTGCGCCCGAAACTACCACCCAACTGACTGCCGTGAAATTTCCAGCCGGGTTCGGTCAAGCGCTTCTGGTCTCGTTCAAACAGCGCCACACCGGCGGCATTACCCGGCCCGTAGAGCACTGTCTGCGGGCCTTTGATCAGGCGAATGCGGTCGTAGGTTTCGGGAAAAATGTACGCGGTGGGCGGGTCCATGCGGCTGCTGCAACCGCCCAGCACCAAGTCGCCGTTTTGCAGCAGCGACAGGCGCGAACCGGCCATGCCACGCAACACCGGATCGCCGCCCGTGCCGCCCTTGCGGATCACCGAAAAGCCGGGAATGGTCTTGAGATAATCGGCGCCATCCTGGGCCGGTAGCGGTTGGCGCGGTGCCTTTGGGTCAGTTTCGAGGGACAGGGGATTGTCCACCCGCACACCGGTAATGATCATCTCTTCCGGCTCGACCGAGTGATAGCTACTGGCGTTATCGCCATACACCGGCGCGGCCAAGGTAAAGAATATGGCCAGGCTCAGAGAGTTTTTTTTGAAGGTCATGCGAGTCATGCGAATCCTAAAGGTGCCTTGGCAATTATTGTTAATGCGCTTCGCCCAGATACTCTGCAGCGGCGAATTAAGGGGGGTGCTTTTTACATCAGGCGTTCGCCAATAACAACGCAACGGCCATCAATATTGGCTATGACCAATGGCGATAGTTTTCGCAGCTCATCTGAACAAAATGCCAGAGTTGAACAGCAAATATATGGATGTCAGCGTTACCGCCACCACACTCAAAGCGTTTGCCGAGGGTTGAATGTCATAAAAAAAGCCAGGAATTTTTGGGTTTTCGGTGCCCTGTGCCTTTGAACCGGGGAGCGTCTATTTATGTCCCGTATTTTTTCGTCCCGTATTCTCGGTTCGCCTCAAGGGTGAACTAGAACGCGAATCGCATTAACGCCCAGGCGACTTCGGCAGAAGGCGGCGCGTCACACTATTGGTCTATGGGGCTTGTGACACCGCGCTCGTGAATACCGATAACGTGGGTGTAGATTTGCGTGGTACTTAAATCACTATGCCCCATCAACTCCTGAATATTGCGAATATCCACACCGTTACGTAACAAATTGGTGGCAAACGAATGACGGAATGTATGGCAACTGGCCTTCTTTCTAAAGTTCGCAGCCCCCAATGCAGCGGCAACGGACCGGCGAACCTGCTGCTCTCCTATATGATGTCTCCGCATCACCTCACTACGTGGGTCTTGCGCTCTGTTTAGCGCAGGAAAAACATATTGCCAAGCGGCGCTCTGCGATGCACTTGGGTATTTTTTGGCAAGCGCATAAGGTAGGTAGACATCACCAAATCCCTCGGCCAGGTCCTGGCGGTGTAGTGCGAGTGCATAATCAATTTGAATCTCTAGTGGGTGCACCAAAGATTTTGGTAAAAGCGTTCTGCGCCATTTATCGCCTTTAGCTTCGCGCACAAAAATACCCGCCTGGGCAAAGTCAATATCCTGAACGCGCAAACGAACCGCTTCCATTACTCGCAATCCGGAGCCATACATTAAACTCGCAACCAGCTTGTGCGTGCCATTCATATTGTTGAGAACTGCAATCGCTTCATCATGGGTGAAAACCGTCGGAATTCGGCGCCCCTTATTGGCCTTGCGAAATTGAATATCGCCGACATCCAATTGCAGAAACTGTTTATAAAGAAATACCACCGCATTTAACGCCGTCTTCTGCGTATTCACCGCCACATGACGGTTATTAGCCAAATGACTCAACCACTCTTGAATATGTGCAGTGCCCAACACTTCTGGCCGCTGCCGATTATGAAAGCGAATAAAATCGACAATCCAAGTGCAATAAGTCTTCTCTGTCCGATACGCCAGATGCCTCGCCCGCATAAATGCACGAAGGCGATCCATAAAACGTTGAGGCTTGGCGGGGAGGGGAATAGGGATATCGTCCACTTGCAGCTCCTTTGCATGATGGGATTGGATTGAACGAAAGTAATGCATCACCCTGGTGCATGCAAGGGTAAATTCGGTCGCGGCGACTGTTATTTTTCGTGTCTACAAAAAAACGTTTAAGAATCAAAAAGTTAGAAATGCTTTTAAG
>CAZING010000221.1:1295-4176 GCA_964540505.1 uncultured Cellvibrionaceae bacterium | reverse complement strand
GATAGCGTGTCTACCAATTCCACCACTTGGGCAATAATCAGTGAATTTACAAAGTCTTCGTCAGAAGCGCTTAGGTGTTACTCGGGAATCTCGTCTGATCCCACTGTCGGGATTTCATCTGCGGGTGGCGCGTCGTCCACAACCGGAATGTCGTCACTCGCCGGCAGTTCGGCGCCGGCATTTTCCCCGCTTTCTTGTACGGTTTCAAGCTGTGGCACACTTATATCGATAATATCGCCCGCTTTTTTACTCATCACTGCCAGAACCAAGCTGGTCGCGAAGAATACGGCGACCAGTATCGCGGTCATTCGCGAGAAAAAGTTGCCGCTGCCGGCTGCGCCGAATACCGTCTGAGACGAGCCGCCACCGAAGGAGGCGCCCATTTCGGCCCCTTTGCCTTGCTGCAGCATAATCAGACCGACTATGGCCAGCGCAATAATTACATGAACGATTAAAAGTACACTATCCATTCGCTATTCTCTGTTGGCAGCTTATTCTGCCGCTCTGCATATCTGTAGAAATTTGTCAGCCTTAAGCGAGGCACCACCGACCAACGCCCCGTCGATATCGGGCATTGCAAACAAGCCCTCGGCGTTATCCGGGCTGACACTGCCGCCGTAGACGATCCTGGTCTGCGCGCCCATATCGCCAAGCCGACTGCGAATACGAGCGTGCACCTCTTGTGCAATTTCCGGGGTGGCAACTTTGCCTGTACCTATTGCCCAAACCGGCTCATAGGCGATCACCGCCCTCGCCCAAACGCTGTTATCGGGGCGGTTTAAAACGGCATCCAACTGCGCATCCAGCACTTCGAATGTTCGCCCGTCCGCGCGCTGTTGCTCGGTCTCGCCGATGCAAAATACCGGCAGCATGTGAGCTTTTAATGCCGCCTCAAATTTTTTCGCGCAAAGTTCATTGCTTTCCTTCTGGTACCGACGACGCTCGGAATGGCCCACCAACGTGTATTGGCAGCCGATATCGTGCAGCATTTCGCCCGACACCTCACCGGTGTAGGCCCCTTCTTCATAGGCGCTTACGTCCTGCGCGCCCACCAGAATATTCGAGTGCGCAAGCTCTGTGAACGCCTGGCCGAGGTGCACATGTGTCGGACACACAACAACCTCCGCTTGGTGAACGCCCACCCAGCCTTTGACCAACGACTGCAAAAGCTCGCCGACCATGGCCTGCGTCCCATGCAACTTCCAATTGCCGATGACTATATTTCTTCGCATCACAGGTCTCAGTTTGTTGGCAGTGAAATTTAAAGCCCGCCGACTTCCCCAGCAAAACGGGCGCCAATGGTATAGGAGAAATTTGCCGAAAACAATGGCCACCCAACGAAAGTCTGGGGGGCGCGAACGGCGGCGGATTCGGCTCGTCGGTCAGCAGTTTATGCCGGCGCCGCTTATCTCAAGGATTCCCCTACACGCGCGGCCAGCTCGCGAGCCAGCGATTCGACCAGTAGATGGTCTTCCCCTTCGACCATCACGCGCACAACCGGCTCGGTGCCCGACGGCCGTAAAAGTACGCGCCCCCGACCATTGAGTTCGGCCTCGGTCTTGGCGACGGCATCCTGAATGCCGGCGTGAGCGCCGAGATCTGCGCGGCTCTTGGTGGGCACGTTAATCATCACCTGCGGCAGCATTTGCATGTCTTGCTTCAATTGGTGCAGTGGCCGGTTTTCGGCCCGAAGCGCTTTCAGCACCTGCAGGGCCGAGATGATACCGTCCCCTGTGGTGGTGGCGTTACCGCAAACGATATGCCCCGAAGATTCGCCACCGAGCAACCAATTATTTTTCTTCATCGTCTCTAGTACATAACGGTCGCCGACCTTGGCGCGGGCAAACGGAATTTTTAGCCGGTTCATTGCCATTTCGAAGCCAAAATTGCTCATCAAGGTGCCCACTGCCCCCGCACAGCCCCCTTCAAATTTGTGCTGATGCGCCGCGATGATATACAGCAGTTGGTCGCCGTCTACGACCTCGCCTTGGTGGTCGACAAAGATCACCCGGTCGCCGTCGCCGTCGAACGCAATGCCGAGATCGGCCCCCGCCTCGGCCACCGCTTTTTGCAAACCTTCGGTCGAGGTCGAACCGCAGTCTTTGTTGATGTTCAGACCATCCGGGTTGACGTTTATGGCCTTAACGCTCGCGCCGAGCTCTCGAAAGACCTCCGGCGCCACGCGATAGGTGGCACCGTTTGCGCAGTCGACCACGAGCTTCAGCCCTTTTAACGAGAAGCCCCAAGCGGCCGAGCCTTTGCAAAATTCGATGTACCGCCCTTCGGCGTCGGTGATGCGCCGCGCCTTGCCGAGATTGGCCGCGGTGACCATTGGCTTTTCAAGTTCTGCCTCAATCGCCTGTTCGACGTCATCGGCAAGCTTGGTACCCTCGGGGCTGAAAAGCTTGATGCCGTTGTCGTTGAAGGCGTTGTGAGAAGCGCTTATGACTATGCCCGCGCGCGCTTGGAACGTCCGCGTTAAATAGGCGATGGCCGGCGTGGGCATTGGCCCGAGAAGACCCACATCGACACCGGCGCTGATCAAACCGGCCTCGAGCGCCGACTCGAACATATACCCGGAGATGCGCGTGTCTTTACCGATGAGAACCATGCCGGGACTTGCGCCGCGGTCGCACGCGGCGAGTACTCGCCCCACGGCCCAGCCGAGCTGCAAGAAAAATTGAGGCGTGATCGGGTGGTGCCCAACCTCACCTCGAATGCCATCCGTACCGAAATATTTCCGCATTATTTCACTCCAGTTTCCGGCAACTCCACCGGCTCATTTATTGTGTTTTTGCCAAACCCATAGCGACAAACCGCCGCGATCGCGCCATTGTAAAAGAAGCGCGGAGTCTTCCAGCAACAAATTCATCGCCGAGAT
>CAZING010000221.1:0-1195 GCA_964540505.1 uncultured Cellvibrionaceae bacterium | reverse complement strand
GAATCCGGCGTGACGTTGAGGATGCCCATAACACGAGGCGTTGACAAGGATAATTGAACGTTGCCGAAGCGCACGGATTTCACCTAATAAATGAAAAAGGCCGGGGGAGCCCGGCCATTTGTTTGACTAGCGCGAAAAGGGTGAGCGGCTCAGACCTCTTCTGCAGGCCCACCGACGGTGCCGCGGTCCGGCTTAATCTCTTCCGGCTCGGGCTTCGCGTCGCCGCGGAAGTTGCTGCCGCCCCACTCTTTCGGGGGTCGCACTTTGCGGCGGTTCATCAGATCGTCAACCTGTTCAGAGTCGAGCGTTTCAAACTCCATCAGGGCTTCTTTCATGGATTCCAAAACGTCACTGTACTCACTCAACAACGCTTCGGCCTGTGCGTAGCACTTGTCGGTAATAGCTTTGACTTCTTCGTCGATCAAACGCGCGGTGTGGCTCGATATCTTCTTGCTGCCGAAATTTTCATCGTCCTTGGCGTCGTAATCGAGGGCGCCGAGCTTTTCGGACAGACCGTAATTGACCACCATCGCACGGGCGATGGCCGTCGCCATTTTGATGTCCTGATAGGCCCCGGTGCTGACCCCATCGGCACCGTATTTCATCTCTTCGGCGATTCTGCCACCGTAAGCGGTCGCGATGTCGCCGTGCAGCTTTCGGCGGCTCTCGCTGATTCGATCGCCCTCGGGCAGAAACTGGGTCACGCCCAAGGCTCGCCCGCGCGGGATGATCGTCACTTTGTGGATCGGGTCGTGCTCTTCCGACAAGTAGCCGACTATCGCGTGACCGGCTTCATGGTAGGCCGTGCTCTCTTTTTCTCTTTCCGTCATGACCAGAGTGCGTCGTTCGGTGCCCATCAGAATTTTATCGCGCGCCTTTTCGAACTCTTCTTCGGTGACCACGCGCTTATTTGCTCGGGCGGCCAGCAGCGCCGCTTCGTTGACCAGGTTGGCAAGATCGGCCCCGGAGAAGCCCGGTGTGCCCCGCGCGATAACCCGCGGGTCTATGCGCTCATCCAGCGGCACTTTGCGCATATGCACTTTTAAAATTTGTTCGCGCCCGCGCACGTCCGGCAAACCCACGTTAACCTGACGGTCGAAACGCCCCGGTCGCAGCAGCGCTCGGTCGAGGACGTCGGGGCGGTTGGTGGCGGCGATGACAATAATACCTTCATTGCCCTCAAAACCGTCCATCT
>CAZING010000220.1:0-4191 GCA_964540505.1 uncultured Cellvibrionaceae bacterium | reverse complement strand
TGGCCGGTGCGCTACTTGTCGAAGACGTCGCGGTTTACGAGCACATGAAGTTGCGCCTTCTAAACGGCAGTCACAGCCTACTTGCCTACACCGGCTACCTCGCAGGCTACGAGACCATCGACCGGGTGATGGCCGACCGGCATTACGTGCGGCTGTGTGAACTGTTTATGCGCCAGGCCGGCTTAACGCTTAAGGCGCCTGTGGGCTTTGACATAGCGCACTACCAAAGTGAGTTGCGCGAACGCTTCGCCAACCCTGGGCTCAAACACCGTACCTGGCAAATTGCGATGGACGGTTCTCAAAAAGTGCCCCAACGCTGGCTGGCCACCTTGCGCGACTTAAACCAAAGCGGCCAGGATATTCGCGTTTTCGCGCTCGCGCTTGCGGCCTGGATGCGTTACACCACAGGCGAAGACGACTGTGGCGGCACGATTGAAGTGTCCGACCCTTTCGCCCAGGCGTTCAACGAACTTTGGCAGACGCACAAAGCCGATGTTGGCGCATACGTAAGGGCGTTTTTCGAGCAAGAGAAAATCTTTGGTCGCGATTTTTCCAAACAGCCGGATTTGGTTAAAATGACAACCGAATTCTTTAACGCCTTGCTCGCCAAAGGCACCGCCCGGGTCGTGAAAGATTTTGTTGAAACCTAAACACGCTTCAGGCGCAATCGAATGTTTATTAACTGGCCCTAGCTCTTTGCGAACGCTCGATAGTAAACGCAAGAATAAAACGCACACTCGCGGGCACACTGGGTAGGCCACATGACAACCATACGCGACATAGCCCATAAAGTTGGTCTTTCGGTGGGCACCGTATCAAAGGCCATTCGCACGCCAGAAAAAGTTTCGCCTGCGAACCTCGAGAAAATCAACGCCGCGGTAAAAGAGCTGAACTACAAACCCAATATGCTCTCGCAGGT
Organism: uncultured Cellvibrionaceae bacterium; assembly: GCA_964540505.1. Classification (GTDB taxonomy): domain Bacteria; phylum Pseudomonadota; class Gammaproteobacteria; order Pseudomonadales; family Cellvibrionaceae; genus CAYZQH01. The sequence goes on along the minus strand of CAZING010000220.1, from coordinate 3,272 downwards.
GTTTAGAACAAAAAAAAATAACACGATCATCGTCATGGTCGCCAACCTCGCCAACGCCTACTTAATTAACCTGGTCAGCGCCATAGAAAAAATCGCCGAGCCTCAGGGCTATGAAATTATGATCGCCGATACCCGTTACGATGACGAACGGGAAAAAAAATACATCGAAATGGTCGAAACCAGTTTGGCCCTGGGCGTTATTAACCTGCGCGCTTATTCCCCGCAGCAAAAATATTTTCCCACAGCCAATATTACCGCCGTGTCCGCAGGCAGCTCTTTGCATACGCCCTACCCCGCCGTCGGCATTGATAACGCAAAAGCGGCCGAGGACATGGCCCGGCATTTATTAAGCTTGGGTCATAGACAAATTGGATTAATTACAGGCCAAAGCTTCCATGCTCACACCCGCGATAGAAAACTGGGGTTTCTGCGGGCAATTGCAAGCTCAGGCGTCGACACACCGATTGTCGCGGAGGGCAAGTTCGATTTTGCGACGGGTTATACGGCGGCGATGCAAATACTTGAAGCCGCCGCCCGACCCACCGCAATATTTTGCATGAACGATCTGATGGCGATCGGGGCCATAAAAGCCTTGAATGATAACGGTCTAACAGTGCCGGGCGATATATCTGTGGCGGGCTTTGACGATCAGGCCTGCGCAAGTTATTGCATCCCCGCGCTTACAACTGTAGCGCAACCGGTAGACGCGATGGCCGAAGCCGCTATGGCGCTCTTTCTTGCGAACTTGAAAAAACATTCCGCCAGCGCACAAGAACCGGATGCAACGCCCGAGAATATTATTCTGCCGCACAAGCTGATGGTTCGCGACAGCACCTGCAAACCCCGCTTTTAAACTCGAAAACAAAACAACCGAATGCGAACTTAGACCGACAAGGACGTCGCTTAATGTAAAACCTCACCACACTTTGCTTTAAAGTCCGGCCAATTTTGAGAAATGAACCGGATTACTGTCAAGATTCCGCCCTGCATTTGGGCGTTCCACCCTATACTGCCAGTCGAGCTATAACAGCTGCGCATACATTAGAGTCTGTTAACGCCAATTACACTTCATTCCCGATGCAGCTATAGCAAAAAGAGCTTAAACCTGTCGGCGAACCCGCCTAGGGCCCGATACCTTATGCAGCAGACACTGCAGCACAAGCGCTACGCGCGAGAGAGGCCAACATCATGAATTTTCGTCATTTTCCATTCGCAGCGCTATTGCTCAGCAGCTTGATCGCAGGGTGCGGCGCGTCGGGTGATAAAGCCTCAAGCTCCAGCGGTTCGTCATCAAGCAGCTCGTCGTCCAGCAGTTCGTCCTCCGCCAGCTCTTCAAGCAGTAGCTCGTCGTCGTCCAGCTCCTCGGGAGCTGCGAAGGCCGCGCTAAGGCTTCAAGAGCTCGAAAAAGGCTATTGTGCAACGCTCGGTTCGGCTGGCGACACCGAGCACGAGGGTTTCACCGGGCAAGGGTACATCGACACACTCAATCAAAGCGGCGCCACTGTGGAGTGGGAAGTAGACGCCAGCGAATCGGCCCTGTACACCGTTACCATTCGCTACGCCAACGGCGGCACTGCTGCCCGAGCAGGCTCGCTTGCCGCCAATGACAACCAAGGGGCGGCCGCGCTCTTTGACCTGGATGCAACCGCCGGCTGGACCAGCTGGCGCGAAGAAACCCGCGAAATCGCACTCAACGCCGGCGTCAACCGCCTGGTGCTGACGGCACTGTCGTCAGAGGGTCTCGCCAACATCGATTATCTGGACCTCAGCGGCCCGACACTGAGCGCGCGCGAATGCAGCGGCGGCGCATCGAGCAGCTCGTCGTCGAGCTCGGGCGCCATGAGTTCAAGCAGCTCCTCTTCTTCGTCTGGCGTTCCCGGCTCGTCCAGCGGCGCTGCGGTCCGTCCCGCACGCTTAGAGGGCTTTGGTCGCAGCACCACCGGCGGCGCGGGCGGCAATACGGTTCACGCGAGTACAGGCACCGAAATCCACCAAGCCATCTGCGCAAGGGCCAGTAAAACGACGCCTTTAACCGTTCGCGTTGAAGGCACAATTACCGTGGCCAACACCGCGAAAGTTTCAGGCTCGTGCAATACCGCTAATGGCGTGATCGAATTAAAAGATATTGAAAATATCTCAATCATCGGCACAGGCAATGGCGCGCTGTTTGATGAAATCGGCATACACGTGCGCAACTCGTCGAACATCATTTTGCAGAACCTGCACATCCGCAACGTGAAAAAGTCGGGTTCTCCGACTTCCAACGGCGGCGACGCCATCGGTATGGAATCCGGTGTTAACAATGTCTGGATTGACCATAACACGCTCGAAGCGAGCGGCGGTGAATCCGACGGTTACGACTCGCTACTGGATATGAAAGCCGGGGTGACCAACGTCACTGTCTCTTACAACCATTTCCGCAACTCCAGTCGCGGCGGCCTGATCGGCTCTTCGGACAGTGACAACGCCAACAACAATGTGACTTTTCATCATAACTTTTACGAAAACATCGAGCAGCGCACGCCGCTCGTTCGCCACGCCACCGTCCATACTTACAATAACTTCTGGTCGAACGACGGCAGCATGAAGCAGATTCACTACATCAACTCGCGCATGCATGCCAAGGTGCTGGTGGAAGGTAATTACTTTCACAATGTCGACAATCCGCTGCTGGCCTCAGACGACTCACCCGAACCCGGTTGCTGGCAGGCAAGCGCCAACACCTTGAACAACATTCGCTACAGCCGGACGCCGGGTAATGGCGCCCTGGAGATACCCACGGTCACCGACGGGCAATTCAGCTCCACCTGCAACGTCAGCGTGCCCTACAACTACCAACTCGACCCGTCGGCTCAAGTACCCGATATCGTCAAGGCAAACGCAGGCTCCGGCATTCTCTAAAGCGCCTGCCCGAGTGGGCATAGCCGCCGATCCCTTCAAGGCCATCCATTCGGATGGCCGTTTTCGTATCATTGGCGTGAAACGGTTGGTCAGATGAAAAATTTCGAATGATGCGATGAATCTGATAGCCGACGCTGCTAAATTAGCATCCGGCGCCAATCAATCCATTGGCAGGAAGTTAGATAACTACAAAGCACAGCTCGAGCGTTCAGGTCGGGGGAAAAACGCAGCAATAGTGGGCCGAAGCACAGCCAAACAGTTATCTAACGTATTGCATGCCCCCCCTGGCGTTTGGAGATTTTCAGCTGACCCCAATTATTTTGAAGCGGAGATAGCGATGAACACTAAGCAAGCTGAAGCTTTGTTGGCGA
>CAZING010000219.1:0-4244 GCA_964540505.1 uncultured Cellvibrionaceae bacterium | reverse complement strand
CCTCCTGCTCCCAAAGCAGGCGCGATAACCGGGCTACGCTACACCCCGAAAATTTCGGTGTGCAAATATATATATAATTATTAATGTATTGCAATAGGTTTTATTCTTATTTAAAAAACTTTTGTTAATAGTAGTCATTTTGTTTTAAACTCCTTATCAATCCATATATCATAATTAACATTCTTTTATAGTAAATCAGTCAAAAAAATCGAATATTTAGTAATAGTTTTATGCCTTAATTTAAAACTAAACATACCCTAAAAATGAAGTTCTTTAAAAAAATATTTTTTATATCTATTATTATTCCAATCCACACAGCTTTTGCTCAAGATGCCTATAAGGGGAAAGTAATAGATATTGAAAATGGGACTGCTTTAACCAATGTAAGCATTACCAATGCTGCCGACAATCAATCGTATGTTTCAAATCATCAAGGGGAATTTACGGTGTCGCAATCTGGAAATTATATCTTTAAAAAATTGGGATACCATCCCGTTGAAATCAACATCAACCAAAGTTATCAAATTATACAGCTTAGCATCAACCCTTCCGAACTTAATGAGGTGGTGATTAATGCCAACCAGTTGCCCAAACGATTAAAAACCGCTACCGGAACCGTGAATGTGATTTCAACGGCCGATATTGACCGTGCCAATACAACCAACATTGCCCCTACTTTTAATCGTGTTCCGGGTGTGCTTATGCAAACGGGCGCCCTTAATACCAACAGAATTACCATTCGTGGGGTGGGTTCTAGAAATCTATATGGTACGGCTAAAATTAGAGCATACTTTAAAGACATTCCACTAACAAACGGTAGTGGAGAAACGAACATTGAGGACTTCGAATTAACGTCTATCGCACGCATGGAGATTGATAAAGGAGCCTCTTCCATTTATGGTGCGGGATTAGGCGGAACCATTCACCTAACACCACAAAACGCTTATTTAAACCAAACAAACGCGAATGCGGAATTCATGTTTGGATCTTTCGGATTGCATAAAGAAGTTATCAATGTAAACCATGGTTCTGCCAAAAACAGTTTCAGGGCCATTTATAGCAATACCCATAGTGATGGTTACAGAGAAAATGGGCAATACGATAGACAAACATTCACCTTAAACACCAATCATTTTTTAAGTGAAAAGGATGAACTGACGTTTTTAATGAGTTATGTGGATTTGTTTGCATACATCCCCAGTTCCATCAGTGAAAGTGCTTATTTGAACAATCCATCATCAGCCGCATTTACTTGGAAACAAGCTAAAGGTTATGAAGATTCGCAACGTGGCATTTTTGGAGTATCGTGGAATCACGAATACAATGATAACCTAAAACAAAGCACCAGTGTATTCACCTCGTTTTCTAACAGTTACGAGCCAAGACCTTTTGATATTCTAGAAGAGGATTTATTTGCCATTGGCTTAAGAACCCGATTGATTGGAAACACCTCGTTATTTGACAAGAATTTAACATGGACACTAGGTGGCGAAGTTTTTAAGGACAATTATAAATATGGCACCTACGCCAACCTGTATGAAGATTACCCTGCTGGGACGGGAAGCGTGCAAGGCAATCGTTTAATCGACTTTAAGGAAAACCGTTCGTATTTCAACATCTTTTTAGAATCCAATTACAACCTAACGGATAGAACAACCGTATCGTTGGGCTTTAATTACAATCAAACATCTTACGATCTAGACGATAGATTTATGGTAACGGAAGAAGACCCAGACCAATCAGGCTCCTACAAGTTTAATGGTATTTTGTCTCCTAAGTTCGGCATTTCTCATCTTATTACTGATGATATTGCTGTGTATTCTGATGTTAGTCACGGTTTTTCTCCCATTACACTAGCGGAAACATTGATGCCCGACGGCCAAATAAATCAAGATTTAAAACCAGAAACTGGTTGGAATTTTGAAGTCGGCACCCGCGGGTCCATCATTCAAAACAAATTATTCTTCAACTTAGCTTTATATCGATTGGACATCAAAAACTTGTTGGTTTCAAGAAGAACGGCTTTAGACCAATATATTGGTATCAACGCAGGAAGAACACAACACGACGGCCTGGAGTTGGCATTAAACTATAATATCCTAACCACAGAATCATTCACACTTGGTTCGTTTGTTAGTTATTCGCTGAACGATTACAAATTCAAGGAGTTTGTAGATGACACTAATAATTTTTCAGGCAATGATTTAACAGGGGTTCCTAGTGATGTGTTTAATGCTGGTATCGATTTTAACTCTAAAATTGGGTTTTATGGTAACATCAATTTTCAATATGTGGGCAGTATTCCTATAACTGATAGTAATAGCATATATTCAGATAATTATAAGCTAACCAATTTAAAAGTGGGTTACAAATTAAACATTACCGAAAAATTAAGAGCAAATGTGTTTTACGGATTGGATAATATTTTCGATGAAAAATATGCTTCCCAAGTGCTCATAAATGCGCCTGCTTTTGGAACCACGCCTGCAAGATATTTTTACCCAGGCAATCCTGTAAATTACTATGCAGGCATTAATGTTAATTATAATTTCTAAAAAATCAGTAACTTTAGAAGCATTCATTGATGTTATGACCTTAAAAAACAATAAATTTTCGAATATGAAAAAATTAATATTTGTAATTCCGTTAATGGCAATGACGCTTTTTGCATGTGCACAACAACAAGAATCGTCCGTTAAAGCCGAAGACCCAGGAACGCTTAAATATACTACTGAGGTGGTCGTATCGGACATCCCTATTGCATGGGGATTGGATTTTTTACCTGATGGCAGCATGCTTATCACCGAAAAAGCTGGCGATTTAATCCATTTTAAAAATGGCGTAAAAACTAAAATCGAGGGTGTTCCTGCGGTATACAATCGTGGACAGGGTGGTTTATTGGACATCAAATTGCATCCCGATTACGCCAATAATGGTTGGATTTATATCTCGTATGCCTCTCCAGAAGGTGAAGGCAATGGTGGCAATACGGCCATTATGAGAGCTAAATTAAATGGTAATGCATTAACAAATCAGGAAATATTATACAAGGCCGAGCCTAATACAACGCGCGGCCAACATTTTGGTTCCCGCATTGTTTTTGATAACGATGGGTATTTGTTTTTTACCATTGGCGAACGTGGTGACCATTTTGTAAATCCGCAAGATCTTACAAGAGACAATGGTAAAGTATACAGACTACACGATGATGGTAGAATACCAAACGACAATCCGTTTGTAAATACACCAAACGCCAAAAAAGCCATTTACAGTTATGGCAACAGAAATCCACAAGGGATGATAAAACATCCTACGACGGGCGAAATTTGGACCCACGAACATGGCCCACAAGGTGGCGATGAAATAAACATTATTAAACCAGGTAAAAATTACGGCTGGCCGGTGATTTCCTATGGTATTAATTACGACAATACCATCATCACCGAATTAACAGAAAAAGAAGGTATGGAACAACCTTTATTTTATTGGGTACCTTCCATCGCACCTTCTGGATTCGCTATGGTAACTTCAGACAAATATCCCGATTGGAAAAACAATCTTTTGGTAGGTTCCTTAAAATTTGGCTATGTAGAACGTTTGGTTCTTGAAAATGATAAAGTGGTAAAACGTGAGAAACTTTTTGAAGGTATCGGTCGTGTTAGAAATGTGGTAGAAGCACCCGATGGTTTTATTTATTTAGGTGTTGAAGGAAAAGGCATTGTTAAAGTAATCCCGAATTAAACATTGATGAGATTCATTTGTGTTGCACTGGTTTTACTAGCTTTCAATACTTCTTACGGTCAGACCAACGATTTAACCGAAAGCATGAAACAAGGGAAAATAGTTTACGACGATTTTTGCATTACATGCCATATGGGTAATGGCGAAGGATTGGTGGGAACGTTTCCGCCTTTGGCAAAATCGGATTATTTAATGAAAGAGCGCGCCAAAAGCATTCACGCCATTAAATACGGTTTGCAAGGGGAAATCACCGTAAATGGTACGAAATACAATGGTGTTATGGCTAATTTGGGATTAACTGACGAGGAAGTGGCCGATGTGATGAATTACATTACCAACAGCTGGGGCAACAAAAATGACAAAATAGTCACTGAAAAAGAAGTTTCCGAAATAAAAAAATAAAATAGGCCCTGTCTTGATAACTATCGGGATTGTTTCAGGGCTTCTTCTTTAAAAAATAAATTCTGTTTAACATAGAAACGCACTTTGTTTGCCTAACTTTG
>CAZING010000218.1:2300-4265 GCA_964540505.1 uncultured Cellvibrionaceae bacterium | reverse complement strand
CCACTTCCAATGCTTGTCTGAGTTCGTGCGCTTTCACCGCGGGTATTTGTCCAGATTGGGCCGTAGAAAGAGTTTGCCCCAGGCGTTCCCACGCAGGAGCATGGGATCGAAATTAACCGCCGCAGCGGTCAAATACAGACATTTCGCTTCCCAGTTTCAAGCCTCAGCCACCGAGTTTCAACTCCGTTTCGTTAAAAGTCTTTTCATGTTCTGCCCGTTATTGCACCATCCTTGTGCTCGCGCCCCTTCGAGGTGCGAGCGGGGGCTCTGGTTTTGTGCAAAAACCTTTTGCGGTGACGCGTGTATTTCGTCATTTCTTGTCTAAGTCTTTGAATTAAATAAGAAAATATATATTGGCGTAGATTCTGCTATTCCCGCCTCAAGCCGGGTCGTTCACAAACGTAAGAGCCTTGTTTTACATTCCGACTAAAAAACATCTTTTGCTTTCACTTTTGGAGGAAACATTAATGAACTTTGCGAAAAAGATTCTTGCTGGTTCAATTTCAGCGTCGCTGTTGGCGATCAGTGCAGTGCCAGCGGCCCAGGCCGAGGTCTCCGGTTCTGTCGGTGTGGCCAGCAGCTACCTCTGGCGGGGCTTGGATCTCGGTCGCGGCTCAGCTGCCGTGTTCGGCGATCTTAACTACAGCTCGAACGGCGCTTACGGCGGCGTCTGGGTGACTTCGGGGGATGCTGCCGCGGGCACTGAGTACGATCTTTATCTGGGTTACGGCAGATCGTTTGGGGAGTTCAACGTAGACGTCAGTCTTTGGAGTTATAACTACCCAACGGCTGACTCCACTATTTTTAGGGGCAATGACGCAGCCGATTTTGTGCTGGGTCTTGGCTACGGGCCGGTTTCTTTCGCGGCTTATATCCCGACCGGTGATAACAGTACCGGCGATTACGACTATATGTACTTCACGCTGGGTGCGGTCGTCGGTCAGGTGTCGGCAACGCTTGGTCTGCATCAGGACGCGGGCGGGCTGCTCGGCGTTTGTGGCGATGGCACAAACGATTGCGACCCTGTGCACGTCAACCTCGATTACGCCTACAACGATAATTTGACCTTTACCTTAAGCCAATTCGTTGCAGATGAACCCGTCGATGATGATTTGAAAGTCGTGGTCTCTTATTCGTTTCCAATCGGCGAATAAGCCAATTAAACCCGCGCCGCTTCTGCCAGCGGCGCGTTTATTACCTGATTAATTAGGAGTAGTCCGATGAAAATGATTACTGCCGTGATAAAGCCTTTCAAATTGGACGCGGTGCGCGAAGCGCTCTCAGACATTGGTGTTCAGGGGATCACAGTAACCGAAGTCAAAGGGTTTGGTCGGCAAAAGGGTCACACCGAACTATACCGGGGTGCGGAGTACGTGGTCGACTTTTTACCGAAAACCAAACTAGAAGTAGCCGTGGCGGATGACCAGGTGGACTCGGTAATGGAAGCCATAAGCAAAGCGGCGCACAGCGGCAAAATCGGCGACGGTAAGATTTTTATCTCCACTTTGGAGCAGGTCATCCGCATTCGCACCGGTGAGGCCGGCGAAGCCGCGCTGTAAACCTTTAACAATTTCAATCCAAGAACCGGGGTACGGCGATGGAAAACACAATTCTAGAATTGCAATACGCTTTAGATACTTTCTATTTTCTGGTATCCGGCGCATTGGTTATGTGGATGGCGGCGGGGTTTGCCATGCTCGAGTCCGGCCTGGTCCGGTCGAAAAACACTACCGAAATTTTAACAAAAAACATCGCGCTATTTGCGATCGCGAGCACCATGTACTTGGTCTGCGGTTACCAGGTTATGTACGAGGGCGGCTGGCTCCTGAGCGGCATCGCCACAGACGGCGCGGAATCGCTGGATACGCTGGCCGAGTCGGTCTACGCCGAGTTTGCAGGCGAAGACGCCAACGCCTATTCGAACGCCGCAGACTTCTTCTTCCAAGTGGTGTTTGTCGCCACGGC
>CAZING010000218.1:0-2200 GCA_964540505.1 uncultured Cellvibrionaceae bacterium | reverse complement strand
CGCGCAAAGGCAAGTACGGTCCCAACGGTCAGACCAACGCGATTCCCGGCGCAAATTTGCCGCTGGCGACACTCGGTACCTTTATTCTGTGGCTCGGCTGGTTCGGGTTCAACGGTGGCTCCACCTTATCGCTCGACTCGGTCGCAGCGGCGAACGAGGTGGCTATGGTGTTCGTCAATACCAACGCTGCCGCAAGTGGTGGCTTGATAGCCGCATTGCTGGTTGCGCGTGTGATGTTTGGCAAAGCGGATTTGACCATGGCGCTTAACGGTGCGCTTGCGGGCCTTGTGGCGATCACCGCCGAACCTGCCGACCCCACCCCACTGCTGGCAGCCATTATTGGCGCGATAGGTGGCGTGATCGTAATCTTTAGCATCGTGGGTTTGGACAAAATGAGAATAGACGACCCGGTCGGGGCCATTTCCGTTCACGGTGTTGTCGGTCTTTGGGGCGTATTCGCGGTATTGTTATCCGACGCCGAAGCCACATTCAGCGGTCAATTAGTGGGCGTGTTGACCATCTTCACTTGGGTATTTTCCGCGTCGCTGATCGTATGGTTCATTATTAAGGCGATCATGGGCGTGCGCGTCTCCGAGGAAGCGGAGTTCGAGGGCGCGGACATTGCCGAATGCGGTATAGAGGCTTACCCCGAGTTTGTCACTGCCAAATAGTTTTCTTTCCCTTGAGCCTTACGCGCCTCGGTTACGCCGGGGCTTTTTTTTGTATTGCGTTTCGCCAGACCGGCGCCTGTTAATTGTGTCGTGTTTGTTATAGATTGGCGCACGTTCTGCTGGGTCTCATAAAAAGGGCTTTGTGCCTCGCGCGAGGACCTGACGTATAATTTCAAACCAATCGAATTCGAACGGGGCGAACCCGACACTCAACTTGCAGGAATGTGCTATGAAATTGATTACCGCTGTCATCAAACCCTTCCGGTTGGACGATGTTCGCAATGCCCTCTCGGAAGTGGGCGTTCAAGGCATGACCGTCACCGAAGTCAAAGGTTTCGGCCGTCAAAAGGGACACACCGAACTCTACCGCGGCGCGGAATATGTGGTGGACTTTCTACCCAAGGTCAAAATAGAGATGGCGCTTGCCGACGATATGGTCGAAACCGCGGTGGATGCCATATCCAAGGCGGCGCAGACGGGCAAAATCGGCGACGGCAAGATTTTTATACAATCGCTCGAAGGTGTGGTGCGCATCCGCACGGGCGAGACCGGCCCGGACGCTGTTTAAGCGCGCATCGGCTAACGCCCTGGGGCGCTCTCGCCGGTCATGAGGCCAGCTGCGCCCCGGGGTTTGCCGGTTTTCACCCACAGCGTTCACCGGCGCTAGTGGGCTCTCGGAGTTGGTAAAGCTTGAAACAGGCCCGCCCGACGCTTCTTATGGCGCTGCCAGCGCTTTGCCCGCGATCCGATTTAGACCCCCAAAGAGCGGCCCGATGCTCGGCAACCGCCCGCCCGACGCGGCATTGACGAGCGTTTCGATAACCAAACGAAATGGTCGCCAAACCAGTTCATAACCTTCTTCTAGGTTCTTGTGCAAGATTAGAACAAAAAAAACTAAGAAAACATGCGTTTTGATGATGACGATTTTTTTCAATAGAGCTATATATATTCTCACTTAAGCCGTTTAGCGTGTTGTAAAGAGGTCTTGTGACGCTGTCCTTTAAACACTGTGGTAACGCGCATTTAGGCTATTTGTTTTAACGATAAATGTGAGAATTTGCCATGAGTGATGAAGAAAACGATATCCTCGAAAACGACGAAGACGCGGTCGAGCTTGATGACAGTATTACGTCTTTAGTTGCGGATGACGCGCCTATTGATTACGACCTATCGGGCCGCGAGGTGTTGCGCCAGCAGCTGCAAAGCGATATAGAGGCGTTTTTGGCCAGAGGCGGCAGTATCCATGAAATCCCGCCCAATGTGGTGGCGGACCCGCCGAGAAAGCCACAGAGCAACTACGGCGGCCAGCCGATCTGACACCTGCCCACCGTGTCCATAGTGCCCGTAGGGGTGGCCACCCGCGGCTGCTCCATTCCGCGGCGGGCAGAATGCCAAGCTCCGAATAAAATGCGGGGCTTCCCGCTAATTCATCGTCTTGATTTCGACTGTGTTCATACGCGTGCCCACGCAGGAGCGTGGGCACGAGAATAGGCCGCTGTCCTTTCAGACTTAAACATCGCTATGAACCT
>CAZING010000217.1:0-4266 GCA_964540505.1 uncultured Cellvibrionaceae bacterium | reverse complement strand
GTGTTCGCCACAGACGCGCAAGGGCTCGACAAATCCATCGAACTTTGGGGATTGGACACCGCCTGGGTGAGCGAAACCAATATTCGTCGAGGTTTGGCGTTTATGGGGCGCGATCAGGTCGACATCGTCCGGGTGTCGTTTACGCCTACCGCCGCGCTGGTCAATGGCCAGCTGCCCGAAGCCGAGGCGCAGCTTCTGCACCAGCGTCTCGACTACGTCGAGTTGATTGGCGTGAATACGCCCGTGGTACTAAACGCCGACCCGCCGACGGTCGACCCTTGGTTTAAAAACGCCGACGGCAGTACCCACGCCGCGCGCTGGGCGCAACTGATGGATATCACCGCCGCCCACTGCCAAATGCGCGGTCACGCAGTGCTGGCCGCGGCGCCCTTCAACGAGCCGGACTACTCCACGCACCAGGGTTCCGAGCAGGACTTCTATCAGGTCGCGGGCGAGCTTCGACAATTCGCGCGATTCGACGACATTCGCATTACCGGCGGCAATACCTTAAGCGCCGATACAGCCCTACCCTGGTACGACTTTTTGAAGACCCGCCTCGATGAAGGCAACACCCACCAGCTCAACGGTACCTTCGACAGCTACGCGGGCTTTTTCGAAACCGTCACCGCCAACGGCCATAGAGCCGTCAACGACGAACTGCACAACGTGATGGAAGCCATAGTCGGGGCCGAGTACGGCATGACGACCGGCATCTGGTGGGGCACAGCCGAACGCGCCAGAGGCGAGTTTGTCAAAGCCAGCGACGGCCAGCGCCTCGGCTACGCCGAGCACCGCCCTAACTGGACGGCGGCCGCGGTCTACCGCGCCCCGAGCGGGCGGGTGCAGGCCTTTGCCGGTGGCTCTGAACGCCAAGCGCTCGACACGACCTACCGCCTGGTTTCGACCGATCGGGCGGTCTTCTTTGACGGTCATGGCCCGAGCCACGAGTACACTCTGCGGGTACCGGGCGGCACCGGCTACTGGGAGAATCAACCCAATGCCGAGCAAGTCGTCAACATCACTTGGGGCGACGATGTGCCGCCGCCTATTGCGGGGCGCTATGTGCTGGTCAACCGCAACAGCGAAAAGGTTCTGGAGGTTGCCGACGCCAGCACCGCCAATGGCGCCATGATTCAGCAAGGGGATTTTTCCGGCGGCACCCACCAGCAGTGGGATTTTACGCCGCTCGATGCGCGCAACGGTCAGGATTTCAGCTATTTCAAAGTCACCGCTGTCCATAGCGGCAAGGCCCCGGATGTGTACGATTTTGGTCTCGCGGACGGCGACGATTTGGTCCAATGGAGCGATTTGAACAATCCCAACCAGCATTGGTATCTCGACTACGCAGCCGACGGCTGGTTTTACATCTGCAACCGCTACAGCGCAAAATGTTTGGAGACAGCCGGCGCCTCGCTTGGCGATGAAGCTAAGGTCCATCAATGGCAGCAACAGAACGAGCGACACCAACAGTGGCGCTTGCTACCGCTGGGCGCCGCGATTGAATTCGACCGACCGGGTGCCCCTATAGGCTTAAGCGCGTCGCCACTATCAAGCGCGATTCGACTGCAATGGCAAGCGAGTCTCGCTAGCGATTTGCAAGGTTACGAACTGTTGCGGGCAAGCGCGCCAGACGGCCCGTTCGACGCCATCGCCCGCAACCTCAACGCAACCCGCTTTACCGATAACAGCGCCCGCCCGAACGTCAACTATTACTACAGCGTGCGGTCGCGGGACCGATCGCGAAACAGCTCCGACCCTTCCGCACCGGTGCGCGGACACTATTCACCCGGTCGCGACCTGATTGCCCATTTGCAGCTTGACGGTAACGCCCGCGATAGCACGGTCAATGCGTTCCACGGCGCTTTCGGCGGTACCGCGACTTACACCGCCGGACGGGTCGATAAGGCCGCCGCGCTCAATGGCACAGACAACTTTATTCAACTGCCCGCCGCAATCGCCAACCTGGATGAAATCTCCATCGCTGTCTGGGTGTATTGGCGAGGCGGCGACATCTGGCAGCGAATTTTTGATTTCGGCAACGGCGAACAACAAAACCTGTTTTTAACCCCGAGCTCCGACGCGGGCGGCATGCGCTTTGCGATTAACAAAGGCGCCGGCGAGCAACGCCTGAACGCCGATGCTTTAATCGAAAACGAGTGGACCCACCTCGCGGTGGTCATGAACGCAAACGGCGCCGGCCTTTATGTCAACGGCAAGCTTGCCGAGCACTCGAGCGCGGTGACCATTAAACCGGGTGACTTTCGTCCAGTGCTGAATTACCTGGGTCGCAGTCAATTTCCAGACCCATTGTTTAACGGTCATATAGATGACTTTCGCATTTACAACTACGCACTATCAGCGGCCGAACTGGCTGATCTGAGCGCGCCATAGCAAACCGCCAACACTGTGAAACGCAAGGGCGCGCGGGGGTCGAGAGCAAAAAGTCGAGTGACGTCGAGGTGAGCTCCACAACGGCAAAAACGCGTTTGTGCGAGGCCCGCCATATTAATCGAAACCGATTCGCGGCCGACCACTAGAGCGGACGGCGCCGTCCCTGGCGGCAAAATCCGTTGTCGGCAACTCGATTGGTCGCGCAAATGCGATTCACCGAGCCGCCATTGCGCGATTGGGTCACCACCCTTAACGGGTGCAACCGCCGCTCGCGCAGTTTTCGTACATTCGAATTAATTTTTAACGATGCGCGCCGATGGATCAAATAAACGGCCGCCAATTTCGATCAGATAATTCACTTCTAATGTGTCTTTTCTGTCAACCGGCGATTTATCTTGGTCGCGACTGCCAGAGTTGGGTTCGATCTTTTTACCCAAGAGTTTGCTCAGCATCTCGCTGGTGATTTTGCCTTGGCTTTCAAGTACACCGAAGCCTTTGTACTGGGGTGAAACAGGCAAGGTCAGTTTGTATTCGCCACCGGCAGTTCTTTTACTCTCGTATTTAAAAAATGTTTTTTGCGATTTCGGGTCGTTTGGCGTTCTGCCAATATAGTAAATCACAAAGTTTTCCTGCGCGAAATAAACGATTTCTTGCCCCGGATACGCCAATATCGATTCGGGCACAGGCGTCACATCTTTGTTCGCGTTCAACGAAAGGTAAACAACCGCCGGCTGCTTGGTATCTGCCTTGGTGACGCAGCTCGCGCAATCTTCTTTAATCGACCCCAGTGAGCAGGCGGTTACGGCAAATAGCGAAATGGCCGCGACCAAAAGAGATTTAAGATTCTTCATAGTATTTACTCCTTTAAAATGTTTATTTATAAGCACTACCAGAACATTTACCATCGATTTTCGGTCGACGATAAATTCTTCAACCGAAACGTCTACCTCCCTTTTCGGTTATAATTTCGCATAAACGTTTCGTACACTTCTACGCCCGCCATCGCTTTGTAATCTGGATCGTTGACAATAAGCTCTTTAGACCAGCCTTGGTCTCGAAGCGTCTTTAGGGTGTCAACGGCGCTTTCGTAATCACCGGCGACCGTTTCGAGCCGCGCTTTAACGCTTAAAATAATTGGGTCTCTAGGGTTCAGCTCGACCGCCTTTTTTAGAAAGGCCTGGGCCTTGTCGCCGTCGCCCAAAAATGTATAACAATTGGCCAACAAGGCATTGGCCTCGGCGTCTGAAGGTTTGAGCGTGACGATTTTCTCGAGCAACGCGACACCTTTCCGGTAGGCGGCCGTCGCGCTTGCCTCCTCGCCGTCCATTTGACGCAGCAGATCTCCGAGGTTGACATGATAAAGGTAATCGTCTGGCGAGGCCTGTATCGCGCGTTTGAACATATTCTTCGCGGAGCTAAAATCCCCTGAGTAGTAATCCATTAAGCCGACATTCGAGTAACCCCAGCTGTTTGGGTTGAGTCCAACAGCTTTTTCGTAGGCACTTTTGGCCTTGGCGAAACGCCCTTTAAAAAAATAGCTGACACCGAGATTGTTCAAAGCCGAGACATTTTTAGGCGTGAGCTTTAACACTTTCTCGTAGTGCTCTACGGCTTCATCTAGGCGACCATTTTTCAAATAGAGAAAGCCCAGCCTTGAATAAAGTCGCCAATTCTTGGGCTGGCGCTCGACTGCGTCCTGCAACAGCGACTCGGCTTTTTCAAATTCGTCCAGCTTGCTGTATAAATCGGCTAGACCATTGATGGCCTGAATGTTGTCTTTGTCTTTGTCCCAAACTTCGTCAAGCATCGCGATCGCCTCTTCATAGCGACCCTGCTCGGTGTAAAGAAGCCCCATCGATTCTACGGCTTTCGCCA
>CAZING010000216.1:0-4267 GCA_964540505.1 uncultured Cellvibrionaceae bacterium | reverse complement strand
ACGTTGATCATACCCGGACGAATAATCAAATCTGCGATACCCTGCACCGCCCCCAAAAGCACATCGTTAGCCGCCTTGAACGCGTCCAACAGGCTGGTGTTTTTGCCCAGTACCGAAAGCAGCTTTTCGTTGGGTATGGTGATCAGCGAATCCACGCGGTCTTTTAACTGACGAATGCCGTCCTCGGCAATTGCCATACGCTTTTTGCCTTCGAATGGAAACGGCTTGGTCACCACCGCAACCGTGAGAATACCAAGCTCTTTGGCCACTTCTGCTACCACAGGGGCACCGCCGGTGCCGGTACCGCCGCCCATGCCCGCGGTGATAAAGACCATGTCGGCGCCCTCTAGAATTTCAGCCAGCCGCTCGCGATCCTCCATTGCCGCTTGGCGGCCAACTTCGGGGTTGGCGCCTGCGCCCAAACCTTTGGTCATGGTGCTGCCCAACTGCAAGACCGTGCGTGCGTCTATATCTTTCAACGCCTGCGCATCTGTGTTAGCGCAGATAAAATCCACGCCGTCGATTTCGTTGCAGATCATGTGCTTGACGGCGTTGCCACCGCCACCGCCTACACCTATGACTTTGATTATTGCGTTTTGCGGTAAGTTATCGACTAGCTCAAACATGGTAGTACCCCTCGTTTTCCCTGAAAAATTTTTAAGTTTATTAATGACCAATTCCCGTTCAGAGTCCGGTATCAGTCATTGCCCAACAAACAACACAGCGACACTTCTATAAGTTGCGTTGGAACCAGTTTTTCATTTTCGACCATAAACTGTCGTCTTTATGGCGACTGTGCGATTTACCCAACTGCGCCTGCTGACGCAAACCGTAAATCAGCAATCCCACACCCGTGGAATAGATCGGATTTTTAACTATGTCTTTCAAACCGCTGACGTTTTGCGGAGAGCCCAGGCGTACGGGCATGTGAAATATTTCTTCGGCAAGCTCGGCGACGCCTTCCATTTTGGAGGTGCCTCCGGTTAAAACGATTCCAGCGGGAATCAGATCTTCATAACCGCTGCGACGAAGCTCCGCTTGTATCAAGGTAAAAAGTTCGTCGTATCTCGGTTCGACCACCTCTGCCAAAGCCTGACGAGACAACTCTCTTGGCGCGCGCTCGCCGACGCTCGGTACTTTTATGGTTTCCTCTGCGCCGGTCAGTTTCGCCAGCGCGCAGGCGTATTTGATTTTAATTTCTTCCGCATACTGCGTCGGGGTGCGCAACGCCATCGCAATATCGTTGGTCACCTGGTCGCCAGCGATCGGAATAACGCCTGTATGGCGGATGGCGCCGTCGACAAAAACGGCAATGTCGGTTGTGCCCCCGCCTATATCGACCATACAAACGCCGAGGTCTTTTTCGTCATCCGTCAATACCGAAAAGCTCGATGCGAGCTGCTCAAGAATTACATCTTCAACTTCCAACCCGCAGCGCTTAATGCATTTTTCGATATTCTGCACCGCGTTGACCGCACAGGTGACAAGATGCACCTTGGCCTCCAGCCGCACACCCGACATGCCCAGGGGTTCTTTTATCCCCTCTTGCTCGTCAATCGCGTACTCCTGCGGCAATATATGCAATATGCGCTGATCGGCGGGAATGGCGACGGCTTGCGCGGCGTCTATGACCCGATCTATGTCTTGCTCGAACACTTCGCGATCTTTAATCGCGACTATGCCGTGCGAATTCAGGCTTCGAATATGACTTCCTGCTATGCCCGCATAAACCGAATGAATTTGACAACCCGCCATTAACTCCGCTTCTTCAATGGCACGTTGAATCGATTGAACGGTCGAGTCGATATTAACCACCACACCTTTTTTAAGACCGTTGGAGCGATGAGAACCGAGGCCAACAATTGACAGCTCACCTTCCGATGAAATCTCCCCGACAATAGCCACCACTTTGGATGTGCCGATATCCAGCCCGACGATCATTCTTCCACTATTCGCTTGCGCCATCTCAACTCTTCGCTCTCAACTTACTTATTCATCCGATTAATTCTGTATCCCTGGTTGCCACAGCACACATAGCTAATTGCGTACGACCGCAGACTCGGCCAAAGTGGTTTTCCACTGCACCGCAAGACCGTTGTGGTAGCGTAAATCGACCTGCGCTACGTCTTCGAACTTGTCTGCGAGTACAGTTCGCTTAGCCGTAGTTAAAGACTGCAGCTTTTCCCACACTTGGTCGCGGCCAAGTTTAATCACCCGGCCGTCGTTAACGGTAAGCGTCCATGCACCGGTTGGATCGAGCTCCAGCGACTCAAGGTATAAGCCGACTTGCGACAACGCTTTGCCCATGCGCAAATAATGACGCATGATTTGGCCGGCGTATTGATCGTCGCCGCTCAATAAAGGCAATGCGCGCAAATCAGAGTTATCGTCTATTTGGATAATATCGCCGCGCATGTTCATAAACCCAGACGCACCCCAACGGGCAATTGGCTGTTGTTCGTTCACTGTGATGGTTAAGGTTGCCGGCCAAACTTTCCCCACGCTTGCGGTATCCACCCACGGGTTTTGTTCAATCATGCTTTTGATCTCGAGCAGTTCGAGATCAAAAAATGCCTGAGTGAGTGCAGGTTCGACGGCTTTATGCACTTCGTCTTGAGTCAGATACTGAAAGCTGCCTTCTATTTGCACGTTATCGATCGGGCGCTGATAGAAGCTCTCCCATTTTTTATGCAGCTCCAATGTATATATGGCAAACACCACAGTGCAGCATGCAACCGACCCAATCATCACACGCGCCGTGTTTTTGACAATCCTGGTGGACATTCGCGAGGGTTTCACCGTCTTTCGCGACGCACCTTGGTATCTGACACGCTCGTTGGCAGCCTTTGGGTTGCGCTTGCTAACGCCTCGAACTTTGGCCTCGCTCTCAGAGGCGCTTTTTTTTGATTTGTAAAACATTATATTTTTACAGCCTTTTGCAAGATATTTACCACCAATGAATTGAAATCACAGCCTTCTGCTTTTGCCGCAATCGGCACCAGACTGTGGTCGGTCATACCCGGCACTGTGTTGATTTCGAGCAGATAAAACTCTCCACTCTCCTCCATCACATCCACTCTGCCCCAGCCTCTCGCGCCAACCGCATGAAACGCCGCTAACGCGAGCTCCTGCAGTTCGCGTGTTTTGCGCTCATCGAGCCCGCACGGACAAAGGTAGCGGGTATCGTTCGATGTATACTTTGCATCGAAATCGTAAATTCGATGGTCGGTTTCGAGCTTTATCGGCGGCAGAGCTCGATCACCAAGAATGGCCACGGTGTATTCACCGCCTCGAATAAACCGCTCGGCAATGACAAGTTGGTCAAATTTACTCGCCTCGTGAAAGGCGTTAGCCAATTCGCTTTCATCGCAAACGCGCGTTATGCCGTAGCTGGACCCGTCGTGACAAGGCTTGACGATCACCTCTTCACCCAACGCCATTACGTTGTGCCAGTTGGTGTTTTCGGTCAACACAAAATAATCGGGTGTTGGCAAGTCAACGCCACGCCAAAGTTGCTTAGTGCGCAATTTATCCATACACAAAGCCGACGCCGCGACGCCGCTGCCTGTGTAGGGGATGCCTAAAAATTCCAGCAGCGCCTGGATCTTCCCGTCCTCGCCACCGGGGCCGTGCAGGGCAATAAACGCTGTGTCGGGTTTGGCTGTCAGAATTTGCTGGAGTGGCTCGTCGCGAAGGTCCAGCGGCAGTACATCGAAGCCTTTTTCGCGAAGCGCGTGCACAACCGCCGCGCCACTAGCCAAAGATACGCTGCGCTCGCTGGAGGTCCCGCCATAGAGAACCGCCACGCGGCCTGCCTTTTTTATCAGAGTCTCTATACCCGTCATTTCCTAAACCTTTGAACTGAATCTTTCGGCGAGCATCTTCGCCAAACTGCCCACATTACCCGCACCTTGTGTGATCACAATGTCTCCGGGCAACACAATATCCTCCAACACCTCAGCCACGTCATCGACCTCGACGGCGAAGATGGGGTCGACGAGGCCGCGATTGCGAATACTTCGACTTAAAGTACGCCCGTCGGCGCCTGGAATAGGTGTTTCGCCGGCACTGTAGACCTCAAGAAGAATCAGTTGATCGACCTGTGACAACACATCGACAAAGTCTTCGAACAAGTCTCGTGTGCGTGTGTACCTGTGCGGTTGATATACCATTACCAAGCGGCGCGTCGGCCAACCTTGACGCACGGCCTCAATGGTCGCGGCGACCTCTCGAGGGTGATGCCCATAGTCGTCCACAAGCATCAGCG
>CAZING010000215.1:0-4325 GCA_964540505.1 uncultured Cellvibrionaceae bacterium | reverse complement strand
CCCTTACCTTTACCCTGACGCACTTCCAAAGGCTTCTGGGTAATCGGATTGTCGGGGAAAACGCGGATCCAAATTTTGCCACCGCGTTTAACGTGACGGGTCATTGCCCGACGTGCGGCTTCAATCTGCCGGGCGGTTAGACGCCCGCGCACGATGGCTTTCAAACCAAACTCACCGAAACTCACCTTTGAGCCGCGTAACGCCAGACCGCGATTGCGGCCCTTCATTTGCTTGCGAAACTTTGTACGCTTTGGCTGCAACATTTTGCGTACCCCTTATTTAGCGCCTTTTTTCTTTTGATTGGCTTCGACTTCTTCGAGGCCGCCTATAACTTCACCTTTGAAGATCCAAACCTTCACACCGATAATGCCGTAGGTTGTGGCTGCTTCAGCGGTTGCGTAATCGATATCTGCACGCAAAGTGTGAAGTGGTACACGACCTTCTCGATACCATTCGCTACGCGCGATCTCAGCACCGCCAAGACGCCCGCCTACCTGAATCTTCACACCTTCAGCGCCTTGACGCATTGCGTTCTGCACGGCACGCTTCATCGCACGGCGGAACATCACGCGGCGCTCCAACTGTTGAGCAACGCTTTGCGCGGTCAGCTCGGCATCCAGGTCGGGCTTACGGATTTCTTCAATATTGATATGAACGGGCACACCCATCAGACCGCTGATTTGCGTGCGCAGACGCTCCACATCTTCGCCTCTCTTGCCGATTACGATACCGGGGCGGGCAGTGTGAATGGTGATGCGCGCCGTATTGGCGGGGCGCTCGATATCCACACGACTGATCGAAGCGCTGGAGAGTTTGCTGCGAATGAAGTTACGCACTTTCAAGTCGATGTTCAGCTTATCTGCATAATCGCCTTTGCTCGCATACCAAGTGGACGTATGCTTCTTAACTATGCCTAGGCGAATGCCCGTCGGATGTACTTTCTGACCCATATCGTCCGCTCTCTTATTGGTCCGCTACTTTGACTGTAATGTGACAAGTGCGCTTGAAAATCCGGTCCGCACGACCTTTAGCGCGCGGCTTGATACGCTTTAACGTCACACCCTCGTCAACAAAAATCGTTGACACTTTCAGCTCGTCGACATCGGCGCCTTCGTTATGCTCTGCGTTGGCAATCGCAGACTCGAGGACCTTCTTGATGACTGCAGCACCTTTTTTGGTGCTGAACGCCAGAATGTCTAAAGCTTCTTCAACGCCTTTGCCCCGAATCTGATCGGCTACCAAGCGCGCCTTTTGCGCGGATAAACCGGCGCCTTTTAATCGTGCTGCTACTTCCATCGTTTTAACCTCGTGGAACCGCGCTTTTAGCGCTTCGCCTTTTTGTCCGCTACGTGACCGCGAAAGGTGCGGGTAGCAGCAAATTCACCCAGTTTATGTCCGACCATCTCTTCATTAACCAACACAGGTACGTGCTGACGGCCATTGTGAACAGCGATGGTCAAGCCGACCATCTCTGGAGAAATCATGGAACGACGCGACCAGGTTTTGATTGGGCGTCGATCGTTTTTTGCAACTGCCGTGTCCACCTTGGCTAACAGGTGGTAATCAATGAACGGGCCTTTTTTTAACGAACGTGGCACTGTGTTATTCCTCGCTTAATTCGCGTCTAGTTACTCGCGTTACTTTTTATCTCTGCGACGGACAATCAGCTTGTCAGTGCGCTTGTTTTTGCGTGTCTTGTAGCCTTTAGTGGGCACGCCCCAAGGGGTAACCGGATGACGGCCACCGGAGGTGCGACCTTCACCACCACCGTGTGGGTGATCGACCGGGTTCATCGCCACACCGCGAACGGTTGGACGAACGCCACGCCAGCGTGTTGCACCGGCTTTGCCAAGCGACCGCAGGCTATGCTCGTTATTGGATACTTCACCTATAGTTGCGCGGCAGTCGACAAGCACTTTTCGCGTTTCGCCACTGCGCAAACGCACGGTCGCGTATGCACCTTCGCGGGCCACCAACTGCACCGAGGCACCGGCGGAGCGTGCGATTTGCGCGCCTTTTCCGGGCTTCAATTCCACGCAATGAACCACGGAACCCAGTGGAATGTTGCGAAGTGGCAAAGCGTTGCCAGGCTTGATTGCAGCGGCGTCGCCGGACTGCACTTTGTCACCGGCAACCACGCCTTTAGGCGCGATGATGTACCGTCGTTCGCCATCGGCGTAGCACACTAATGCGATGTGCGCGGTTCGGTTCGGGTCATATTCCAAACGCTCAATAACACCCGGCACGCCGTCTTTATTTCGCTTAAAGTCGATAAGACGATAATGCTGTTTGTGACCGCCACCGACGTGACGCGTGGTGATTCGACCGGAGTTGTTACGCCCGCCATTTCTGGATTGTTTATCCAAAAGCGGCGAATAAGGCGCACCTTTGTGCAGGTCGGCACTCACGACGCTTACGACAAAGCGACGACCGGCAGAAGTCGGTTTTCTTTTTAAAATTGCCATTTCAGTCGTTCCCCTTACTCACCGAATGCAAAGTCGAGATCTTGACCTTGCTCGAGACGAACATAGGCTTTTTTCCAATCGCTGCGCTTACCGATTCCGTAACGCGTACGCTTGGTTTTACCTTTGGTAGTCGATACACGAACTTGTTTGACTTTGACGTTAAACAGTTCTTCCACCGCCGCTTTGATTTCTGGTTTTTGGGCGGTTTTGGCCACCTTAAACACCACCTGATCGGACTGTTCGCCCAACAGAGCGGCTTTCTCAGACACGACAGGCCCTAAAACGATTTGGTACAGACGCTCTTTGTTCATGCGAGAGCCTCCTCAATTTTTTTCAAAGCCGATACGGTGATGACCACTTTCTCGAAACGGATCAAGCTGACCGGATCGATACCTTGTACATCCCGCACATCAATTTTGTGCAGATTGCGCGAAGCCAGATACAAGCTCTCGTTCAACTCTTCAGTGACGATTAGCGCATCGACCAACTGATACTGAGACAGCTTTTCAACCAACGCTTTGGTTTTCGGTGCGTCCAGATCAAACGCGTCAACCACAATCAAACGCTCTTGACGGTTCAGCTCGGACAAAATGCAGCGCAACGCAGCGCGGTACATTTTTTTGTTCAGCTTCTGGTCGTAGCTGCGTGGCTTGGCCGCGAAGGTCGCGCCGCCGCCGCGCCAAATTGGGCTGCGGATGGTACCAGCGCGAGCTCGACCCGAGCCCTTCTGGCGCCATGGCTTCTTGCCACCGCCGGACACTTCGGCTCTGGTTTTTTGGGCTTTTGTGCCTTGACGCGCGCCGGCCATATAAGCGACCACGGCTTGGTGCACCAAGTCCTCATTAAATTCTCTACCAAACGTCTGCTCGGATACTTCAACAGTACCTTTGCTACCTTCGGGAGTTGCGATATTCAATTCCATACTCGACCCCTCGAATTAACCTTTATTTTTGGATTTAACAGCGGGGCGTACAATTACGTTTCCGCCTGGAGCACCAGGGACTGCGCCTCTGATCAGCAGCAGATTGCGTTCTGCATCGACTCGTACCACTTCCAGGTTCTGCACGGTAACGCGCTCTGCGCCCATGTGGCCTGCCATTTTCTTACCGCGAAAGACGCGGCCAGGAGACTGGTTTTGACCAATGGAGCCCGGGGCTCGGTGAGACAGAGAGTTGCCGTGAGTGGCGTCTTGCATGCTGAAGTTCCAGCGCTTGACGACGCCGGCAAAGCCTTTACCTTTGGACTGACCGGTGACATCCACGATCTGCCCTTCGGCGAAAGTCTCTACAGTAATTTGACCGCCGACTTCAAAGGACTCGTTGGAGTTGTTACGCAACTCCCAAACACCACGACCGGCTTCGGTCTGGGCTTTCTCGAATACGCCTTTGGCTGGCTTGGTAACACGGGAGGCTCGACGAGACCCTACGGTTACTTGCACTGCGCTGTAACCGTCGGTTTCTACATTCTTGACCTGAGTGATGCGGTTGGGCTCGACCTCAACCACAGTAACAGGAATGGATTGACCATCTTGTGTAAAAATTCGTGTCATACCGCTTTTGCGGCCGACTATACCTATCGTCATTTTTTTAACCTCTTAGCGCACGGGGCTGTTACCCGCTATGGCCGCCCATTTCAGAGCGTTGCACTTCCCGATATCGTTTGACAAAGGTCGGCAGGAGTACTAGCCGAGACTGATTTGAACTTCCACACCCGCTGCCAAATCCAGCTTCATAAGTGCGTCTACGGTTTTCTCGGTTGGCTCGACAATGTCCATCAGGCGCTTGTGAGTCCGAATTTCATATTGATCTCGCGCGTCTTTATTGACTTGCGGGGAAATCAATATGGTGAATCGTTCTGTGA
>CAZING010000214.1:0-4341 GCA_964540505.1 uncultured Cellvibrionaceae bacterium | reverse complement strand
GTTGAAGTTGCGGGGTCGGATAAAATGATCGGTCTGCTTTTTGTGGGCACCATCTTGGGCACAATAGTGGGCAACATTGCGTTTGGCATTCCCCCGGTGTTGTCGTTTTTATTTGGCTTGTCTTTGATGTTTATAGTCGTCCAGTTATTAAACCGCGACGAACCGGTTCTCGATTACGTCAGGCGAATCGAATTCGACACCTTATTTTTCTTTCTCGGCGTGCTGTTATTGGTGGGCATGTTGAAGGAATTGGGCATTCTGGCGTATTTTCCACAACTTTATGATAACTTGCCTGTCACGGGCGCCAACTATGTATTAGGGTTGATTTCGGCCTTGTTTGACAACGTGCCTTTAACCGCGGCATTGTTGAAATCCGATATCGAAATGAACAGCGCCCAGTGGTTGAGCCTCACCTATTCCGTCGGCGTCGGGGGCTCGTTGCTGATCATCGGCTCGGCCGCCGGGGTGGTGGCTATGAGTAAGATCGAACAATTGACCTTCGGGACCTACCTAAAATACTTTTTCCATCTTATTACGGCTTACAGCTTTGGTTTCATATGCGTTTATGCGGTAGGGCGGGTTTTCTTAGGCTAGACCTCGGTTCGGTTTCGGCCCGGGGGCTGAGGCTTGGCAAAATGCTGCACGTTAGAAGGTGGCCATGAGTAAGGCCACCTTCGACCCCACCTGCTACAACACCAGCACCAACACCGATTTCCAAACTCTGCTTGAGCGAAGACTGGGTCGGCGGGCGTTGATACGCCGTATCGGCGCTATCGGTGGACTTGCCGCATTGAGCGATTTCGTGCTCACCGGCTGCGTCAAGCGCACAGTGGAAGAACCTGCGGACGCGCAGCTCGGCTTCGAATCTGTGGCAGGCTCGCGAACCCATGCGGCAGTGGTGCCCGAGGGCTATCACGCGTCCGTGCTCGCCCCTTGGGGCACGCCGTTAAACGATTTGGCTGCCGAGTTTAAAAGCGATGGCACCAATACCGCGCTCGATCAGGCCAATGCCCTCGGGCAACACCACGACGGTTTGCGCTATTTCCCACTGAACGGCAGCTCTAAGGACGGTTTGCTTTGCATCAACCACGAATTTCTGGATTTGTATCTGTTGCACGGCGGCGCGTTGAGCGTCAACGCGCAAGGCCTTCGCGACTCCAGCGAACAGGCGCGCAAGGAAATCCATGCCCACGGCGTGACAGTGGTGCGCATCACCGAGCAGGACGGGGTATGGCGAACCGTCGACAACGACCCGCATAACCGGCGCATCACCGGCGCGAGCGAAATACGTTTATCGGGCCCGGTGGCGGGTGCTGCGACCGTCACCCGATTCTCCCCGGACGGCTCGATCACCCGCGGCACATTGGCCAACTGTGGCAACGGCTACACGCCTTGGGGCACCTATCTGAGTTGTGAAGAGCACTGGCCGAGCTATTTTTTGAACAGTTCGGTCGAAACCCGAAGCCAAGCGCAAAACCGCCATGGTATTGGCAGTTTCAGCACGCGCTATTCGTGGCAAGAGCTTGCGACCAGTGATGACCAGCGCGACGGCGAGTTCGCGCGCTTTGACATTTCGCCGACCGCCGAGGCGCCCGAGCTTGACTACCGCAACGAAGCGGCCGGCTACGGTTATGTGGTCGAGTTGGACCCGTACAACCCCTTCGCTTTGCCGGTAAAGCGCACGGCCCTCGGCCGATTTCGCCATGAAAGTTGCGCGCCTGGCGTCGCGCGCGTGGGCGAGCCAATCGTGTTTTACTCCGCCCACGACGGCAATTTCGAATACGTCTACAAATACGTCTCCAAGGCGCTCTGGCAGAGTGAAGACGCCGATCCCGTCGACCGTCTTGCGGTGGGCGATAAATATATGGACGACGGCACCCTCTATGTTGCCCGCTTCAACGAGGACGGCACCGGCACATGGCTCGCCTTTGATCCGGCAACGCCAACGCTTGCCGACCCGACCAACGAACGCCCCGCTTCGACCTTGGGCGAGGAGTTTGCCGATGTCGCGGCCATGTTGCTGTGCGCGCCTTTGGTGGCCGACCGCGTTGGCGGCACGCCCTTGGATCGACCCGAATGGTGCGCTGTGGACCCGCATACCGGGGCGGTCTATCTAAGCCTTACAGGCAACAGCCAGCGCTCGGAGTTCGCGGTTGAGCCGCAGTTTCGACCCAATGCGGCAAATCCGCGCGAATACAACGTCAACGGTCATATTTTGCGGTGGCAGGAAACGGCCGATGTATCGAGCTTTCAATGGGACGTGTTTGTTTTCGGCGCGCCCTCGGACGGGTCACTTGCTGTCAACCTATCGGCGCTTACCGACGCCAACCAATTTGCCGGCCCCGACGGTTTGTCGTTCGATGAGCGCGGCATTCTTTGGATTCAAACCGATAGCAGCGGCAGCGCGGTAACCGCCGATACCAACGACCAAATGTTGGCGGTGGTCCCCTCCGGCTTACGCTCGAAGGGCGACAGCGCGGTAATCGATGACAGCAACCAAGCCTATCTTCGCCGTTTTTTTGTCGGACCCACGGGCTGCGAAGTCACAGGTTTTGCGACCACACCCGACCACACCACAGTGTTTTGCAATGTCCAACACCCGGGCAATTGGCCGTTTGCCGAGGACGCGACACTCGAAACTCCCGCCGGTATGTCGATCACCCCGAGGTCCGCGACAGTGGCGATACGCAAATTCGACGGCGGCAAAGTCGGCGAGTAGCGCAAGCGGCTTTAACCGGTGCTTGCGCGCGCGACCCCAAGACGTCAACCTTGGCTTTTTATTTCGACAAGGAACACGCTATGACCTTGATTGATACCCAAAAAGTGTACTGCCCTTATTGCGCCGAGAAGATTGAAGTGGTGGTTGATCTGACCATGGAAGACCAGACCTTGATCGAAGACTGCCAGGTCTGCTGTCGACCCATCGCCTTAGAAGTGCACCTGGACGAATCGGGTACCCCGACCCTCCGGCCCCACGCCGAGGACGATGCGGATTATTGACCGAGTCTTCGCGGGCACCGCGACCGGAACTCAGACAAGCGGGCGTCAATTCGCTACAATCGCGATTTTTTTTGCCAAGGGTATTCATGCAAGACAATCAGCTCGCCATTCGTATCCAGTTGAAAAAAAAGCCAACCGAAACCAATGCAGCCTTAGAAATTTTATGGGACCGGGTGATCGCGGTCGGGCTGGCGGCAATTTTGATGGTCGGACTTGCGGTTTGGTTATTGTGGCGCGCGATTCCCGGGCCCGATGCTAATGAAATTGCCGGAGGCGCAACGCAAGTGGCGCCCGCAAGTGCGGCGCTAGAAACACCAAAACCGGAGGTTCGGCCCCTAGCCCCGGTAGAACACAGGGTCGCATCAGTGAGCGGCAATCGGCGTTCGGCTAATGACGACGCGGGCCAAGCGTCGACGGCGGTGACAGAACCGGCGCCGAAGCCTGACGAGGCCATAGAAAAAGGTGCGGTTTCGGACCCGGCAGAGGCCGCCGCCCCAACGGCGACAAGCGAGGTGGCGACAAGTGCGACCGTAACAACCGAGGCGACGACAACTGAGACACTGACAAACGAGGGGGCTCGGCACGAAGACGCGCCAGCGCCTGAACAACTCGCGGCGCCGGCGGCGGGCGACCCGGGCGACCTTCAAGCGTCGGGCGCGTTCGCGAAGGTGGATATCCGCTCCAACCACGTGGGGCGCGCGGTCATATCGCAAACGCGCGAGGGTCGTGCACCCGGTGTGCCGCTCGGCGAGGTGGTGGCCATGGACGGGCGCGATCTAATAACTTTGTATATGTTCACGCGTTATCAAAACCTGAGCGGCCAATGGGTATTCCACGATTGGTATCGCAACGGCAAGCGCCAGGCAAGGGTGCGGGCTCGACCGCATCTGACCGAGATGGACATCTACTCCAGTAAGTTTATCGACACCCATATGTTGGGCGACTGGCAGGTCAAGGTCCGCACAGCGGCGGGCACCCTCTTGGCGGAAACAAGCTTTAAAGTGGTGCCTTAGGTTCGCGCGTAAATGTGAGGCGGGAACAGGCCTTTTTCGTCGGTTGGGTGTTATCGGCTCAGCAGCTTATCGATAAGCCCGCGTTTGGCCGTTTTGGACGCAAACAAGGTCTGATGCGCTTTGACTATCAACTCCGGGGGCACCACCCTCGCCGGTAAACTGCGTTTAATCATCAGCCCCGACTCTCCACCAGAAGCTACTCTCATATCCAAATCCACTATCCGAAACTGCTTGATAAGCGTGCCTTTTGCGTTCATAAGTGGTATCACCGAAGCCTGCAGGCGCTTCTCGTAGCTGTTTGAGACCACCATGCCCACCTGACCGTTAC
>CAZING010000213.1:0-4356 GCA_964540505.1 uncultured Cellvibrionaceae bacterium | reverse complement strand
GCGTTCGCCGCAGCCTGTCCACGATCAGCGATGGTTTCTTCGCTGGGTTCGGTATTTCGATCAATGGCCGGTGTTTTCGCGGCATTTCTATTTGCAGGGCTTCGTAGTGGTTTTGCTGCCCTCCGTGGTGATGGCAGCAATTATCGCCAATGTCCACGGCGCGCTCGCGTTTATATTGACCACAGCGGTGCTGGCGGTTTGTATCGGCCGGGGTGAGCTTGCCGAGCATGTTACCGCGTACCGGCTGGCGTGCGCCGAGCGAGACTGGCCGCGGGCGGCGCATATTGCTGAACGCGTGGGCGTGGCGGAAACGGCTTTTGTCGAGCAAGATTGGCCCGCACTGCACGAGGCTATGCTGCAGGCGCTCGCCTATAGGGGATTTGAGCGGTTGTTCGCGGTGGTATTTTGGTTTGTCTTTCTGGGGCCGCTCGGCGCTATGGTTTACCGGTTGTCTCAAGCGTTTGCGCAATATCACGCCTCAGAGGTCGCTCGCCACTGGCTCTGGGCGCTCGAGTGGCTGCCCGTACGCCTGCTGAGCGGAAGCTTTGCGGTCACTGGGAATTTTGTCGGCTGTGTTAACTCCTGGAGTCGTCTGATGGCGGATACCGCGTATTCGAGCGGCGAGGTGCTTAAGCGCTGCGCGCTTGGAGCATCGTCTATTATTGACGACGAACGCGTGCACGCCCGCGACGTCACCGAGCGCGAGATTGCCGCACTCCACAGCCTCTATTCGCGCACGCTCGGCCTGTGGCTTGCGGTTTTGGCTTTGTGGGTCATATTCGGCCCCGCGACGATTTTCGGCTGACCCGGCACTTGTGGGTTCTTTGCAGCCTCGGACTTATAGCAGTCGCACCGCGGCGATGCGGAGTTTAGAACCGCCTTTCTTAGAGGCTTCACGGTTATAGCATTCGCCCGGATAGAACGATTGTATCTAAGCTGAAGATTGTCCTTGTGTCTGCGCTACAATTACGCCTATTATGTTTAAGCTTGCCGGAAGGCTGTACAAATATACAGTTCTCCTCACGCGCAGGGATGCACACCATAGCGACAACAGAGCTGCATCGCCTTCCGGCAAGTCCTTTCATTGCGTTAGAGCGGCCCCTTATCCAATTCCTCTCGTTTATACTCCTAAAGCCAACCATGCTTGGTTAAGCGCCCGCATGCCGGGGTCGTTATCTATAAAATCAAGGGTTTGCGTTGCCTCAACGGCGGGCCAAGCTGCGAAAGTGCCCCGTTTGGGTCACGATTCGCCCGGTCGATAGCGGCGGCCGGGCGGCAGGGCTCGGGCATCCTTCGGCTGGGCAGGCCATGCGCCAAAAGCATCAAATATTTAGGGGGAGCACCCAAAACCACAGCAAAGGACGAGGAGCTCAGAATGTATACCATTGCTCTTTATAACCTGAAAGGTGGCGTCGGTAAGACCACAACCGCCGTCAATTTGGCTTATCTTGCGGCACAGTCCCAGCGCGACACCGTGCTCTGGGATTGGGACCCTCAGGCGGCGGCCAGTTGGTATTGCGGGGTGGATAAAGGCAGTAACCGGGTCATTCGTGTGATCAGCAAAGGCGAGTCGGTCGGTAAGCTCGAAGTGGCGACACCTTACCCTCATCTGACCGTGATCCCGGCGGATTTGAGTTTGCGTAAATTGGACAACGAATTGCCGTCCACCGGCGGGCGCAAGCTAATGAAAAAGCTGATCAGCCCTCTTGGCGAGAATGTATCGTTCTTGTTTTTCGACTGCCCCCCGGCGCTGACCCCAAGCGTCGAATACCTGCTGGCGGGTGTGGATCTGGTGTTGGTGCCCATGATCCCAAGCCCTCTGTCGCTTCGGGCCATGGAGCAAGTGCAAGCATTTTTCGCGGATAAAAAAGCCGGCCCCAAGCAGCTGGTGGGCTTCTTTAACCAAGTGGACTTGCGGCGCAACCTGCACATTGAGACCGTTAAAAAAAGCCGAAAATTGCCTTTGCCTATGCTGAAGACCTGGATTCCAATCGACTCACAGGCAGAGCTAATGGGCGTGCGCCGAGCACCGCTGACCAGTTATAACAATGGCGCTCGGGCGGCCAGCGCGTACCGTAAAATGTGGCGCGAAATCGGCCGCTTGATGAAAGCCTCTGCTTCGAATTGAACTCGGCTGTGGGCGCAAAAGCGTCGGTGGCATTTAAATGAGTGGCAACAGGCCTTAATCGAACATCACGAGTTTGCTTAAGCGTTTTCGCAGCCACCACAGCATCACCAAGCCCGGGATGACCATCAGGGTCGTTATCACGAAAAACAGCGACCAGTTGCCGTTCAATGCGTCCACCATTTGACCGCTGAATGAGGCAATGCTGGTTCTGCCAACGGTCGCGAGTGAGGCCAGTAGCGCATACTGGGTGGCTGAAAAAGTGTGATTGCACAGCAGCGCAATGAACGCGGTAAACGCGATGGAGCCCCAGGCGGTGGTGAAGCCATCGACCACTACCACGACGAAATACCAAGGCAGCTGCGGCCCGACCGACGCCAGTATTATAAACAGCAGGTTGCTTGCCGCCATGAATATCCCTGCGATAAACAAACCGCGAATAAGCCCTAAGCGAGCGTTTAAAAGGCCGCAAGGTACGGCGGCGGCGACGGTTACCACGCAGGTTATTATTTTTGAATAAGTGGCAATATCGGTGTTGCTAAAGCCCACCTCTTTGTAAAAGAGCACCGACATTCGCCCAAGAAACGCTTCACCGAGCTTGAACACCACCACAAAGGACAGTATCAATAACCCAAGCTTTAAGCCGTTGCGTTTAAAAAAGTCCTCGAGCGGCGCCACGACATTGGCGAGCAGTACGCTTGGCAGTGCGTCCAGTATGTGCGGCTGCGCGTGCATTTTCGCTGAGGCGATCTGCGCCTTGGCAATATAGGAAAGAGACGCAATCACCAGGGTCGCTGCGGCCAGCACAAGCAAGGGCACGTAGAGCGCATGCGAGCTGATGGACAAGTCAAGCCCGGGGCTGCCCGCGACGGCCCAGACCGCGAGCGCAGGCGGCGCCAAAAATAAAAAACTGCTGGCCAATTTGGTCGGTGTTTTCCATTGCCGGACAAGATTGGCATAATTCGCAAGTCGCTCTTGGTAGTCGCCGCTGGCAACGGCCGGCGGCGGTTTGCCCAGCCACAAGCCGGAGGCCGCCATGGCGCTCATTAGGCCCATAAGCGGGTAGAGCTCGCGCCAGGTGAAACCGACATCGGATAAAAACAAAGGCACCGCGCCGAGCCCGGCGTAGCCGCTCCACCAGCCGGCGGTCGCGGCGGCAGCGGCGGCGGAGATTTCTTCTTTCTCATGGTGCTTGAAGGAATCCACCCGAAACGCGTCTATGGCGATGTCCTGGGTGGCCGAAGCGATGGCAATAATCAGCGCCAGCAGCACCACCGTCTTCGCGCTTGAATAAGGGGACACTTGGCTCATGACGCCGCACATGCCGATGATGACGAATTGGCAGCCAAGCACCCAAGTGCGCCGCGAGCCGAGATGTTTGAACCAGCTTGGGCGAAAGCGGTCAACAAGGGGCGCCCACATAAAGTTGACCGCAAAAACCCCGAAGATAAACCCTGCGTAGCCGATTTCCGTACGCGAAACACCAGCTTCTTTTAGCCATAGCGTCAAAGCAGAGCCAATCATCACCCAGGGCAGACCACTCAGAATGCCCAGCAGGAAGATGCTGAGAATTCTGTTGTCGAAAAAAAATGCTATTTTTGATGGGTGTCGTGCAGACAAAGGCTCGCCTATTCGTTTTTTTGGGGTGGCGGTATCTTAACAGTGCCGCTTCGAGAATATGAGTGCCTTTATCGCACTTGGTAGGGCGCAGCCCGTGCAATTGCTTCCGAGGTTTGGTTTTGAAATTCTGGCGACCTTTACTGCCGTTGATTTTCGCAGTGTCGATGCACGCCTCGGCCGGGCAGTTGACCTTGGAGAGCGGCGACAGCATCAGCGGTGAGCTGCACGGCATTGAGGGCGATGTCATCCTTTGGCGCTCGCAAGAGCTCGGCGACCTTCGAATTGCAAAAACAACCATCAAAAGCATCGACGCCGATACCCCCCTAAAAATTCGCGGCAAAGACGTCCCGTGCGTGTGGCTGGCATTGGTGGAAAATGACAATGTCATGTTCCGGTGCGCGGATGGCGAACAGCCCTCGTTTCCGCTTTTGGCGCTTGAGCACGTCATTCCCTTTCGCGACCATCGACAAGCCAATTTCGCCTTTGATGGCGAGGTGAGGGCCTCCGGTTGGCGCCAGTCGGGCAACACAGAAGGTAAGTTCTGGGAGTCCTACTCAAAGGTCACTTTGCGCCACAGCGATATCCGCCACATAGTCACCGCCACTTATAAC
>CAZING010000212.1:0-4367 GCA_964540505.1 uncultured Cellvibrionaceae bacterium | reverse complement strand
TCGGTTCGGTGGCGAGCTACGACGGCAGCTTGAACGATCGCGCGATTGGCGCTGCAGTTAACGCTGTAGTCGAGAAGCTCAGTCTTATGATGCTCAACAAACCCTGGAGCGCGGATATTCTTGCAGTCGAAGACGGGCGTATCTTCTTCAGCGGCGGCAAGAGTCAGGGTGTGCGCGAAGGCATGACGTTCAACCTTGTTCAAAAAGGCAGGACCATTAAATCCACCACTACAGGCGGAAATATCACGCTGCCCAGCAAGGTGGTAGGTAAGCTCAAGGTTTCACAAGTGTTCGGCGAAACCGAGTTGCAAGAAGGCGCCTCGGGGCACTTGATAAGCGGCACTTTAGAGGGGCTCGAGTTGGACCAACTGCAAATAGAGGAGATTAAACCGTGAGATTATTCATTGCCGCTTTATTGTTAATTTGCTTGGCTTCTTGTGTGGACACACCGAAAAAAACCACTCAAGTAATAGACGACCGACCTTTAATCAGCTTCGACACGAGCGCTTGGGGCAAAAAAGCCGCAGGTCTTACCTTTTGGGTCGACGGCATCGCCTATGGCGCCGTTAACCAATATCTTGTCAATGACAACGCTTTGCGGGTCATCCCCGGTCGCCACCTTATTCAAATTCGACACAACAATGTGGATATATTTTCCCAGGAAGTGGTGCTTGGCGAACGCACCACGCGGGTTATTAAGGTGCCGCCGCAATGAATAAGTGGCGCTATTGCTGCGCGCCGCGCGCACTAATTTTGGCAATTATGGTGGCTGCAACCGCGGGGTGCGCGAGCTCGGGCGGAGCATTGTACCAGTGGGGTTCGTACGAACAAGACCTGTTTCTTTACTACCAAGAGCCCGCGCAAAGAGACGCTATAATCGAGCGGGAAATGACCTTCATCGATAAACTCGAGAGCCAAGGAAAAACACCGCCGCCGGGCCTTTATGCAGAGCTTGGCACTTTGTTGTTGCTAAGCGGTAGGGCGGATGAGGCGATTGAGTTCTACCAAAAAGAGCACAATGCCTGGCCTGAAAGTCAGGTGATGATGGGTGCGATGATCGAGAACCTGCAGGAGCAAAAACATGCTAAGCCGTAAATGGGTTGCGCTAATGGGTTTGCTTGCATCTTTGGCCGGCTGTGCGTCGAATAGCTATGTCGACAGGCTTCCCGAATTCCATCAAGCGCGGCCGAGCTCGATACTGGTGGTGCCCATCGTCAATCACTCGGTGGAAGTCGACGCGCCCCACTATGTGCTGTCAACGCTGACGCGGGTGATTGCCGAAAAAGGCTACTACGTGTTTCCGGTCAATACGGTTAAAACGGTACTGGAGTTTGAAGGGCTGTACGAGCCCGCCGAGGTACACGCACAAGACACTAACGAGCTTGCCGAGCTGTTTGGTGCCGATGCGGTATTGTTTGTGGAAATTCACGAATGGCGGGCCGAATACTTGCTGCTGCAAACCACCACTTATGTGGATTTAGAGTACCGGCTTGTTGGCAGCGAGGCCAGACCACTGTGGGCATCAAGAAAGCGCGTCAGTTATACGCCGAACCACAACACCGGGTCGGGCGGGTTGGCGGGCCTCGTGACCTCGGCGTTGGTCGCGGCGGTTGAGCGCGCCGACCCGCGCTATATGGCGCTTACCCGCAGCGCAAATGAAGATGTATTCTTAAAAGGCGCGCAGGCCCTCCCACCGGGGCCTTATTCGCCGCGTTTTGATGCCTATTATCAGGACCTGGAAGCCCAGGCAGAAAAGGCGGCCGCCTCGCCTTAACCGACAGGCAATCCAAGCGAACCCGCCTTAAACCGGACTCGATGCTCGAAGGGTTTGATCGGAAGCGCCTAATAAGACGCACGATGACCAGCGGCCATGGGTTTACGGCCACGGGTTTACAATGGTGCTATGTCTTTTATTAAAAAAAGGTGCGTTTATTAAAAAGGCGCATTCGCGCCTTTATTCGAGTTTGCACAGCGCCTGCCAGCGGCATATTGATATCAGTTGTTCAGCGCCGTGGCAACTACAGCAGCAGGGCGTCCAGCTGAATGTCTACGCTTAGCGCGTTCGACACTGGGCAGCCCTCCTTTGTGGCTCTTGCCAGTTCTTGGAACTTGGCCGAGTCGATTTCCGGCACCTTAGCTTGTACTTCAAGCCTGATACCGTCTATCGAGAACCCATCGTCCGTTTTCACCAGAGAGACAACGGCCTTTACTCTAATGTCCTCGGCCGCGTAGTTGGCTTGTGAAATATTCAAGGCCAGGGCCATGGCATAGCAACTGGCCAAAGCCGCGCCGATCAATTCCTCGGGGTTGGTGCCGGGCTCGTTTTCAAAACGGGTGTTAAAGCCATAGGGGTTGCCATCAAGCGCACCGCTGCCGGTCGAGACCGTCCCCTTTCCTGATTTTAAATCGCCGCGCCACTGCGCACGGCCTTCACGTTTCATCGTCATATCAAACTCCTTTCAATTTAAATGGCGTTTAGGGGTATTATGCGAACACCTTATGGCTCGCTTGAACGCCATTACTTAGCTGCGAGGCATATGCCATGCACGCAAGCGCGAGCGAACCAATGTAACAACGCATGCAAGCGGCGATCCTTTGCGGTAAACGCGCGCCTCATTGCCGCAGTTATAGAACGGCTTTCGAGCCATAACGGAGTGAACCACGATGTTGCGAATGCTCTTACTTGCTGCATTATTAGCCGCTGCGGCCTGCAGTCAAAAAAGTGGCCCCTACCGCCCGAGCGCGGATCCGGAGGCGGAGCTTCAAGCCGCTTTGGCAAAAGCGGGCGAAGACCAGAAAAAGGTTCTGGTGCTATTCGGGGCCAACTGGTGCCCCGATTGCCTAAGCCTTGACGACAAATTCAAACAGGCGCCTCTGTCGACCACAATCGATCAAAATTTTCATTTGGTGTACGTGGACGTCGGTAACTTTGACCGCAACCTGGAGTTCGTGCGCCGGTTTGGCAGCCCCATCAGCGTGGGCATACCTTCTCTTGCGATTACCGATGCCGATGAGCAGGTGCTGTTTGTTGCCGAAGCCGGCCAATTCGCCTCGGCCCGAAGCGCAAAAGCCGATAGCTTAAACACTTGGTTCACTCAAAAACTTAAAGATATCGATACAAGCCCCAGCGCCCTTTAAGTCACCAGCATCAATAAATGGGTCGGCTTGGCCCAGCGAGTTGGGCTTCGGTTTAATTTCGGCCGCGCGCAATGCAGGTCTCGGTTACCGGCTAAAGCCCCGATGTCGGAAATGCCGAAGCCGAGGTCCGGCGATTCCGCCATATCGCTTACGTCGCTTTAAAAAAATTTGCGCTTCGTATTTTTGATTGATAGAACAACGAAAGCCCAGGCCGTGGTCGCGGCGCTGGGCTGAACTCGGCAGGCAGCGGTTTAAAACGAGAAACGTACACCCGCTTTGTAAAGGCTGACGTTATCACCAAAATCGGCCGCGATATTGATACCTAGGTTGGGGCTGATCTCAAACAACAGGTTACCAAACGCGCTGACGTCATCGCCTTGATCAAGGTCGGTATAACGTATGCCACCGCCGAGCTCTAACCAATCCAACGTCTGTGCTCGAACGCCAAGGTCAATAAAATAACCGTCGCTGGAGTCTTCATTTAAATCATCGATGGCGTCACCGATCGTTTCGTCATCGTCGAAAATGTCATTGTCATCGGCACCAAAACTAAAATCGCCTATATCAGTATCGGTGTAACCCGCGCGCGCAACCAAGTCGGTTTTAAGGTTGATGGGCGTAAAAAACCCAACACCTAAATTCACGGTTTTGATGTCTTGACCGCTAACAATAGGCAGGCCCGTATCTGCAACGAAACTGAAATCCGCCTCGGTTTGCGAATAACTACCAAAAATGAACAAATGGTTGGTAACGCCAAGCGAGCCCGTCACGCCAAAGCCATCACCATCGTCGACATTTTCAACAAAATCATCAAAAACATCCTCATTTTCATATAGGTCGATGTCTTGGATAATGTAGTCGGCTTCAAGGTAGGTGTAGCTTATGCCGTCGGCTGCAAAGGCGCTAGCGGGGGCTAGGACAAGGGCTGCGAGTGCGCATTTTGTGAAAGTGAGTTTTTTCATAGGGTTTGCTCCTACTGCAATGGTTGAATGTTGAAAGTTCAACGGTTTCAAAGCAATTGCATTATCGGTGCCACCCCTGTAAAACGCTGGTCAATCGCAGGTAAATTAATATATGTCACCCAGGTAATTGATAATTGTTTGATACTTATAAAGTAAAAAATTCAAACTATAAAAAATTTACCGAAGATATATGGCGCGAAAGTTTAGCTCGCCTAAATAGTGCGAGCCGCGCGGCACGGTGACATTAACAATCGGTTTCGACCCGCA
>CAZING010000211.1:0-4407 GCA_964540505.1 uncultured Cellvibrionaceae bacterium | reverse complement strand
CCGGAACTACCAGAAATGAAGCTACCAGTTTAAAATGCTTGTGCCGCACTTATACCGGCAAGTCACGAAACTGGCTTAGCCTTTAAGCTAGCTTAAACCTTGATAGACTCTCTAATGCAAAACGCGAAGCTAATTCGCGCCGCTTCGCAGCGGCGAATTAAGCGCTTTATTAGCGCGA
The DNA here is from genome assembly GCA_964540505.1 of uncultured Cellvibrionaceae bacterium. GTDB lineage: Bacteria > Pseudomonadota > Gammaproteobacteria > Pseudomonadales > Cellvibrionaceae > CAYZQH01. The sequence goes on along the minus strand of CAZING010000211.1, from coordinate 4,229 downwards.
ACCTTTTCAACTAGCTCTCCTGCCTCTTCGATAACTAAGTCAGGCTCTTCTTGGGGGATCATGTGGTAGCTATTGCGGGTTAGAACGGCCTTGCCTTGTGGGAAGGCCTCCGCCCATTTCGTCCAGAGCTCTCCCCACATAACTCTGCCCTTGTCCGAATGGAACAGGTTCTCAGGGGCTTCATAGCGTTTCACGCTTGCGATGGCGGTGACTGGGATGTCTTTTATCTGGGGATAGTCAGGTAGCGGAAATTTCGCCCAAAAGTCTACTATGTGGTAGCTTTTCCCGCCTTTGATGTCCGCAAGCTTAATCGCCTGTATCTCCTTGTTTCCCTTCTCGAGGTCAATCGCCCTCACAATATCTACATCATGTTCGGATGAAGCATCGACCAGCAAAAGGCCCTCAACCCGTTCTGGGTGCTCGGCCGCGAATACCCTTGCAACGCTGCCACCGTAGGAATGCGCGACAAGGATTACTTTCTGAGTATCCAAATGGTTGAGCAAAGCTTTTAAATGGTTGGCGTAGTCTTCAACCACAAACATACTGTCCGGCGTGCTCGAGTTACCGTTGCCGACGCGCGAGTACCGAATTACTTTAGCAGACTTCGATAAGGCCTCGGGAATGGCGCCCCAGTCAGCCAATCCCCCTCCGCCTCCGGCTTCCAATAGAAAGACCTCGTCCCCAGAGCCGAGGATTTCATATTCGATCGTAAAGCCGAAAACCTCTGTTGTCTTAATCTCTGAATATGCCGCCGAAGAGAGCAGCAGAGCAACAATAAAGAATGCGATTCTCATGGAAATCCCCGTCGCTGACGTTGAGCTTTGCGGAAACCGGAGCAGCGCGTGGATTTTCTGCAAGAGCTTTTTGTTATGCACTACTTTCGAAAAGTACTAGAGTTGCTTTTAATATAGTCAACTAATGAGTTCATCATTGGATACCAGTTGGTTTGGTCGTTAACGCCTGCCCAGACATAGTCGAGCAAGGTCTCACAGACAAATATATCCTCTAATGTAACCGGGTCAGTTAATATTAGCTGTTTATATTCTTTAGCGCCGTCTTTACGAGAATCCCATCTAACCCATAGAAAATGCTTATAAGCTTTCGCAGCCTTATTGATACCAATTCGATCATTTACAGAAGAGACTTGATCAGTAAGTTCGTTCTTGATGATGAATTTCTCCAAATCTTCAAAGGTGATTACTTCATCGAAGTACCCGATGTTTTTCACCATGCTGCTAGTAAAGTCTCCATCGGGCACTAAAACCAAATCATTAAAACTATCCAAATCGGTATCAACGCTTTTGGTTACTGATGCCCTCTTTTCCCCAGGGAAATACCCGGTTTCTGGGTTAACCTCAACCACTTTAAGGCTTGAGCAGGCCGTAACTGACATCGCCAAGACGATGATAAAAGCTTTAAACATTATTTCACTCTCCATAACTACTTTAGTTGATAATTTTATTTTGCATAACGCCTGCAATATGCGAAGCGAAGAATAAGCGTCCCGCAAGGTGTGTACATAATCGCCTGGTTATGCATTCTTACACGCTACGAACTGGCCTTTGCCAATCGGCACAGTAACAGTAGTAAACTCGCCTGTATTTTCTACGAATCGGAGGAACTCTTCCATCTCTGAGGCATGAGATACAGCGTTGTCACTGACAAGCAGCCCTCCGGGGCGAACCCGCGCGATGACCTGGCGAGCAAACTCCATGTACTTTGAGCGATCGGCATCAAGGAAAATCAGATCAAACTGCTCACTATTTTGGCTTATATAGTAAGAGGCGTCATCTTGCACCGTCGTGATTTTGTGTGCAAGATTTGCCCGCTTGAAATTTCGAGCTGCCTGCTCAATTTTATACGGGGACACTTCCAGCGTAGTTACGTGGCCGTCCTCTGGTAACGCTGATGCTAACCACAAGGTTGAATAGCCATTGGACGTACCAATTTCCAGGGCCTGCCGTACGGCACTGGCTTTGATAAGCACCGCCAGAAACTCTCCGGTATCCCTCGTGATATTGAGGTACTTAAGCTCCTTCTGCTCTACCGTTGCGTCGTTCTCTTCCCCTAGCTGCTCAAGCTCTCTAAGGAGCGCCGTTAAATCCATGGCGAATACTCCTTATGTGTAACGCCGAGCTGAAGTGCACCACTTTGCGGCGTCGCGTTTGAGCGAATTATTAGCGTAACGACTTTTCCTCCATAGGACCGAACCGAATTAGAAAAAAGTACCACTGAAAAAGATTCTTTATGCGGAATACTGGTTGTGACAATTTTCCCAACGTGGCAAGCGCCCTGCTGAAGCAGGTTATTTCCCTGCGGGCTGTGAAGCCAGGCAAGCCCAACGAGGTGTGCGCACACTGTGAACTAAAATGTAACGCGAAACGTCTGCTTCTTTGTTTTATGCCTCAGACCTTCTTGGGCGATAAGGGTTCTTGGCCACCCAAATACAGTGATGCGAGATGAAGGACTTTCTCTGGCACCCTCCAACGCCTCCACCTGGCGGCGGCCTTATCCTTTGCATATGAGCAGTAGGCTATCGCGCTAGATATGACAAATGCCAAGCCAAGAGCTGCTGGGGTAACCCCTAGAAAGTAGGAAGCCTTCGCGCCAATGGCGAGCGCCAGTATAGCTTTATGATGAGGCTTCAACCGAAAAACTCCCTTCATCTACACTTCGCTGACACCGCCAAGTTATAACCTACGGGCGCGCGATTTTGTTTCTCCGTCGACTGATGAAATGCCACGTAAAGAGCCCCCAAAAGACGCCACCAAAACCAAACGCCACCAAGGACGTCAATAGAGTTTTAAGAAGTGGTGAGCTGTTTGTGAAATACATGAATCCCGTATAAAAAATAGCGGTTAACACGCCCCAGCCCAACACTCCGTACTTCACGACATACTGCCACTTTCCCATAGCAAGTAGCCTTTCCTGTTTCTCTACTTTAGTAGCTGTCATTTTTTTCTCCTTGGTTATAACGACTGCACCAAACCGGCTTGTGCGAGCGCAGCTGTAAAGTCAAATTAACGGGCAGAAAGTGCGCATAAGACAACTGCTGACGACCTGGTTCAATGAAGCCCCAGCCGATGCCCCACCAAAAGCTGTAAACAACGAATAGCCGGTGCCAAAGCCCTCTAACCGAGTTTTAAGCGTGGCCCACGCCCAATAATGCTGGCCAGGCCAAGCTGTGTGGGCCAGCCCCCCATTGGTTCTCCATATTCTCAACCACTCGTGCGGATACACTCTGCCACTCGTCGTCCGACAGTCGGGACCGCAGCAACACAATGGGTGCCGAAGCTTTCTCTTGTGACTCCCAAAATTTCTGTATAGAAGGAATCTCTAAACGATGTTTGACTGTATGAATTTCGACGTTTTTGAAACCCGCTGCTGCCATTTCATCGCGAAATCCGGCCTCGTCGGAAAGTGGAGGTGGCGCATTGCCACCGAAAGCCACCTCAGAAAAGAGTTTGCGCAAGCAGTCAAATAACGCAGCCAATAGCGGTGCTTCGCTAATGGGCGCCCAACTCGACACCACCGCACGACAACTAGGTTTCAGTACGCGACGCAGCTCTCGGAAGCCGGCATCGCGGTTTGGGAAAAACATAAGCCCAAACATAGAAAACGCTGCGTCAAACTGATCGTCTGCATATGGCAGCTCTTGACCATCAGCAGTTCGCGCATCTACATGTGTATAGCCCGCCTCCACCACCCTCTGTTTGAGGATACGCACCATACTTTCTGCAAAATCAATCGCAGAGACTTGGCGAGCCTGTTCCGCTACAAGCAGTGAAAGGGTGCCCGGGCCGGCAGCCACATCTAAAACGCGCGCATCAGCCGGCAGTTCGGCCAACGAAATTGCGTCTTTCGCGTACAGCGAAAACAGAGGCATGAAATCCGTAGAATAAGCATCGGACACTGCATTCCACGCCGATGGTTGGGAAAGTGGGCTTTGTTCCGTCATTTGATGTTCCTTCGTTAAAATGCATTGTTTCGATACCGGCCATCATAATACCTAGGAAGATCGAGACGCGGTAGATATCCGCGCAAGAAGTCGGTTGAAGAAGAGGGCTTTCGCTAGTGCAAGTATCCAGCCGCTTGCGCTGTCGCCTGTAACGTAAAAGCCGTCGCCATGGTTGGCTTTTGCTAGGCACCACCTGACGTAAGCTACTGCTCAGGCGATTCAGTATGTGCGGATGCGACCCACTTTCCACTCTTCTTTACCCATGTTGTTG
>CAZING010000210.1:0-4408 GCA_964540505.1 uncultured Cellvibrionaceae bacterium | reverse complement strand
CGGCCATTAGACCGAATCCGGGTGCAATACACAAGACACCCGTGCCGCGCGGCTATTGCGTGTGCGGCTACCAGTCGGCGCGTTAATTTACCCCGAATGTGGGAACTAGCCCGGGCTACGCCAATTTGAATTTAAAGGCGTCACATCCCCCCGCTCGCTGCTATGGGCTATGCTTAGGAAATGGACGAGACAAAGCCAACCGGCGCAGTGTGACAGCATCGGTCGCGGCTTGGGGGTCAACAAAACTTATGAACCAAACCGACCACGATTTACAGCACAAGCACCCATCCGAGACGCAGACAAGAGACGCGTTTCGCGTACGTTTATCACTTGGGTTTCAGGCGAAGCTTATCGATGAGCAAACGCTCGAGCTTGTGCGCCCCGATGAGGTCTTTGACAAAACCGAAGCTAATGAACTGCTGACCGCACTAAAGCGTATCGACCGCGAAGCCAATAAGACATTGAAAATACTGGCCGCTAAAAATCGGTTGTTGGGCGACTACCTGAACCGCTTAAATCAGAAGCTCGACCTGGTGATACGCTACAGCGCCTTTAAGCACCAGTCGCAAGCCGAGCACAAGGAGGTCAGCCTCAGTGAAACCGGTATTTCATTCATGCAATCGGAGCCTTTAGAGGAACGCGCACTTTTAGCGGTTCGGTTGGTGTTCCTTCCGGAGTATTTGCAGGTGAGCACTTATGCGCGGGTCATCCGTTGCTTTGCGGATAACGGGCGCTATCAAATTGCGGCCGAATTTTATAAGCTCTCGGATAAGGATCGACAGGAGCTGGCTCGGCAGATATTCAAAGTACAAGTCAGCGAGCGTAAGCGCCAGTCGCGCTGAGCGCGCCGGGGGATCCGCGTGCAACACCGACCAATGCCAAACCCATTCCAATAACCTCTAATGATCGGGGCACCCGCTATGCGAAAATGCAAATTTCTTCCGAAACGTTTCATCCAATTGAGCGCGCTGGCCATCGCGCTTTCCGGCAGCGCCGCGGCTTTCGCCGAAACCGTGGCCATCCCTTTGGGGCAACAAGGTAAGGCGTGGAACGTGTCGACGCCCCACCACGGCCAGACTCAGGCCGAGGTGAAAGCCACCTACGGTGAGCCTATCTCACAGACGGGCCCGGTCGGCGAGCCGCCCATCTCGACCTGGGAGTTTGAACAGTTTAACGTCTACTTCGAAAGCGACCGGGTGATCCATTCGGTGGTCAAAAAGATGCCTGGCCAAGACGCGCAATAAACGCCCGCCACTGACTCAAAGCGCCTTCAACCGCGAGAGACTTATCGCAATTAAAGGCGCTCATCGCGCGCACAGCAGCCAACACCCGAATTTTTAGCCAAAATCTACACCCGCCCCGCCAGGGTCGGTGGGGGGTCAGTAGCGGGTGAGTCGATTCAGACCGTTGAACGCGGCCACCCGATAAGCCTCGGCCATAGTCGGGTAGTTGAATGTGGTGTTGGTGAAATAGGCAACACTGTTGGCCGGGCCGTCTTGGTCCATCACGACCTGACCAATGTGGACGATCTCGGCCGCCTCCGCGCCGAAACAATGCACCCCCAAAATCTCGAGCGTATCGAGATGGAACAGAATTTTAAGCATCCCCACGTCTTCGCCACTGATTTGCGCGCGCGCGATATCTTTAAAAAACGCTCGACCCACTTCGTAAGGCACGCGCGCGGAAGTCAATTCCGACTCGGTCTTACCGACCGAACTGATCTCGGGAAGCGTGTAGATACCGGTCGGTGTTTCAGAGGTGTTCTTTGCCTCGCGCCCGAGTATCGCGTCGACCACCGCCCTGCCTTGGTCATAGGAGGCGCTCGCTAAGCTCGGCCAGCCGATCACATCGCCGGCGGCATAGATATGCGGCTTGTGGGTCCGATACTTTTCGTCCACCTGTATTTGTCCGCGGTGATCGGCGCTAAGGCCCGCATTGCCCAACTGCAAGCTTTCGGTGTTGCCGCTGCGCCCGTTGCACCAGAGCAACGCGTCGGATTTGATGCGTTTACCAGATTTCAGCTTCAAGGTTACGCCCGAATCGGTCGCCTCCACTGACTCGAAATCCTCACTGTTGCGAATCAATGCGCCCTTGTCTCGCAAGTGATAACTTAAGGCATCGGAGATTTCGCCATCGAGAAACGTCAGCAGGCGGTCGCGGGTGTTGATGAGATCGACCTTGATGCCAAGGCCACTGAAGATCGACGCGTACTCACAGCCAATAACACCGGCCCCGAAAATCGTAATGCTCCGTGGCGTATGGGTCATAGTAAGAATCGAGTCGCTGTCGTAGATACGCGGATGATTAAAGTCAATTTCCGCTGGCTGATAGGGTCTCGATCCCGTTGCGATCAGAATGTTGGCCGCCTTCAGGGTGTCGTTTACGCCGTTTTCAACATCCACGGCAAGCGTGTGGTCGTCAATAAAATGCGCATAGCCGCTGTGCACGGCAATTCGGTTGCGCAAAAAATAGCTTTTGTGCATGGCCACTTTGCGGGGAATGACCTTCTTTGCGGTTTCGAGGATTCTAGGGAAGGAGATTCGCGGCGTCGAACTCAACTGCAAGATATCCGGTTGCTGGCGATAATGGACCACCTGCTTCGCCGCGTGGCGCAGTGCCTTCGAAGGAATTGTGCCTTTATGGGTGCAGTTGCCGCCGAGCATGCTCGAGTCGTCGACTACTGCCACCGAAAGTTTGTTTTTTACCGCGGCCATAGCGGCGGCCTCGCCAGAGGGCCCCGCCCCAATCACCACTAGGTCATAGGTATATTCCGCCATCTCGTCTCCTTGCCACTATTTGCGTGCGAAAGCGTGAGCTCGGTCGCCGTAGCAAAAGCCGACCGAACCGACATGCGCGCATCTTAAAGCTCTAAGCGCCGCGTTATTTCAACTCAAAGTATTGGGCGCTTTGCGTCTTATCGCCAGCGGATTGTTTGGCTTCATCGCATTTATTTTGTTCGCCACCGCAAATGTCGCAAGCTCGCCCCATGCCGAGCGACGCAATGCCGCCACACGAACCTTTAATCGGACGACCTTTAACGATCACGCCCACGGCCATAGCGGCCACTATGACGCTCAAAAGAATAAAACTTAAAATCAGTGTTGCCATGGTTCACCTCGTTGCTCGCATTTGGCCTAATCGTGACCGACTGATTGCGATTATTCAGCCGCTTCGTGAAACAGATATTGCTCGAACTCGGGAGTGATCAACACCTGAAACCCCTCCTCTTGCCCGACAATGAAATAAGCGGCCAGCCCGTTTTTTTCGGCGAGTTGGTAGCCGCGCTCAGGTCCAAGAACACTCAGCGCGGTAGCCCAGGCATCCGCTTTAGCAGCGCTTGGCGCCACCACCGAAACCGAAGCCAAGTTGTGGGTGACCGGACGGCCACTCACCGGGTCGATGGTATGAGAGTAGCGCCTGCCTTGTATTTCATAATAGTTTCGATAGTCTCCTGACGTGGCCATGCCGCGGTCGGTCAGCATCACCGTCCTCGCCGGGGATCGCGTGCTCGGCGCAGAAGCGTCATAGTTCGGGTATTCGACACCGACGCGCCAAGCGTCGCCGCGGGCGCTAAGACCGGAGGCAGCCAATTCGCCGCCCACTTCTATAAGATAGTGGCTAAAGCCTTTTTGCTTCAAAACTCGGCCCAAGGCATCGGCGCCGTACCCTTTCGCTATCGCAGAAAGGTCAATTGCCACGCCATTGGGACGCTTAAGGCGGTTTAGTTCGCCATCCAACTCCAACTTTTGATACCCGATACGGGCTAAAGTTTGATTAATCTCGGTTTGGTCGGGGATATTATAATCGTGAGGCCCGGGTCCGAAGCCCCAGAGATCCACCAACGGCATCACCGTGACATCAAACGCGCCGAAGGATGCCCTGCTTATTTCCTGACCCTTTGACAACACCTCATACAGATCGGCCGACAAATCAAACCACCCCTGCTGTTCGGTTCGGTTGATCACAGACAGTTCCGACTCGGGTATATAAGTCGACATACTTTGGTTGATTCGGGCAAACTCGTCATCCGCCCAGTCGGTAAGAACGTCTTTGGCTGGCAGTTGTTGCGGCTTGCCGACCAAGGTAACACGGTAATAAGTGCCCATGGTTTCGCCGCTGATCGCAACCGTTTGCAAACCAGGTTTCGAACAGGCGCCGAGCGCGATTACCCAGAATAAAAAAAGCGAGGGGCGAACCGCGTCCCTCGCTTTTTTTAACACTGAGTTATGAATAGACACTGGGTTACGAATAGACATCAGCCGCCGAAGTCGTCGAGCATAATGTTCTCGTCTTCCACACCGAGGTCTTTCAACATTTTAATTACCGCAGCGTTCATCATTGGCGGCCCGCACATATAATACTCGCAATCTTCCGGAGCCGGATGAGCTTTTAGGTACTGCTCGTACAG
>CAZING010000209.1:0-4421 GCA_964540505.1 uncultured Cellvibrionaceae bacterium | reverse complement strand
CTCAGGCCTCATTAGGTAAAATGGGTGTCAATGGTCGTATGATAGCCGCCCACGCAAGTTGGTAGGCGCGTTTTACGCAGCGGCAATGCTAAGATTGAAGAAGTCTTTGGGCCTTCTGTGCTTAAAGGCCCAGGCGCGGCGTCGCTGCTTTGGCCACCTGAGTGAACACCGGCCAAGCCGCCGCGACACTCGGGCGAGTTCAGCCGCTCTAGAGGCCCCAAAGCGCTGGGAAATAACAACAATAATCGTCAAGAATCAATGACTTAATTAACACCGGGCGCAAAACCCGAGTATGATACACAGTCCGTTCACAAGGGGCCAATATGCGAATTATTTCACTCAGTGTTGATGGCATTCATCAGGCGGCAGAGCGAGGGTTGTACGACTGGATCGCCACGCAGGATGCCGACATCATCTGTCTGCAGGATTTGCGTGCGCTCGAGTATGAGCTGGATGACCCCGTGTTTCATCCCGAAGGCTATTTTGCGTATTTTCTCGATTCTGGCATCAAACGTTATAACGGCGTGGCAATTTACAGCCGTTTTCAGCCGAAGGCGCTGATATACGGGCTAGGCTTCGCCAGCGGCGTCGATATGGAAGGCCGTTATCTGCAGGTGGACTTCGAACGCTACAGCATCGGCTCTTTGCTGGCGCCATCGGCGATGGCAGAGAACGAGTCCTTAGAGGTCAAAATCAAATTTTTCGAAGACTTTCAGGCGCTTTTACACAAAGTCACCCGAAAGCGCAGAAACTACATCTTCTGCGGCAACTGGGCGATGGCTCATACCAAAAAAGACGTCCAGAACTGGGAAGAAAACATCGGCATTCCCGGGTTCCTTCCATTCGAGCAACAATGGATGAATCAACTGTTCAATCAAATCGGCTATGTCGATGCCTTCCGGCAAGTCAACCGCGACCCGGACGAGTACAGTTGGTGGCCATCCGGTGAAATGGGCGTCGGCGACGGTTGGCGCACAGACTACCAGGTGGTTTCTGACGATATACGCAAGAAAATAGAATACGCGGTCACCTACAAAAACCAAGTATTCTCAAGCCACCTGCCGGTTATGATCGATTACGATATCGAAGAGCTCTAAGCCCGCTCGCGCCATGGCGCGACGCCAGCTGCGCGAATTCGCCCCGCCGCACTCGGCCACGAGGCGAACCTCAGGGCCTCAGGCCTCGGCCAAAGCGGCCCGCTGCAACTCCACCAAGCTGTTGATGCCCTGCTCGCCCACTGCGAGCATTTCCTGGAATTGGGCTTTGCTGAAAGGCGTTTGTTCTGCGGTGCCCTGGAGCTCAATAATGCCGCCGTCGGCGGTCATAACCAGGTTCATGTCGGTTTCCGCGTTGGCGTCTTCTGGGTAATCGAGATCCAAAACCACCTCGCCTTTGTAAACACCCACAGATACAGCCGCCACCATTGCGACCAGCGGGTCGGTTTGCAACAGCTTTTTTCGTTGCAGCGCGCGCAGCGCATCGACCATGGCCACACAGGCGCCGGTGATAGCCGCGGTTCGCGTGCCGCCGTCGGCTTGGATCACATCGCAATCGATTTGAATGGTGAACTCGCCAAGCCGACGAAGGTCAATCGCGGCGCGAAGTGACCGCCCTATCAGCCGCTGAATTTCCACCGTGCGCCCGCCCTGCTTGCCGCGCGCGGCCTCGCGGTCCATCCGTGTGCCCGTAGAGCGCGGCAACATGCCGTACTCGGCGGTTAACCACCCCTGGTTGGAACCGCGCAGAAACCGGGGCACACCCTCTACCGCCGACGCCGTGCAGATCACCTTGGTATCGCCAAAGCTCACTAAAACACTGCCTTCGGCGTGTTTGGTGTAGTGGCGGACAATCGAAATTTCCCGCAGTTGGTTGTTCGCTCTGCCGCTTGGTCTGAACATAAATCGCCTTGTATGTATTTCTGGGGGGTGGATTATACCGACCGAGCGCTTAAAACCAATGTGTTACCATTTCGCGTTTACTCAGTCAGGAAGTGAATATGGCGCGTAGCATGACCGGATTTGCCCGACGGGAAGGCCAGTTCGCCTGGGGGCAGCTGATTTGCGAAATACGATCGGTAAACCACCGCTACCTCGAGCCCACCTTGCGGCTATCCGAATCTTTGCGCTCGATGGAGCCGGGCTTAAGAGAGGTTCTACGAAAGCGGATCGGGCGTGGCAAAGTCGAGCTGATTCTTGCCATCAAGTTGGAGGAAAGCGCCGCGCTTATCAGCGACTATCACGAAGAGACCGCCGAAGCCGTCGTTCGCATGGTCGAAAGCATTAACGCCAAGCTCAAAAACCCCGCACCCGTCAACGGGCTGGACATCTTAACCTGGCCGGGCGTGCTTCAGGCGCGGGAGGTCGACCAACAAACGCTCGAGCAAGAGGCCGAGCAACTGTTCCAGGCCACTCTTAGCGCGATGCTGGCCAACCGAGCCCGCGAAGGCGAGGAATTGGCGCAACTGATCACCCAAAGACTGACAAGCATTACCGAGCAAATTGCGGTGATGCGCACGCATTTACCGCAGTTGCAGCGCCAGCAAGAGGAAAAACTGCGCAACCGCCTCGCCGCCTTGACGGCGGAAATCGAAGAAGACCGACTGGCCCAAGAGCTGGTCTACCTCGCGCAAAAATCCGACGTCACCGAAGAACTCGACCGCCTCGAAGCGCACCTCAACGAGGTGCGCCACACGCTCGAACAAAAAGAACCGGTCGGCCGACGGCTCGATTTTCTGATGCAAGAGCTTAACCGCGAAGCCAACACCCTAGGCTCAAAATCCACCTCCAGCACCACCACCCAGGCGGCTGTGGATATAAAAGTCTTGATCGAGCAAATGCGTGAGCAGATTCAGAATATTGAATAGTTTTTCTGTCCGTCCGGGAATGTCTTAAAAGCTCTGTCATTTGCTTGTAAATACAGGGCTTTTTCATTTTTCCCGTCCAATCATTGGAAAATGAAAAGATAGCTTCCCTTATTCATTAAACGTTAAACGCCGACTCTTTCATGGCTTGCTCGGCTCGGCTGATCCCCACCCGCTTGGCAACGACTTGCCATTGCTTAACCGCATTTAATACGTCATCGTAAATGCGCGTAGCTTGGGTTTGAGAAAGCCGGAAGTAGTCTTTTACGTCAAAGGCTAACTGGTAGTCTAAAGCGTTGTCTGCATCCGTAATGTTCAGATGCAGGCCGTGCTTGCCAACTATCGGGTTTAAGTCATAAGCCGGTGATAACTTCCAGCCATTCTTTGTCAATAAAAATCCATGGTTACGCAGGTGATCATCCGTGTTGGACACCGCAATATTAAACACGATACGACGCCATAGCTGTGCTAAATCTGCTTCTGTTTGTGCACCTTGAGTGGAAAGAAACTCAGCAATTTCTAAGTAGCTGGCACCTTGGGATTGTTCGCCATCATAGTATTGGAGCTGCGTCATGGCCGATGAAAAATGCAGCCGCTGCTCACCCTGCCGGTCAAAGCGTTTTGTTAAAAAGGTATGGTGCTGTGACGAAAACCGCCTAATTTCACTTGGAAACATGTCAACACCTGCCGCCAAAGCCAATTCATAACAGACCATCTCCCACGCTCCTACATCGTGGGTATCGTTTGAGTTGGGAAACTTGGCAATCCACAAGCGGCCTTGTTCATCTGTGACACAAGCCTTGGGCCTTGCACCGCCTAGTGATGAGCCTGGAGAAATCAGCATCTTCAACCAGCGGTAGTACTCGTCGCTGTCGATGTTATCGTCTTTTTCAATCTGGATGGCGGCGTACTCAAGTTCGCGTAGTGAGGCCATGGGTGGTGCTGCAAATTCAGCGTTATTGTCTAAAAAAGGGGTATCCAAGAGAGCATCGGCGCTTGCTCGCTTAAATCTGATCCCCCCCATTCGGTAAGAATCGTGTACGCCCAGCAGGTAATCCAACTCGTTTAATCGACTCGTTGCTCGAATGCCCTTGCGTGCTTCAATAGCCGCACGCCGTTGCATTAGCATACGCCCCCATCGATCGGGGGATGAATCGAGAAATGCACGGAAGTTTTTATCGACTTCATCGTTGTAGAGCTCACCGGAGTGAAGCGTCAGCATTGGATCTATTTGCAAGCGATAGGCTGAGGTTAGAAACGCTTTATCGTAGGCAAAACTAAACACGCCACCCCTGCTTGCGTCGCTGTAAGCAAGCTGCCCTATTAGCAGTGGCGCGTCAATTGGCTGCCAGTCGGCATAGACTTCGAGGGTTTCGCGGTTCATCTTGAACCTTCCAGCAATTTTATGTTTTGCAGCTTGATACCCACTTCGTCGTGAGCGGCCATTTCTGCAAAGTTGCTCTCCATGCCAAGTACCGCCATGACTTTCAAGTAAGTGCCTATGGCAACGAGGCTGTAGAAAAACTAATTTCGCTGAAATTACTGATTTCTCATTTTTAAA
>CAZING010000208.1:0-4422 GCA_964540505.1 uncultured Cellvibrionaceae bacterium | reverse complement strand
AAAGCATTGCCTTGCTAAGACAGACATTGGAGGAATTAAAGCGCGTGCAAGGCGATCGCCCGATGATTCATGCCTATGTGAACCGCCACGCGATTGCCGATGTCGTTGCCAACTGGACGGGTATTCCAGTGGGGCGCATGATCGACAGTGAAATTCAATTGATGATGAACTTACAGAAAGAGCTCGGTAAACGAATTGTCGGCCAGGACCGGGCGATAAGCATCATCGCCGAGCGCGTCAAAGCCGCTAGAGCGGGGCTGACCGACCCGAATCAACCAAACGGGGTGTTTCTTCTTGTAGGCCCAAGCGGCGTCGGCAAAACTGAAACTGCCTTCGCGCTTGCTGAGCTGCTCTACGGTGGCAGAGACCGCATTAATGTCATCAACATGTCCGAATTTAAAGAGGAGCACAAAGTGTCTATGTTGCTAGGTGCGCCGCCAGGTTATGTCGGTTTCGGCCAGGGCGGAGTTCTGACCGAAGCGGTAAGACGCCAACCTTACAGCGTGGTCCTATTGGACGAAATGGAGAAGGCGCATCCCGGCGTGCAGGATATTTTTTATCAACTGTTTGATAAAGGTGTCATCAAAGATGGCGAGGGCAGAGATATTGATTTCAGCAACACCCTGATTTTAATGACGTCAAACGCTGGTGCCGAAACCCTGCAGGCCGCGATCGATAACGATACGCCAACAGACAACTCTACACCTGAACTTCAAAACCTTCAGCCCGTGTTGCTCAATTATTTTAAGCCGGCTTTTCTCGCGCGCACGACCACAGTCGTGTATCAGCCCCTGAAAAAATCCGATTTGATCCGCATCAGTGAGCTAAAAGTAGAACAGTTAAAAGCACGCGTAAAATCGCTCCACCGCGCCGAGCTCGTGTGCGATGACAGTGTGATGGACTACTTGGTACGCGACTGCGAATCTCCGCTTTACGGCGCCCGCAATATCGAACAAAAAATTAACGGAAGTTTGCTGCCGATTTTAGCCAACGAGTGTTTGCAAAGACTGGCATTAAACGAGAGTGTCGCCAACCTTGAAGTGACGCTAAGCGCCGAGGATAAGGTGGCGGTAAGGGTGAACTAGTAGCTCGCAGAGCCCCAGGCGCGAGCTTCGCTTTCGCCTGACGGCTGCCGGTAGAACACCAGACTATCGTCGCCCTAAGGCCAGCCCGTGCGTCTAGTGGTGCCGGTTTCAACTTGCGACGGGTGTCACGACGGCGGCGATATTGGCAGCCTCTGTAATCAGTCGGGGTCGAGAATTTGGAAATTAACCTGCGAGGGCACCGCTCGCGAAACTCGTGGGGGAGAGCAAGATTGCTTTTTTGCGGCGCTTCGGTGGCGATGTCGAGAGGTATGCCAGTGTTTTCGACAATGTATTGTGTTGGTTTTAGTGAACTATTGGTTTAACCCATGCTATACAGAAAGCCCGGTGATGCCTTTTATCGAAACCCCGCCTGCACCGTTAATGGTAATGCTGGTACCGCTGATGGATATTTCACCGCTTTGCTGCAAAGTAATTTTGGCGGCGCCCGCTTGGATCACCAGCGCTTTGGACGCTTCTAACACCAAGCGTTCGGCTTTGCAGTGTAGCGTTTTCGCAGCGGTCATTTCGATGGAATTTGAACAGGACTGGCTCTGGACGCCTTGAACTTCGCTAACGTAATCGCCGTCGATTTGAACGGTGCGATTGCCGCCCACCTTTAGGCTTTGATTTTCGCCGACATCCAGGCGGTCGTCCGCCCCTACAGTCACTGAACGATCGCAGTCGATTTTGTACAAAGCATCACTGTTAACTCTTAGCGATAGATCTTTTTCGGCTTTAATGTAGATAAGCTCCTGGCCAGCCTTGTCGTCGAACATCAGCTCGTTGTATTTTTCGCCTCGCCCGTGTTTCGTCGACCGGGTTCTTAAACCGCTCTGGGATTTTGAACTGAATGGCGGCCGGTTTCTTTCATTGAAAACGCTGCCAAGCACTATGGGTCTTTCAGGGTCGCCGTTGATAAAGCCTACAATCACCTCTTGGCCCACTCTCGGAGTAAACTGCGTTCCCCACTTGTTGCCGCTCACCGCCTGTACAACCCGAACAAAACAGCTACTGGTTTCGTTTTTCAGACCGTCTCTGTCCCAGAAAAAATGCACTTTTATACGGCCAAGTGCGTCCGTGTATACCTCTTCTTCGGCCGGACCGACGACCAGCGCGTTTTGAGGCCCCGGCATAATCGCTTTTTTATGCGTCGCGCAGGGCCTAACAGGGGTGTCTTGGCGCACACAATTAAAGCTGTTCGTGTAACGGATACTGGCGGTGGCGCCGGGAACCGGTATCGCCTCTTTTATGTCGTGCACAACTTCAACTGGGATATAGAAATCGCGCTCGAGCCTGCCTTCAGGGTTGATTAACTCAAACGCTTGGCCCGCCCGCATGCCGCTGAAATTGCTGGTGCCTTCCATGACAAGGGCTTTGGCTTCTTCTGCTTCTAAACGGTGCTGAACTACGCGGTCGTGGTCGAAACCGCCATTGACGCCCAAATATTCGTAATTTTCAAGGCGGACGCCCTCGCTAAAATCGTCTTTGGACTTTACTGTGGTTTCATGATTTTTTTGTGGTTGTTGATATCGGTAGTCTTGCAAAGTAAAAACGTTGGTACGCAACGTTTGGACTCGCCGCCATTGATGTATTTGGGCTTTGGTCGAACTGCCGTGGGAATACGACAGAGCTTGCGTTGAGGCAGCGAAGGCGGCGTTGCGATCAAAGAGTATAAGCCGGTGTTTATCTCGCTCATGTTCAAAGAAGTAGGAAATACCGTCCTCCTCTAATAAACGAGAAATAAAGTGAAAATCCGATTCGTTAAATTGCACGCAGTATTCGCGTCTGTTTTGTTTTAACAAATTGAAGGTTGCGTCGCGGTATCCGTTCTCGTGCAATAGGCTTGTGACTATCTCTTGAGTGGTTTTATTTTGAAAGATACGACAGTTTTGGTTTTTATCCATAAGCGCAAATTTCGGCTTCAAAACTATCCGGTAATCGCGTAGGTGATGCGCATTGATTTCTCCCAGGGTGACGCTCGCGACGATTCCGGTGAACAGGCGTTGGTTGTCATCCTGAACCTTTAAGGTAACCGACTTACCAATGACCTCTTCGGGTTTTAGCCAAAGCCGTGGGGACACCAGATCCACGCAAAACTCGTAGGGTCGGTTGACGTATTCGGCACCGGAAAGCGCAACCACCGCCAGGGCATCGTCGCCCAAACCGAAGTTCGAAATCTTCATAACTCTATTTTCTTGTTTCGGTATAAACATAGAATTGACTGGCGGTTGCGCTTGATAGGAAAGGGCAGTTTTTGAAGACCTTGCAGGTTCAGCAAGGTCTAGTGGGCCATGCAATAAGGCGCGAAAACCTAGGAGGCTTCGGGCAGTTAACGCGGGCCCAATAAGTCTGCGATGCCGCTACAGAGGTTTTGCCGTCTCAAGGTTATAGCCTACGCGTTGGGGGCTTCTTGCAGAGTTTTTCTTATCGTAATCGTGGTAGTTGACCATCAGTTGCGAGTAGCTGAGCGTGATGGTTTCGATCGGATCGCTTTCACCGTCCGAGGAGATGGAATAGCCACTGACCATGCAGTCTTGGAGTTCGTAGTCCATGTACTCCACTACTTTATCCGAGCCGGTTTGAATAAATTTGAGTTTAACGCGCTTACCTTGTGCGCCGGTGACTGACTCTTTAAATAGAGAGGTGGTCGAGTTGTCGGCGAACTTGGTGATGGTGATTTCGCTTAAAGTCGGACGAGTGGCTTCGCGGTTGGACATATTGCCAGGCTCCATTGAAATGCCTCTGCCCACGCCAAAATGAATGGAAAGAATTTTAATGTGGTCTTGGTAGCCCTCTGCAGTGACATTACCTTGTATACCTTCATAATCGATGTAGATTGCCATGGTGATTCTCCTTGATGGTGGCGGTTTCCTTGAAATTTTTATCGAAATGGGTTTATGAAAAATTTAGATCGGGCCTTTTGGTAGGCCGACGACTCTTTTATTACTCTAACTGCGGCGGGTAACTGCAACAATCCGAATCAACGCTAAGACTGGGCGCTTTTGGCCGGTAAATGTGTCAGCGAAATCCCACAAGGCCGAGGCCAGTTTGTAATCGAACCTATTTGTAGACGGCGCTGGCACTCGATATGCAGTGTTTCTGCCGGCAGTTTGCGTAGAACGAAGTTTCGCGAGCTTCAGATCGCTGCCACCCAAAGAAGGCCAAAGTGACGCAAGAGCGAAATTTTCTACAGACGGACTCGCGCGCCTTACAAAGATAATGAGGTGAGATATGTCAATTAAACCAATAGTCCATTCCGAGTCCGACCAAGATTACGGCCGCGACGCCTCGAACCCCTTGGCAATTCCAATTCGCGGCTGGAAGCAGGTTCTGATTC
>CAZING010000207.1:0-4464 GCA_964540505.1 uncultured Cellvibrionaceae bacterium | reverse complement strand
GGCGACCCAGAGCTTCTGACTTTCAAGGCGTTTCGTCTGATGCAGCAGGCCGAGGTGGTGTTGTACGACCGCTTAGTGTCGCAGCCGATCTTGGATTTAGTGCGCCGAGACGCCGAGCGGATTTATGTCGGCAAGCGTATGGCCGAGCACAGCATGGCGCAGACCGACATCAACCAGTTGTTGCTGACGCTCGCCCAACAAGGCAAGCGCGTTTTGCGCTTAAAAGGCGGCGACCCCTTTATATTCGGTCGTGGCGGGGAAGAGATCGAGCTTTTGGCCGAGCATCGCATCGCGTTCCAGGTGGTCCCCGGTATCACCGCCGCCTCGGGCTGCGCGAGTTACGCGGGTATTCCTTTGACTCATCGGGACTACGCGCATTCGGTGCGCTTTATTACCGGGCATCTGAAAAGCGGCAGCCCAGACCTGCCTTGGCAAGAGCTCACCGGCGACGGGCAGACCTTGGTGTTTTATATGGGGTTGAGCGGTTTGGCCCGGATTTGCGAACAACTGATCGCCCACGGCAAAGACGCGGTCACGCCTGTGGCACTTATTGCCAAAGGCACGACCGTGGACCAACAAGTTCACGTCTCGACACTTGCCGAACTGCCAAACTACGTGGCCGACCGTGCTATCAGAGCACCCACTCTGCTGATAATAGGCGGGGTTGTGAACCTTCACAGTAAGCTCGCCTGGTTCCAGGCCGGAGGCGAAGCTTAAAGTTTGCACGTGCGCGGCCGATAACCCAGCTAAGGCATTGGGTTTCGCTGTCGTATACAGCCAACATGCGTATGTTCGGCACAATTGACAGGTGATTCGCCCGAATGTCAGCCGAGGCTCGGTCCTCGGGGTGCAACTAGGCGATAGGTAAGCGCATGGTCAAGATCACAACAGGCACGCCCACTTACAGGGTATCCAGAGGCAGCTCAACAAAGTCCGTCGGCGCGGTGCAACCCTCTGCGGGAGACCGAACACTCGACAATGCCCACCCTTTTGTCGAGCGCCGCAAACAACCCGATAGACGCGCCCAAAGCAACAAGCGGGGTCCATTCGAGACCCGGGCAGGCGGCGACCGTCGAAAAACCCGAGGTCGCATGCCAAGCATTGATACCGACGCCTAGTGGGTCATGCCGAACCTTAGGTAACTGTGCGCTGGGCTCCGGGTTCGTCTAGGCGTTGGAACCTTGAACTAAGCCCGTTCGGTCAGATTGCCGTCGTCAAAACCACCCTCCAAGACCTTTTGCAGTGCAACACCCTAGACAGCAATGCGACGCTAAGGCCTATAATCCTTCGACCGTTTAAGCTTTGAAGGAGCCCGCTATGTCCAAACCCCATGATTTTGATCTGTTTATTATTGGCGCCGGTTCGGCGGGGGTGCGCTGTGCACGGATCGCCGCCGGTCTTGGCGCCAAAGTGGCGGTGGCGGAAAAACAGTATCTGGGCGGGACTTGCGTCAATGTCGGCTGCGTGCCGAAAAAACTGATGGTATACGCGGCGCGCTGCGCAAGCGAGCTCGCCGATGCCCGGGGCTACGGCTGGCAAACCGAGCAGGCAAGTTTCGATTGGTCGGTGTTTCTGGAAAAAAAAGACAATGAAATTAATCGGCTCAACGGCATCTACCGCAACTTATTAGTCAACGCGGGCGCAACCTTGTTTGATGGTCTGGCCACTATCCCCGAGCCCGGCTCGGTCACGGTCAATGGCCAAACCTACAGTTGCAAGCATACCGTTATCGCCACCGGCAGTTGGCCGCGAAGCCAAGAGCGTCCAGGGGCAGAGCTCGCCATCACCTCTAACGAGGTGTTTCATCTGCCGCAATTGCCAAAGAGCGTGGTAATCGAAGGCGGCGGCTACATCGCGGTGGAGTTCGCGGGCATACTCCACGGCCTCGGTTGCGAGGTCGACCTGGTCTATCGCGGCGCGCTGTTTATGAAAGGTTTTGCGAAGGAGCTGCGTGAAGCGCTGGCCGAATCCTATAGCAACAAAGGCATTCGCCTGCACTTTGACACCGAAATCACCGCACTGTCGCGACGCGCCGATGGCCGCATACAGGTGACTGACAACCGAGGCGAGCAAAGAACCACCGATACCGTGCTGAGCGCTATAGGTCGAGAGCCCAACCTGGAAGGCCTGGATTTGGCGAGCCTCGGTATCGAAACAAGCTCAAAGGGCCATATAGTGGTCGATGACCAGTATCAAACCAGCCGAGCTGGTATTTACGCGCTGGGCGACGTGGTGGGCCGCTTGCCGCTGACGCCTGTGGCACTGCAAGAGGGGGAGGCGCTGGCGCGCTATTTGTTTAAAGGAACACCCATAGAGGTGGATTACCGGGGGGTGCCCACGGCCGTGTTCAGTCTGCCCGAGATCGCCACCGTGGGTCTGACCCGCGAGGACGCCGAGCGGGCCGGGCATGTGACCGAAATATTTGCCGCCCGGTTCAAGCCGATGAAGAACACCATCAGTGGGCGCGAGGAGCAAACCTGGTTACAAATGGTCGTGGATAGGCCCACCGACCGCGTGCTCGGATGCCATATGATCGGCGATTACGCGGCCGAGATGATGCAAGGCATAGCCGTGGCCGTGAACATGGGGGCGACCAAACAGGCTTTCGATAAAACCTTTGCCATCCACCCCACCAGCGCCGAAGAATGGGTCACCTTGAAATAACCGTCGAGCCACTGAACCTTGCGCTCGCCCGCGCGTGGCCTGGTTCAGGCCTCAGTCGGCGCGGCTGTCACCGACCTTGGCTTTTTCAATGCGGCCGCGAAGGTCGCCAGCGTGCTCCATCACATAAAAAATCTGCGTTTGCTCCATGCTGCCGGTCAGATACTGCGCGCCTGGCCCTCGGGCGAATATCGCAACGTCCTCGCCGCTGTGCGTCTCGGCTGACAAAGGCACCAGTGCCGGCTGGTGAAACCCGGGGCGGGTGGTGTCTATGTGGGTGAGGTCCGGTCGCGTTTGCCAATTCTTTGGCGTGGGCTTGCCTATACGGTCGGCGTCGGTCTTTTCCTGAAAATTCGCAAAGCCTGGGCCGTTGGCATAGCTCAAAGTGGTGTAGGGTAAACCGTCAAGCGCAAGCGCAGGCGTCTTCGCGCCTATAGGGACCACCTTGCCAAGAACCGGGTTGCCCCTTTTCGGATAACCGGCAAAGCTGAAAACATGGCCGTGATCCGCGGTGACGATAATCAAAGTATCGCGGATATCGGTCAGCGCATCGGCGCGCTCTACCGCTTTGGCCAATTCGATGGTATCCGACAGCGCGTGGTAGGCGTTGCCGGCGTGGTGTGCATGGTCGATTCTGCCGCCCTCTACCACTAAAAAGTAACCGGTTTTGTATGCCTGCAGGTGCGCAATTGCCGTTTCGGTCATTTCAGTCAATGACGGCTCAGAGGATTTCGTCGCCTTTCGTTCGGACTCGTACTGCATATGCGAAGCGCTAAAAAGTCCCAACAGCGGGGCTAGGTCGGAAGCTTTGGCTTTGCGAAGCTCAGCTGCCGTCTGCACAAAATTGCCCGAGACGAACCGACCCTGCCACTCGCGAATCAGGTCTCGGCCGTCGACACGCCTGCCGCCTTTTTCAGCCGGCAAAAACGCGTCGGCGCCGCCGCCTAACACCACTTCAATGCCGGGGCTTGCGCGCTTGGCAACCGCCTTATTGCTAAGCGGGGCGGGCTCGGCAAAGTCGATCAGTTGCGCGGCTATATCCGCACAGCTTCCGCGCGCAGGCAAGGGCACATCGGCATCGGCTTCCCAATTGCGCTCGGGGCTCTTGGCGTAGGCAGCCGCTGGGGTCGCATGCGTCACCCGCGTGGTGGTGACAATCCCGGTCGCCATGCCTTGGCGCTCGGCCAACTCCAACGCGGAGGTCAGGGTTTGACCGCGCATACCCTGGCAGTCGCCGCGCGCTACCGTTTCATTGACGGCGATCAGCCCGGCTCGCGTCTTCGCACCGGTGATCAGCGCGGTCATGGTGCCGGCGCTGTCGGGGGTTTGCGCGTCGGTATTGTAGGTTTTGGCAAGGCCTGTGAACCTAAAGCGCTCGAAACTCAAAACGTTCTCTTCGCCCGTGTGGCCTTTGTTCTGGCCATCCAGAATTCTTGCCGCCGCGATGGTGCCCAAGCTCATGCCGTCGCCGACGAACAAAATAATATTCTTGGCGTCGCCGCGCTCGCCTCGCAAATGCCGATAGGCCTCGATGCTGCTCTCGAGTTGTTGCTCGCCTATGCGCGCCCAGTGCGATGCTGCACTCAAGTCGGGCTCACCCTCAGCCAAAGCGCCAACACCTAACGAAAGCCCGATCAGGGCGATTAAAAATTTTTGATAAAACATAAAGAACACGCTGAAAAGTGGACCGACTTAGACGTGCGCCGGGCAAGCCAGTCGCGAAAGCCCTGCCGGCGCGGCCATCACCCGGGTCACTCTATTGCATCGACGGCAAAATGCGAAGGCTTTGGCTATGCTTGAATG
>CAZING010000206.1:0-4484 GCA_964540505.1 uncultured Cellvibrionaceae bacterium | reverse complement strand
GATCAGCCATGCGCTTTATGATGTGGGTGGGGAATATCGGCGGAATATGTGACTTCGAAACGGCGCAGTGTAGACCGATGTGAGATCGCGTCCAGCTGAAGCGGGGAGCCATCGTCCTGGGCATTGGAGCCAGGCTGGAACGAGCGCACTAGAGGGGGCGCGATGAGTGATGATGCGAAGATGTCGGCATTTGTGATTCAGAATTTTGATGGTTCGAAGTTTGACAAGCGTTACTTGGAATCGATTCGTCCGGGAATCGTAAAGGGAGGCGCTACACCCCGACGCGCCGACGATATCCTTGGCGTCCAACCGGTCATTCAGAAGATCGAGCAGGCAATCAATGACGCAGACATTTGTGTTGCGGAAGTAAGCCTTGACAATCCGAACGTGTGGCTGGAGCTCGGGTATGCGCTTGCGCTGAATCGGCCCACAGTAATTCTCTGCGATCGTGCTTTGCGGCCCTCGCTGCCATTCGACGTACAACATCGGCCTGTTGTCTTCTATTCGACGGATTCCAAGAGCGGCTATGAAGAGCTGGAAGAGCGAATCGCTACGGAGGTGCGCCACCTTGTGAGGCGCGTTCAGACGGAAGCTCGACAACCTGTGTTGCAGACAGGCGCAACGGACGCGGGTGAACTCAGAGGTTATGAGGTTTCGATCTTGGCCGCGCTACTGAGCGCATGGTCGTCCAGCCCGACCGGAATAACTCAGTGGGAATTGGAGCGAAAGATCGAGCGAGCAGGCTTTACTGACACCCAAATTGCTTTAGGTCTGAGCCGCATGGTGGGTCTTGGATACATAGAGCAGCGCACGGAGTCTGCCAGAGACGGCGACGACTACTTCATCTACCGAATTGCGCCTCTTGGTATAGCTTGGGTCCATCAAAACGAATCAGAGATCAAACCCGCTCCGACCCGTATCGCAACTGCAGCATTCGTTGACGATGACATTCCTTTCTAAGCTTCTTGGCTTCGGTTGGCGTTAATACCGGCGGGGGCGGCTAGCACAGGGACGGTTGCATGCCACTTTTCAATCGCGGAACATCCTCAGCAAATGCAGTGCCTGGCGAGTTGTCGGTGTGGCTGCTAGATGACAACTGGGATGATTGGTTCAAGTTTGCTACCACGTTTCGCGCGCTGGTTTATACGGCAGAGGGCGAAAAGCTGGACCTGGGTGAGGTAAAAATAGGGCGGGCTGGGTTAACGACTTCAGAGCGTAGGCCAGATATTCCGGTGTCGTTTGATGAATTGCCTGAAGGCTTCTTCTCGCTTGGGCAGTCCGAGTCGTACTACGAAACGCTAAATTCGCTAGGCATTGATGTCGCGCAACAAGTACTAAGGGGGCTGCGTGACTGTGCGCTTTCTCTCGAGCTGTTCGAGGCGCATGAGCGGGAAGAAGTGATGCAAGTATCACTCCTAAGGTCCGTGTCGGTGGATACGGTGCGTGGTCGCTTCCATCGACTTGCGATGGGGGACGCAACGCTTACGCCGTACCAGTTCCGCTACATCTTACCCACGCTCGGCGCAACTGACATTCCTGTCGAACTAACGTTTGAGGTCGAGCCAGAATCGAAGCCTCCATCGAACGTGCACGTGTTGATAGGCCGAAATGGTGTTGGCAAAACTCGCGTGCTGAACGGAATCCAATCGTTCCTAGCCGATGTGTCGAGCGATTCGACTGGGCAGTTGCTGTTGCAAGGAGTTGACGAAGGAAATGGGGAATTCCTCGGACTCGTCACGGTGTCGTTCAGTGCGTTCGACGATTTTGCTCCTATTGTTCGAAGCGTGAGTGACAAGTCGCGTCTGAAATTTGCATACATTGGCTTGAAGCGCGAACGCTTTATGCAGGGCGACACCACTTCAGCGCCGAAATCTCTAGACGAGCTAGCCCACGACTGGGTTGAGAGCGTTGTGCGCATTATCAACAGCGCGCGGCGCGCGCAGTACTCGACCTTGCTGCGGACGCTAGAGTCGGACCCCTTGTTCTCGGAGCTTGAGATCGAAACGCGGCTGGCGTCAACAGAGCCAGATGAACTCCAGGTGTTCTTTAAAAAGCTCAGTTCGGGCCATAAAATTGTTCTGCTGACCATAACGAGACTCGCTGAGCTAGTTGAAGAGCGAACGCTTGTGCTACTCGACGAGCCGGAAGCGCACCTCCATCCTCCACTCTTATCCGCATTTACTAGGGCTCTTTCCAGCTTGTTGAGTGCTAGAAATGGCGTTGCGATCGTTGCAACTCATTCGCCAGTTCTCCTTCAAGAAGTACCGAAACGGTGCGCATGGGTGATGCAGCGATCCGGTTCTCAGGCTCGCGTGGACAGGCCCGCAATCGAGACATTTGGCGAGAACACGGGAATTCTGACTCGATCAGTGTTCACCTTGGAGGTCACACAATCCGGCTACCACGCAATGCTGCGAGATCTGGTCGATGAGAATCCAGGCGTCACGTTTACGTGGCTGCTAAGTGAGTTGCGAGAACAGCTTGGTGCCGAAGGCCGGTCGGTTCTTCAGGCTCTTATCGTTGGAAGTGAGGTGCGAGGTGATTAAACTGCCGTTTCCAGCTTTCTCTGATGGTGCACTTTATTCTCAATGCGTCGCAACGACCATTCCACTCGAAAAACGTAGACGACTTCAGTCAGCCCTGGCCTCGGTGCAAGCTGTGGAAATTAGCTACCACGCGCATGGCGAAAGTGGTGACTTCGTTGGCTTGCCTGAGACGATCGAGCTTGCAGCAGACGGCGGTCAAGTCGTGACTGGCGAAGAGCTGAGCGGGCTCTATGACAGTGCCATGGTGCGAAAAAGAGGTGCGGCTCGAGCTGCGTACGACGCGCTTAGGGTCCATGCTCCTAGCGGAATTTGCCCTTACTGCGGCCAACTTCCGGTGGCGACGCTCGACCACTACTTGCCGCGCGGGCGAAGGAAAGTTTTTGCCGTTTCTGCGCGAAATCTTGTGCCCGCGTGTAGAGAGTGCAACTCGGAAAAGCTAGAATTCATGCCCGTTACCAACGACCAGGCTGTGTTTCATCCATATTACGATCAGATCCAAGACGTGGATTGGCTTGAGGCGCGGTTCGAATATGTAACGCCTCTTGTCGCAAGGTTCGGTGTTAGTGCGCCGGAGGGGTGGCCTCTTGCGCCACGTGCCGTGAAGCACATGGAAGTGTTCAAATTGGCGCGCTTGTACACCACTCAGGCGGCTGTCGAGCTTGTTAATGTGAAAGGTGCGTTCATTCGCAGGCGGCAAGCGGCGGGGATGGATTCATTAGTCGCGCATATTCAAGAGCAGCGTGAGAGCTTTCAAACGGCGTCCCGAAACTCTTGGCGCGCGGCGCTATATGGTGCGATGATTGAGGATTCTCGCTTCATCGAAATCGGTATCGATATGATCCCAAGCGCTGCCTGATCCATTTCTCAGAAGTCGGTCGACGTCTTCCGGTTAGGAGCGTCGCTTCGAGAAGAGCACTGCCAGGTTCACTTCTTTCAGCTGACGTCGCGTGACCGGTACCGTAGGCGAGTGAGTGCGAGTGATAGTTAGGTCCCGCCGTCGTCAGAAGGTGGGACACATCCACCCTTCCATAGTATCGACGCCCATCAGTTTGGATGCGCCGGGCCAGTTGCTCAGGATCCTAGCGGCCTGCGGCGACCTTCTGTTCGCGATGCCGTCGCTCGAACTGGCTTCGGGGACATTTCCCGTGATCGGCCAGGCGGCCCACAACCAGGAATGTGTGGTACGGCTCATTGGGGCAAGTCGCGGCGGGTCCGTTAGTGATGACGTGTCGCCGCTGTGGCATCAAGAAACCGCTGCGCTGAAACTAGCGAATAGATCTCCGGGAAGCTCATGTGAGAGGCGCCAAGTAACGGCCATTGGCCGCTCGCCGGCGTGGCTCACATAGGTGGCCGGCCCCAGCAACCAGAAGGCACGATCATCTGTTGTTAGGCGAGCGAAAGGCAGCACCACGCTGTCATTCGCCTCATGGGTCCGGTAACGCTGCCCTGTTTCGCTCGTTTCGCGAGTGCCAGACTGGCTTTCCCAGTGAAGGAGGGTCTGGCTGATGGCGTAGTCGCGGTAGCGAGTCGTAGGTGAAAAGTGGCCGCCGGTCTTGTCCAGGGTAAAGGCCAGCAAGTCGACCTGTGCTGTAGGAAGCCAGCGCACACCTTCGCGCCACTCGGGCACCTTCAACTCTTCTCCACTCGCAAATGCGGCGAGCGTTTCCCGGCGGGTATACCTGGCGTGGATGCAGAGGGGTACGTCAGGACGCGTCGAAAGAGGTTGCTGTACATGCTCGACGCGGTCCGTCAGCACATCCAGCAGCTGGCGCAGCTCGTCCAAGACTTGCGGATGTGCCCAGATGAGATCGGCCGCATCCTGTAGCGTCTCATCACCTTTCAGCACGGTCTCGGTGAGAACGGTTGCGAGCATGTGGAGCAGTCGACGCGTCCGAATGTCCAAGGCGCCAATGTCAGGCGCCGTCGGGCTTTCGGAGA
>CAZING010000205.1:0-4549 GCA_964540505.1 uncultured Cellvibrionaceae bacterium | reverse complement strand
ACCGTCCGCGCGCACTCGGCACGCTCTTGCTCCCAAAGGGTGCCCTCGCGCAGCCAGTGATCGGGGTGCTCCACTTGACAGCCCTGCTCTATGGTCTGGTAAAACATGCCGTATTCGTAGCGAATGCCGTAGCCGGTAACGGGTAAAGCTAAGGTTGCGCAACTGTCGAGAAAACACGCCGCCAGGCGCCCCAAACCGCCATTTCCCAAACCGGCGTCGACTTCCAACTCTTTAAGCTCTTCAAGGTCTGCGCCAAATTGCATCAAGGCCTCGCGCACGCTCGCCTCAAGGTCAATATTCAACATGGCGTTGGTTAAGGTCCGGCCCAACAAGAACTCCAAAGACAGGTAGAAAACCCGTTTCGGTTGTTGTTTATAAACCGCTTCACTGGTGCGCCGCCAGCGGTCCATTAAGCGGTCGCGAACCGTCAGGCTGAGAGCCTGCATTAAATAATTATCTGCGGTCTCGCGACCGAACCACCCCAAGGTAATTTTGTAGTGCCGCAATAAATCGTGACTCACGCTTTGGGCGTCATCGCCTACCACCGGCACGGAAACTTCATTCATAAGTTAACCTCAGCTGGAAATTGAACGGCGCACCCGAAAAACCGACTATCTTGGAATGCGATTAATCCGGTTAATGCTATCTCGGTTTTGTTAACTGCTCGGGATCGACCAACAAAGGCGCTTGCGTTTCGAAATTTTTAGCGCCCGAAACGCCGTACAAAACCGCCATAGACTTCTCTTTAACTGGCGCTTTGCCTTGTACCTGGGCGCCGTCCGCTTCCGGAAGCCCTTCGTTGGTGCTGGTATCCAATAACACGGCCCAGCGCCAGTCGCCCGGCAAGGTAAATTCAACCGTTTCATCGCCCGCGTTAAACAGCGTCAGCAGGCAATGCACACTGCTGCTGTCGACCACCGATTCAAGCATCCAACCCAAGGTGTAGGCGTCGGGCGTCTGCCATTGCACCTCTTCCATCGGCAGGCCGTTGGCGTTTAACCAATGAATGTTATAGCCGGGCTTTTTGTTGGTGTCGGGCTTGTGAATATAATTACTGCTGCGTAACAACGGAAAATCACGGCGGACTTTAAGCACGTTGCGGACAAAATCGCGCAAGGCCCAATGCTCTTTTTGCAAGCCCTGCCAGTCGAGCCAGGTGATGGCGTTGTCTTGGCAGTAAGCGTTATTGTTACCGTTTTGTGTGCGGCCGAGTTCGTCGCCACCGAGAATCATCGGGGTGCCCTGGCTTAATATGAGCGTCGCCAGGAAATTGCGCTGTTGACGAAACCGCAATGCGTCGACATTCTCATTGCGAGTGGGGCCTTCAACACCGAAGTTGTAACTGAAGTTGGCGTGGTGACCGTCGTCGTTTTGCTCTTTATTCGCGTGGTTGTGGCGTTGGTTGTAGCTGACCAAATCGCGTATTGTGAAACCGTCGTGACTGGTGACGAAATTCACGCTGGCCCAGGGCTGACGACCGGAGTGTTCGAAAATATCGCTGGAGCCGTGGATGCGCCGGGCAAACTCGGGCAGCATGCCTTCATCGCCGCGCCAGAAGCGGCGCACGGTATCGCGATAGCGGTCGTTCCACTCGGCCCAACCGGGCGGGAAGCGCCCCACTTGGTAACCGCCGGGGCCAATATCCCACGGCTCGGCAATTAACTTGCAACGGCTCAAAACCGGGTCTTGCATCAGTGCATCGAAAAACCCGCCGTGGGGGTCGAACCCGTAAGTCTCGCGACCGAGCACTGTGGCCAAATCGAATCTAAAGCCGTCGACACCGTAGTAAGTGACCCAATGGCGAAGGCTGTCGAGCACCAACTGCAGCACCCGCGGGTGCTTTAGATTAAAGGTGTTGCCGCAACCGGTATCGTTGACGTAAAACCTCTGGTTTTCGTGGTGCAACGCGTAATAGGACGCGTTATCGATGCCGCGAAAACACAATTGTGCGCCCAAATGGTTGCCTTCACAGGTATGGTTGTAAACCACATCGATAATGACTTCGAGGCCCGCCTCGTGCAGGCGCGTGACCATGGTTTTGAAATCCTCGGGCGCGCCGTAGGCGGGGTGCGGCGTAAAAAAATTGAGGGTGTTGTAACCCCAGTAATTCACCAAGCCGCGCTTGCTAAGGAATTGTTCGTCCACAAAAAAATGGACGGGCAGCAATTCCACCGCGGTGACTCCTAGGTCTTTCAAGTATTCGATCACGCGGTCTTGCGCTAGGCCCAAGTAAGTTCCGCGTTGCTCTGCCGCCACCCCTTCAAACAACTGCGTGAAGCCTTTGACGTGCGCTTCGTAGATGACCGTGTCGGTCCAGGGTATGGGCTTGGCTATCGCTTTGGCGGGGCTATCGTGGGTACTGACCACGGCTTTGGGCATAACCGGGGCGGAGTCTTGTGCGTCGAACGCCAAGTCTTGCAGCGGGTCGTCGACCTTATAACCGTAAAGGCTATCGTGCCACGCGAACCCGCCGGCAATTTTCTTCGCGTAGGGGTCGAGCACCAGTTTGTTGGGGTTAAAACGATGTCCTTGTTTCGGGTCGTAGGCCCCGTGTACACGATACCCGTATAGCGCGCCCGGACTGAGACCGTCCACACGTCCGTGCCACACCTGGTTGGTATATTCCGGCAATTCCAAACGCGCCAACTCCTGTTGGCCGGATTCGTCGAACAGACACAGCTCCACCTTCTCAGCGTGCGCGGAAAACAGCGCAAAATTTACCCCATCCTCGGTAGGGGTTGCCCCCAAGGGGTAGGGAAGCCCGGCCTGAACGTTAAAACTGTTAGTGTTCACAGCACCTCTACCACATTAGAACTCAGTTTTTGTCTATCGCCTTGTTGGGCACCTAGACGTCGATTGCTCGCATTGAAAAACCCCCTAGTCGCCTTCCGCTGCTTTTATATTTTTATAAGCGCGCTGGCGCGGGTTTTTTTAAAAAGTGCAGCTATAGAGCGCTAGACAGCGCTTGTTATAAGGCTTGTGGGTACACGGCAGGCATCGCTTGCAAGTGTTAGCGCCGCCACGGCCAACTAACCCAGCCACTCGAAAATTAAACTTCCCATAGGCGGCACATTCATTGTCACCGACCAGGGTCGGCCATGATAGCCCATCGGCTCTGCTCTTAAGCCACCGCTGTTGCCAAAGTTCCCGCCGCCGTACAGAGACGCGTCGGTGTTGACCGCTTCGCGATAAAACCCGCCGCATGGCACCCCTAAACGATAATGTTCCCGCGCCACCGGCGTAAAGTTGCAGACCACCAACACCAGACTGCCCTCCTCGCCTTTGCGCAAAAACGCAAATATCGAATTATGACGGTCATCGGCTTCAATCCATTCGAACCCCCTGCTGTCGCAGTCCAATTGGTGCATAGCCGGGTTCAGCTTGTAGAAATGGTTTAAATCGCGCACCAAACGCTGCACGCCTTCATGGAAATGAACATCCAACAAATGCCAATCCAGGCTGACATCGTGGCTCCATTCGCGGCCTTGTGCAAATTCGCCGCCCATAAACAAAAGTTTTTTGCCCGGGTGGGTCCACATGAACGCGTAATAGGCGCGAAGATTTGCGAATTTTTGGGCGCCCTCACCCGGCATTTTGTCGAGCAGGCTGCGCTTGCCGTGTACCACTTCATCGTGGCTCAGAGGCAAAATAAAATTTTCGTTAAACGCGTAAAGCAAACTGAAGGTAAGCTCGTGATGATGAAATTGCCTATGGATGGGTTCTTTCTCCATATAGCTCAGGCTATCGTTCATCCAGCCCATGTTCCATTTGTAACCAAAACCGAGACCGCCCGCGTACACAGGGTGGGACACCCCGGGCCAGGCCGTCGACTCCTCGGCCACCATCATCGCATTTGGGTACTGGCGATAGACCGTGCTGTTCACGCGTTTTAATAGGTCTATGGCTTCCAGGTTTTCCCGGCCTCCGTAATGGTTGGGAACCCACTCGCCCGACTCTCTTGAATAATCCAGATACAGCATGGATGCCACGGCGTCTACACGCAAACCGTCTATGTGGAATTCATCGTACCAGTAAAGCGCATTGGAAAATAAAAAGTTGGCGACCTCACGCCGCCCGTAATTGTAGATGTAGGTGTTCCAGTCCGGATGAAAGCCTTGTCGCGGGTCGGCATGTTCATACAAAGGCGTGCCGTCAAACCAAGCCAAACCATGGGCGTCTGACGGAAAATGCCCCGGCACCCAGTCGACCAAAACACCCAATTGCGCTTGGTGACAGCGATCGATGAAATACCGAAAATCGTCCGGCTCGCCAAATCGGCTGGTGGGTGCGTACAGGCCGACGGGTTGATAACCCCACGAACCGTCGAACGGATATTCACTGACAGGCATTAATTGGATATGAGTAAAGCCCATTTCTTTAACGTAGGGAATCAGCTCGGCTGCAAGTTCGCGGTAATTCAAATACCGGTTGCCCGCTTCGTAAACCCGGCGCCAAGACCCAAGGTGCACCTCATAGATGGCGATAGGGTTGTTTAAGCTATTGGCCCCTTCGCGGCTGGCCATCCAGTTGTGGTCGTGCCACTGGTACT
>CAZING010000204.1:0-4568 GCA_964540505.1 uncultured Cellvibrionaceae bacterium | reverse complement strand
TCTAACGTGCCTGTCCCACTAACTTCTAAGTTGCCTGTCTCACTAACTTGCTCTAACGTGTCTGTCCCACTGCTCTAACGTGTCTGTCCCACTAACTTGCCTGTCCCACTAACTACTATGAAAAACACCGCTGTCGGCTTCGGCATTGGCTCGCCCGGTCAATTGAACTGTCATAAACATCGGGCTAACGAAGGTCGGTGGCTTTCGTTGATCATTGAGTGTCTTCCGGTTACTTTGTAGGGCCAATAGAAGGCAGGGCAGATAATGAAGACAATGGCGAGAATGTCTCTGCGGGCAATATATTTTGTGCTTGTGCTGGGCGCATCGAGCGTCTCCGCGCTCGAGCCTGCATCCGTGTTTAGCGATAATATGGTCTTGCAGCGTGAGGCGCCGATCTTGGTTTGGGGCACGGGCGAGCCGGGCGAGCGGGTGTCGGTGGTTTTGGGCGACCAGAAACGCAAAAGCAAAGCCGACAAAGCGGGCCGTTGGCGGGTGACGTTCAAGCCGCGGGCAACGGGCGGCCCCTTTGAGCTTGCGATGACCGGCGAGCGCGGGGGCGTCACATTCACCAATGTCATGATTGGCGATCTTTGGTTGTGTTCGGGCCAGTCGAATATGGCTTGGCAAGTGCGCGACACCTCCGGGCCTAAACCCTGGCAGGGAGCGCCGCCTAGTGAAATTCGATTGCTGAGCGTCGAGCGCGATTACAGTCCGGCGCCTCGCGACGATTTTGCCAAGCCAAACCCTTGGCGTCTGGCATCGCCGCAAGCGCTGGCCGACTTTTCCGCCGTTTGCGCTTATACCGCTGAGCAGCTGCACGATGCCCTCGATATTCCTATAGGGTTGGTGCACGCCTCCTGGGGCGGTTCGCAAATCGAGGCGTGGATTGCTGCCAAAGCGCTTGGGTCAGTCCCGGGCTTTGCGGCCGATCTCGACCTCTTGGCTACTTATGCGCGTGAGCCGAAAGTCGCGATGCAGCGCTACGCAACGCGTTGGCAGCAATGGTGGCAAGCGCACACCGAACCTTGGGCGAACCCCGTGGCCACGCACTGGCAACCCGTACCGGCATTGACGAGTTGGCGAACTTGGCAACGCGGCGACTTTCAGGACTTCAATGGGCTGCTTTGGTATCGAAACCGCTTTCGGGTATCGGAGGGTGAGGCGCAACTGAAGGCGCGGCTCGATATAGGCGGTATAGACGAAGTGGATCTTACCTGGGTCAACGGCCAGATCGTCGGCTCGGAGTTCGGTTGGGGGACGCCGCGGACATACGAGCTGCCCTCGGGCGTGCTAAAAGCGGGCGACAACCTGTTGGTTTTGAACGTGCTGAGTACTTATGGGGAAGGCGGCATGGTCGGCCCTGCCGATGAGGTTGCGCTCAGGCTCGAAAATGGCACGCGCGTTGCCCTGGACGAAGGTTGGGAGTACAGCCGCGTGCCCGCCAGCTATGGTTATCCGCCCCAAGCCCCCTGGCAGAGTATCAACGGCTTGGCGGGCTTGTATAACGCGATGATCGCGCCGTTGAAAGGTCTGAGTTTTCGCGGCGTTGTCTGGTATCAGGGCGAGTCCAACACCGGCCGCGCGAACCAATACGCGCAGCTGATGACAACACTGGTACGCAGTTGGCGAGAGGATTTCGGTAAAGATCTGTCATTCGTGATAGTGCAATTGCCGAACTACGGCGACCCGGCGACCAACCGTGCGGTCGACTCCGGCTGGGCCGGTGTCCGCCATGCGCAATGGCAGTCGGCCGTTGACGACGCTAATACCGGCATAGCCGTGACCATTGACGCGGGCGACAACGCCGATTTGCACCCGACCGATAAAACCCTGGTCGGCCGCCGAGCCGGCCGTGTGGCCCTGGCATTGATGCGAGAAAAAGACGGCATCACCGACGGCATTTGGCCCGCAAAGGTGCGCCGATCACAGGGCGATTTCGTGCTTTCGTTCGCACCTAAAACCGAAAAATTGATTATAAGAGACGGCGCGCTGCGCTATTTCGAGCTCTGCGCCGACACCTGCGTAAGGGTTTCGGCAAGGTTGCAGACGAATGCCATTCACATTCCGATGGCCCAGCTCCCCGAGGCACGAAAAATTCGCTACTGTTGGGCAGACGGCCCGGACTGCCGACTCTACGGTGATTCCGGAGTGCCGGTGAGCTCTTTCGAAATCGAGTTTCGCGCGGACAGTCCGTAGCAATCGGGTAGGGCGTACAACTGTCGCGGCGTAACGCAGTGCGCCGCGATAGTATGGTCTCGGTCAGCGGCGTGCAGGGTCGCCGCGCCGGCCCCAAAGTTAACCGCCGTCTCCGGGCGCAAAGGGAAACTCGAGCGCTTGGTAATGCCGAAGCGAATGCGCGGGTTTGCGCACGCCTTCGGGCAGTGCGCGACCTGAAACCTCGCTAAAATAGGCGAGGCTGGCGTCGCGCCACCACAAAGCTTCCTTTAATTGAACCTCTAAGCGAGTCGCCACAGTCGCGAAGCGTTCAGCGTCTATGTAGGGCTCGAGTGTTTGCCATTGTTCGCGCATCCTTTCAACCTGGGCTACGCCTCGGTCGTAGTGAGCCGCCAAGCCCTCCCATAAGGTTTTGCCCGAGTTTAAACGGTAGTCCCAGGGCAGATGATGAAACCAAAGCAACAACCGCTCGTCGATCCGCTCGAGATCGGCGAATTCGGCGGCAAGTTGCGGCGCGTACTGGGCGAGCGCGTTACTGCCCGACTTGGTGCGGTCAAAGCCTATGCCCTGAGCGTCGGCTTGGTGATAGTAGGCGGGGTTCCACTCCGGCCGCGCGAGATCGGATACCCAGGGCGCCGGGCCGTAGTGGTGACCGGTGGCCATCAGGTGCGCCAAGCCGAGCGGCGTCATATAGTCGACCACCGCTTCGCGCGAGCCCATCATCATGGCGCTCGCGGTCTCTATAAACTCTGAATGGTTCGAGAAGGTCAACCCCAGCCATTCTTGGGCGATGACCTCGGCGTCGGCATCGGGGTTCCAAGCCATGCGACCAAACGCAAACCAGTTCGCCTGATCGAATATCGACCCGCTCCAATTGCGATCGCGACCGATATTGGCGACCCCGGCGATGCCGGTTAAGGTGTGGTTGTGATTGCTGCCGTCTATCACGCGGGACACCGTTGAACCTGTGCTTGGGCGGTAGGTATCGGCTTCGAAAACCTCTTGGTATAAAGGCGCGAGGTAGGCCAGATGACTGGAGAACCCCAGGTATTCTTTGGTGATTTGGAGCTCCATCATAAGTGGCGTTTTCGGCATGTCACCGAATAATGGGTGGAACGGCTCGCGCGGCTGGAAATCGATCGGGCCGTTCTTTACTTGGACCAGGACGTTGTCGGCGAACTTGCCATCGAGAGGCTTGAACTCGCTATAGGCCTGTTTCGCGCGGTCCTCGGCATCGAGCTCGGAGTAAACAAACGCCCGCCACATGATTATGCCGCCGTGTGGGGCCAGCGCCTCGGCAAGTAGGTTGGCGCCCTCAGCGTGGGTGCGACCGTAATCACCGGGGCCCGGTTGACCCTCCGAGTTGGCTTTCACTAAAAAGCCGCCGAAATCCGGTATGAACCCGTAAATTTCCGTCGCTTTCTCGCGCCACCACTTTTGCACGTCTGGGTCTCTCGGGTCGGCACTTAGCAGCCCGCCCAGCTCTATGGGTGCGCTAAAGCGCGCCGACAAATACACCTTTATCCCGTACGGGCGAAGCACCTCGGCGATAGCCGCCGTTTTCGCCAGATATCGGGGGCTCAGGCTCAGCGCCTGGGCGTTGACGTTATTGAGCACCGCGCCATTGATGCCGATCGCGGCGTTGGCTCTGGCGTAATCGAGATAGCGCGGATCGACTATTTCGGGCAATCGCCACCAGTCCCAAAGCGAGGCCCCTGCGTAGCCGCGCTCGACCGAGCCGTCTAGGTTATCCCAGTGGTTGAGCACCCGAAGCTTAACGCTTGGGCTGCTTTGCAGTTGCAGCTCGGAGAGCGGTTGCTGGCGCATCAGATGCTGAAGAAGCGCAAAGCTGCCGTACAGCAGCCCTTGCTCCTCTTTGGCGACAATCAGCGTGACCGTTTTCTTGCGCGCTTTGGTGCGAAGGATTCGGTAACCCTCGTCCCCGAGCTCGCTTATCTGCGCTTCGGGAAGCTCGACACCATAGCCCCTAAGCTCATCGGCAAGCGCGAGAACCAAGCCGCCGTTTACCGGTTTGGTGGTCGTTTTTAAGGCGCGACCCGTTAACCCCGAAAAGCCCCGTTGTAATTCGTTTATGGCGGCTTTGCGGGTCATACTGGTACTATCACCAGCAACCAAAGCTTGGAAAGTTTTCTGCACCGACGGTGCATAGCTTTGCTCTAAAGGCTGATAGTCCAGCCAGAGCTCGTAGCCGTCTTTCGCTTGGCTGTTCAGACCGAGCAGCGCGAGTGCAACGAAGGTCAATATCTGTTTGATTTTCATAGGCATTTTAGTTGTTGTGGTTATAAGTCAAATAGGCAGAGGTTCGACGTGCTTGCGAGATGAAAGTTGCAAATTCGAGCGGCATAGTCGATACTGGTAGCGCTACCATATCA
>CAZING010000203.1:0-4751 GCA_964540505.1 uncultured Cellvibrionaceae bacterium | reverse complement strand
CGGATTTGACCACGCTTCCGTTTGTGGTAGTCGTGATCGATGAATTTGCCGATATGATGATGATCGTCGGCAAAAAAGTTGAACAATTGATTGCGCGAATCGCACAGAAGGCCCGCGCCGCGGGCATTCATTTGATTCTTGCAACTCAGCGGCCCTCGGTGGACGTCATCACCGGTCTGATTAAAGCCAACATACCGACGCGCATCGCGTTTCAGGTGTCCTCGAAAATTGATTCTCGAACGATCCTCGACCAAGGTGGGGCAGAGCAGTTGCTCGGCCACGGCGATATGCTGTATCTGCCGCCCGGAACAAGTTTGCCTGTACGGATACACGGGGCGTTTGTTGACGACCACGAAGTGCACAATGTGGTAGCCGATTGGAAGCGGCGCGGCGCGCCGAACTATCTCGAAGAGATTTTCAGCGAACAAACCGAATCGATATCGGTGCCGGGGTTCAGCGACGAAGGCTCGGGCGACGGCGACAACGAATCCGACCCGCTTTATGACGAGGCCGTAGCCTTTGTGCTCGAAACGCGCAAGGCGAGCATTTCATCGGTACAGCGCAAACTGCGGATTGGCTATAACCGTGCTGCGCGGCTGATTGAACAGATGGAAACCTCGGGTGTCGTATCCGAAATGAGCAGCAACGGTAACCGCGAGGTCTTGGCTCCGGGACCATCGAGATAGAGGAACTCATGCACAAACAATTCATACAAGCGTTCTTGATGTTTCTAGCGGTGTCCGCGTCGCCGAATTTATACGCCGAAGATCTCGAAAGACTGCGCGCGATTATGGACCCAATCGAAACTTTAACCGGCGATTTTCAACAGACCATCACCGAAAAAAGTGGCGACACTGTGCAGCAAAGCAGCGGCAGCTTTTCACTCAAGCGTCCGGGCTACTTCTTCTGGGAAAGTGCCGAGCCTTTTGCGCAGACGATCGTCGGCACCCCGGACACCCTCTGGGTCTATGACCCCGATCTCGAACAAGTTACCGAGCGACGCCAGACACTTAACGATAACACCAGCCCCGTGTCTATTCTCACCGGCGACCCCGCCGCTTTAAAGACCCGCTTCGAAGTCGAGCTGCAGGAGCAGGGCGCGCAACAGTCGTTTACCTTAACCCCTAAATTGAAAGGCGAGGCCAATTACGATCACGTGGTTGTGGTTTTCGAGCAGCAACAGCTGGCGAGCATACGTTTTATCGACAAACTTCAGCAGACTACGACCGTGATGCTGTCCAACGTCAAGCGCAACAGTCCCGTCGAACCTGGCCGGTTTGAATTTGTACCGCCGGCAGGTACGGACATAGTCCGTGTCGAACAGTGACCTTTTCGACGCGGGTGCCGTGCCGTTGGGGATGCCCCTGGCGGCCCGTTTGCGGCCCCAAAGTCTCGAAGAGTATATAGGGCAAGATCACCTTCTAGCGCCGGGTAAACCGCTTCGAGAGGCGATTCAACGAGGGCAGCTGCACTCGATGATCCTGTGGGGGCCGCCCGGTGTTGGTAAAACGACGCTCGCACGCTTGCTCACTCATTATATCGATGCCCACTTTGCACCTATTTCTGCGGTTCTCGCCGGCGTAAAAGACATTCGAGCCGCAGTCGCCGAAGCCCAAAGCTTGTTTCGCGGCAAGGGTCGGCGAACCGTCCTGTTTGTGGACGAGGTGCACCGATTTAACAAAGCCCAGCAGGACGCATTTCTTCCTTTCGTTGAAGATGGCACCTTCATATTCGTTGGCGCCACAACCGAAAACCCATCGTTCGAACTGAACAATGCCTTACTCAGTCGTGCCCGTGTCTATGTGCTCAAGTCGTTGGACGACGATCAACTGGCGCGGGTGATCGATCGAGCGCTCGCTCATTCGCAGGGTTTGGCGCCCTTGCAGGCGGCGCTGGACGACGACGCCCGCCGACTGGTGATTGCCGCAGCCGACGGCGACGCGCGCAAGGCGTTGAACCTGCTTGAAATCGCCAGCGACTTGGCGGAAAACGGGCGAATCGATCAAGCGGTTATGCGCCAGGTGCTGGTGGCGGACGTCCGTCGTTTCGACAAACAAGGAGAGGCTTTTTACGACCAGATTTCCGCGCTGCATAAGTCCATTCGGGGCTCGGATCCAGACGCCGCACTTTATTGGCTTGCCAGAATGCTTGACGGCGGCTGCGACCCGCTTTATCTCGCCCGACGAGTGGTGCGTATGGCGAGCGAGGATATAGGTAACGCCGATCCTCGCGCCTTAACTTTGTGTTTAAACGCTTGGGACGTACAGCAGCGTTTGGGCAGCCCCGAAGGGGAGTTGGCGCTCGCCCAAGCGGTTGTTTATCTAGCGGCGGCAGCGAAAAGTAATGCTGTGTATAATGCCTTCAACCAAGCGATGGCTCATGTAAAATCCTCGCCCAGTTACGAGGTGCCGCTGCATCTGCGCAACGCCCCCACCCAATTGATGAAAGCTCTGGACTACGGCAAAAACTACCGCTACGCGCACGATGAACACAACGGCTTTGCGGCCGGTGAGAATTATTTCCCGGAGCCCTTGGCGGGCACCTTGTATTACCAGCCGGTGGACCGAGGGCTGGAGTTACAAATCGGCGAAAAGTTGCGCCACTACCGAGAGCTCAATCGCAAGGCCCGAGAGGTTTGTCCTAAAACGAGCGGCAATCCTTAATGACTTGGTTTTTTGTGGCAATCGGTGGTGCCTTTGGCGCCCTGGCGCGCTTTGGTCTGCTCGCTCTCATCCCGCCCGCGACCGATCGGTTTCCCACGGCAACCTTTCTGGCCAACGTTCTGGGTTGCTTTGTGATGGGCGCTGTGTACATTCTGATTGTCGAAAAACCTCTGCTAAATGCCAACCTTAAACCTTTGGTAACGGTAGGGTTTCTCGGTGCGTTTACGACCTTTTCAAGTTTTTCGATTGAAGCGTTCAGTCTTTGGTCGGCCGATCACCAGGCCATCGCCGCAAGCTACCTTGTCGCCACTGTGGTTGCGTGTCTGTTTGCGGTTTGGGCGGGCGCGAATCTGTGTGAAAGATTATTTTTTTAAATTAAAAAGGGAAACATCAAACAGCCATGCTCGACCCCAAAATTCTTCGTAATCAACTGGTGCTTGTTGCATCCCGTTTGGCAAAGCGCGGTTTCGACCTCGATGTGACGGCGTTTCAGGCGCTGGAGGACAAGCGCAAAGCGACCCAAAGCCTATGTGAAAGCCTGCAGGCCGAAAGCAAAGCGCGCGCAAAAGCCATTGGCGCCGTTAAAGCGTCGGGGGGCGACATCGCGCCTCTGCTTAAAGAGGTCGGCGATTTAAAAGGTCAGCTGAGCCGAGCCGAGGCGGAATTGAGCGAGATCGCATTGCAGTGGGAGGCGCAGGTGCAGGCGATTCCGAACCTTCCCGACGACGATGTCCCCGAAGGCAAGTCGGAAGGCGATAATGTCGAGGTAAGCCGGTGGGGTACGCCGAGAACTTTCGAGTTTGAGGTTTTAGACCATGTCGATCTAGGCGCGGCGCTTGATCAGCTCGACCTCGAGGTCGCCGTCAAAATCACCGGCTCGCGCTTTGCTGTGATCAAAAACCAGTTGGCGCGAATGCACCGGGCATTAATTCAGTTCATGCTCGATACCCACATCACCGACCACGGCTACGACGAGCTTTGCGTGCCTTTTGTGGTGAATCGCGATTCGCTGTTCGGCACAGGGCAATTGCCCAAATTCGAACAAGACCTGTTCAAGTTAAACGACGAGCGCGAATTCTATTTAATTCCTACCGCCGAGGTGCCGGTCACCAATATCTTCAGAGACGAAATTCTCCCGGAAGACCAACTGCCCGTTAAGTTCACCTGCCACACGCCTTGCTTTCGTTCCGAGGCCGGCAGCTACGGGCGCGACACCCGCGGGATGATTCGTCAACATCAATTCGAAAAGGTCGAGCTCGTCCAGTTTGTCCACCCGGACCATTCGGACGCGGCATTAGAGGCTTTGCGTGGGCACGCCGAAGCCATTTTGCAAAAGCTGGAGCTTCCCTACCGAACCGTTGTGCTCTGCACGGGTGATATCGGCTTTGCAGCCGCGAAGACCTACGACTTAGAAGTCTGGGTGCCCTCGCAGAACAAATACCGGGAGATCTCCTCTTGCAGTAACTTCCGCGATTTTCAGGCGCGACGAATGAAAGCCCGCTACCGCAACCGCACCACAGGCAAACCGGAACTGCTCCATACTCTGAACGGCTCGGGTCTCGCGGTCGGTCGCACTTTGCTGGCGGTGATGGAAAACTACCAACAAGCCGACGGCACCATTGCCATCCCCAAAGTATTGCAACCCTATATGGGCGGCCAGACGAGCATAGGCCGAGGCTGAACCCGCGCGATGGATTACCTGCCGCTATTTTTTAATCTTCAGGCTCAGCCCTGTCTGCTGGTTGGCGGCGGTGGCGTCGCCCTTCGAAAAGCCCGGCTTTTAATCAAGGCGGGCGCCTTGGTGAAGCTGGTTGCGCCCGAAATCGACCCGGAATTACGCGCGTTGGTCACCGAAAACGGCGGCGAAGTGCGTTTCTCGCACTACAGCAAATCGTGTCTTAAGGCGGTGCGCTTGGTGATCAGCGCCACCGATGACCCCGCTGTTAACCGCCAGGTAGCCGCCGATTGTAACGCGGCGGGCGTCCCGGTCAACGTTGTCGATAACCCCGCTTTGTGTTCGGTGATAATGCCCGCGATCATCGATCGCAGCCCTTTGATGATTGCCGTCAGCAGTGGTGGTGTATCGCC
>CAZING010000202.1:2983-4943 GCA_964540505.1 uncultured Cellvibrionaceae bacterium | reverse complement strand
CCGACGCTCGCGCGCTCAGTGGCGACAGAAATCACAAGCTGTCATTGCGCGGCGATCGCTCGGCTACCGTCATTGGCAGCGAACCCGAGCTCAGAAGCGCGCTCGCCAACTTGGTGGTCAACGCGATTAACTATTCCCCACCCGGGGCCGAGATTGAAATCACGCTCGAGCAGCTCCCCGAACAGACCGTGCTCAAAGTTAAAGACGCCGGCATAGGCATAGACCCCAAGCACCTACCGCGCCTGACCGAGCGGTTTTACCGGGTCGACCAAAGCCGTTCGGTAGCCTCGGGCGGCACCGGGCTTGGGCTTGCAATCGTCAAACATATTCTGCTGCGCCATCACGGCGAACTTCGCGTATCGAGCCAACTCGGAAAAGGCAGTGAATTTTCCTGCCACTTTCCACGTCAAAAACCACAAGAGCCCCGCGAGTGATCGGGTTTCGTCTGGCGGCCGGTGGAGCAATTCAAGCTTCTTAAGCGCCAGATGAACGCTCTGGCGCAGCGGCCAGCCACCTTATTCACCCATGGCCCGCTAGGGTCTGTTAGATTGGCTGCGCGAGCTGAAGGCGATTTCCGACAGAGCCAAACTCTCCAGCTTCGGTCTTCTGTCTTCTGACCTCGGGCTTTCCCTGTCGCGACGAAATCATTACTCTGGGCGACTAGCTGACAACGGCCTTGTAATGACCTCAAATAATCAGAACGTTAAACGGGTGCGGCCCGAAGCTCACGACCGGCCGGCGGCTCATTCCGCACGCCCTAAACCCGGCGGCGCGCAATCGGGAGCCTGGTTATGATAGAGATCGACTTCAAACCCATAGAACGCCTTAGCGCCGAACAATGGCAAAAGCTGTGGCGCAGCGATTACCCGTTTGTTCAATATCCGTTTTATCAAGCGTTGGAAGCCAGCCAATGCACCGACCACAAGCGCGGTTGGGCGCCGACGCACGCGATCGCCACAAACGCGGGTGAACCGGTGGCGGCTATGCCTTTGTACCTGAAGGCGCACTCCTACGGCGAATACGTGTTCGACTGGGCCTGGGCCAACGCCTATGAACAGGCGGGGTTCGAGTATTACCCGAAGCTATTGTGCGCGACGCCTTTCACCCCCAGCACCGGAGCACGAATTGCCACCATAAACGGCGACGACGTAGAAGACCGGCTCGCATCGAACTTACTTCAAGCCGTGTTGAAGCGATGCGAAACCGATAAGCTCTCGGGGCTTCACGTATTGTTTCCCGACCGAAAGCACAACCGCATCTGGCGCGATGCCGAAATGTTTCAGCGTCTCGGCTGCCAGTTTCATTGGTTCAACAAACACTACGGAAGCTTTGCGGGTTTTCTCGACTCGCTGAGTTCGCGAAAGCGCAAAACCATCAATAGAGAAAGACGTAAAATCGCCGAACAGAATATTCAAATAGATCTACTGTTTGGCACTGACATCACCGCCGAAGATTGGGCCGGCTTCTATCAACTCTACGCCCTCACCTATTTAAAGCGCAGCGGCCATATGGGCTATTTGAACCAGGCGTTTTTTCAACAAATAGGCCAAGACCTGCACGCGCATACCGCGATGGTCAAAGCCCGCAGCAACGGCCAGTGGCTCGCGGCCGCGCTGTACTTTTACGACAAAGATACCCTCTACGGGCGTTATTGGGGCACGACTGAAGAAATTGATGGGCTGCACTTTGAGTGCTGCTATTACCAAGGCATAGAGCTTGCCATACAGCTGAAACTTTCGCGCTTCGACGCGGGCGCCCAGGGCGAACATAAAATACAACGCGGCTTTGTACCGGTATTGACCCAGTCCTGGCACCACCTAACGCAGCCCGAATTTCACCGCGCAATCAAACAACATGTCGAGCAGGAAAACCGAGCCACCCGTGCTTATTGCGAGTCCGCGCGGGAGCTTTTGCCGTTTAAAGACCGCACCCCTCTACCGCCAGCGGACTGCCTGATCAC
>CAZING010000202.1:0-2883 GCA_964540505.1 uncultured Cellvibrionaceae bacterium | reverse complement strand
TTAAAATGGACGCTCCAAAGCAGCCCGATCGTTTTAGCTTTATCGAAATCCAAATCGTCGAAGCTAAAAGCCAATTCGCCATAGGGCATGGCCAAGCCCAGTTCAATGGCGCCGGTGGTGGCTTCCACCCCGACGCGCCCGGCCCAGTGCTCGCGCCACTCATAAGTGTATTTCAAACGGTGAAAATCGGTGACTCGGTAGCGGTCGACATTGTAAGTCCACAGATGCTTACCACGGTCGTAGTCGATAAACAGCCGTTCTCTTCGGGTGAGTTCTTGCACGTAGTCGCCCCAGCTCTCTGTGCCATCAAAGCTTTTTACCGCGTAGGCGAAGCCTTGGTCGTCGATTGCGAACATATCGCCCGAGGCGTCGGCGACCGTATGCGGGATATCCTTCCAGTGCAGGCGCGCGCTCAGGTCGTCGACCATGGCGCGCAGCTGTAAGTTTTGACGAATTTGCCAGCTGAAACCGACATCAAAGGCAAAGCCTCTAGAGCTCGGTTCGGCAACCTCGCGACGAAAAAAAGGGTCGTCGGTGTAATAGAGGTCGGTGTGCAGATTCCCGGCAAGCACGCGGCGGTTTTGGCCCCCGACTTCACGCATTGTGTAGGCAACTTGGCCGCCTTCGCCATTTTCATTTTGACCGAGATAACCGGAAATCATCTCGGTGCCAACCAAATAGCTGTAAGCGGCGGTGAAGTCGATACTGGGGGTGAGTTGCCAGGTGTAAGCGAATTTTAAGCCCGACGCCTGATACTGGTTACCCCACACCTCGACATCGTAAAAATGATCCAGCGGAATCTGGCCCCGATTTT
Source organism: uncultured Cellvibrionaceae bacterium (assembly GCA_964540505.1). Taxonomy (GTDB): domain Bacteria; phylum Pseudomonadota; class Gammaproteobacteria; order Pseudomonadales; family Cellvibrionaceae; genus CAYZQH01. The sequence goes on along the minus strand of CAZING010000202.1, from coordinate 2,069 downwards.
TATTCAGGTAGGCAAAGTCGCGTGCACCGTCGGAGAAATCGAGATTTTGATCGTTGCGATGAATCAGCGAAATTTCGAGGTTTTTATACCCCATGCCGAATTCGATTTTATTGCGGGTAAACGCGTGGTTGCCATTCTCGGGCGGCGGACCCACCAGCAAATTAAAATAGGCCGTGACCGGGTTGGCACCACTCCAACTGAAGCTCTCGGCGCGGTTAAAAAGGTAGCTATTGCTTTCAGCATTGACTTGCACCGAGACGCCCATGCCCACTGCGGCCAACAGCAAGCAGGCGCTCGCCTTCTTTCTAAAATTTGTTCCTAGCTCAAGCATGCTTTTATTCTTACTGTTCACAGCGAGTCGAAGGAACCGTCGCTGTAGGTGAATTTGAGCCACTCGCCCATATCGCGCACATCAACAAATTCGTCACCACTGTAACTGCGCACCGACCCTTGCCGCTTGCGATCGCGAGTCTCTATATCGATGTGCGCGCCATCCAGGTTCCGCCCTCGTAATGCGTTGATGCCGCCGGCGGAATTGAACTGTCCGTACAAATGAATAATTTGACCTTGGCCCTTAACCTTTAATGTATTAATTGCCACTTCCGTAGGTGATTTGCGCTCTCCCGAAACCGTGAGAAGCGAACGATCGGGCGCACCGTATAAGTCTGTGGTTCCAAATAAAGTCAGCGCCAGCCGCAAGAAGTTCTCTTCCGTCTCGCCGTGGAATTCTGTTAACTCGCTAATTAGGTTGCACGCGTCAGGGTTGAAGTCATTTGATGTGCACTCGTAAACGTCGCGATAGACAATATTCAGGCCTTGCTGGAAAAGTCCATCGGCTTGTTTCACGTTCATCACAAACAAACGCGGGTCGATGTGTTCAGGTGATTCAGTCAGCGCAAAACTAAAATCCAGTTCTTGAGCACTTTTAAGCGCCAGTGTCAGTGTATCGACGAAAGTGAACCCGCCATTAGCGCTCATTTGATTCACGTTGCTTCCATACTCGAAATTCAGCGAGGCTGCGGAGCCGCTTAAACGACTGTTGAGTCGGTTGAGCTCTGAGTCGGCAGTGAGGTATTGCAACTCGAACGGCAAATTCGCTTGAAGCTCGTAACCGAAAAACACCAATGAAGCGACTTCGGTTTCGCTCTCATCGGTGTATGCAATGCGGATTGTGGAATTGGGAATGTTTATAACAGCTTGTTCACCGAAGGTGAGGCGTGAGTCTTCGTTAGCGATTTCACCGCTGAAATGAACGTTTCCGCGAAACGTAATTGTATTCCCGCCGCCACCTATGCCAACCAAGTCCGCCTGTATGACCGGCTGCAATGATAGGGCGAACTCACAACTGGCGGCTGGGTTGTCGCACATAAGCAAAGATTGTTGAATATCAAACCTGAATTCGTCACCGACTACGCTCAAGTTCAAGCGGATTCCGTCCGCTTGCTCCAAAATCTGGTCGTTGGAATAATATTCGGTAACAGCAGCCAATAGCGCGGGCATCACTCGACTCATTACGCTCGCATATTGGGGGATGTGCTCAAGCAGAACAAGATCGCTGGTTACATCCATTCCGAAGACATTCGCCGCACGCAGTATCTCAGCCGAGAACAGGTTTTCCGTCGCTCCCAAAGCAAGCAGCGAAGCGAAATCCAAACTGTTTGCAATCTGACGGATTTCCTGGACCAAGCCTTTCACCTGCGCCAAACCCTGACTGCCTATTACCGGCCGCGCCGCGTTGTTCCAAGCGGTATTGCCAAGTGCGCCAAGCTTTAGAGCCTCAAGTTCGGCGGCGATGGCGCTGGTCGCGCGCACCATGGCCATCGCGTTAAGTTGTTCCGCGGATACAAGCTTCACCACTTCTGCCAAAACATCTTCTTGGTCGATTCGCGACTCTGCCGCGCCGCCGTCGCGGGTATAGCCGGCCACCGAGGACACCGCGATTTCAATCGCCTCGGATACACTTGCGCCCGACACATTCGCTGCGGCTACAAGCGCGGCGTTGACTAACGCGGCGCGCACGGCCAGATCATCCACCTCTAAATGGGCCGCGACCTCGAGCAGGCTTAAAT
>CAZING010000201.1:0-5007 GCA_964540505.1 uncultured Cellvibrionaceae bacterium | reverse complement strand
AGCACTACGCTTATCGTCTGCAAAGGGCGCGGCCGACTGCCCTATAATGACGGCGCGATAATACAACGGGCGCGCTATGTCCGCCGCCCGCCACTTTTGTTAATGCCACAGGTGCTTATTTAACATGCCTCGCCATATTGCCATAGTCGAAGACGAAGACGCGCTCGCGTTGAATTACCGCGACGCGTTTCAGCGCCAAGGGTACAAGGTCTCGCATTACAAAACGCGTCGCGACGCGCTAGACGGCATGCTCGCGCGGCTCCCTGACCTAGTAATAATCGATGTCGGCTTAAAAGGTGAGCCCGAGGGCGGCTTTGATTTGTGTCGCGAATTGCGCTCGCATTCGCCCGAGCTGCCTCTAGTGTTTCTCACCGCAAGAACGGACGATTTTGATGTGATCTCGGGCTTGCGTCTTGGCGCGGACGATTATTTGACCAAAGATATCAGCCTCGCGCATCTGCAGGCGCGGGTCACGGCCTTGTTTCGGCGCATTGAGGCATTGAAGCAACCTTTGCACGTCGAGCAATTTCTGGATCGAGGCTCGTTGCGTTTGGATATGGACCGCATGGTGGTGGCTTGGCAAGGCCAAGCGGTGGCGCTGACGATAACCGAGCTTTGGATGGTGCATGCGCTTGTGCTGCACCCTGGGCACCTCAAAAACCGACAACAGCTGATGGATGCCGCCAACGTCGTGTTGGATGACAATACGATTACTTCTCATATCAAGCGAATAAGGCGAAAGTTCAAGGACTCGGACCCGTCCTTCGACTGCATTAAAACCGCCTACGGTATGGGTTACCGCTGGCAGGAAGCGGATTAGCGCCAAAGTGGGGCTTCGCAAACAACTGTTGCTTGTGAGCTTTGTGACGCTGGCGCTGCCCTGGGCGGGGTTGCAGATGTTGCACGAGCTTGAAAAAGCGTTGACTGAAGGGCAGCAGAACGCGCTGGGAGCCACCGCCCGGGCTTTATCCGAGGTGGTGGCCGCTTCGGATATAGCACCCGGAGGCCCGCGGCGACCGCAGGCGAGCCAGCAGCCGTTGGTTTTGCATCCGCTGCCGTCGCGGCCCGTTCTAGACGGCTATTTCGACGATTGGCGTGCGCGCGATTGGCAGCCAGGCGAGCTTCGCGCGGGCGACGGCCAACCGAGCGCGCTAAGCGGGCAGTACTTTGCCGGGGAGATCGACGGGCTCGCGGTGTTTTACCTGAGCGTGGGCGACGCGTCGCGAGAGTTTTTCAATCCGTCGCAAAGGCTCGAGCGCGCAGACCATGTAGCGTTGCATTTGCCGGGCAGAGAGGCTTTGCGCCTGTACAGCGCCGCTCCCGGGCAATTGTCGGCGAGCTGGCAAACCGGCGCGGCAGAGCACGCCGTTAAAGGCTATTGGCACGAAAGCGGCGCCGGCTATGAGCTGGAATGGCAAATGCCTTTGACATTTCTGGAGCAAGGCGTGCACATAGGTGTTCACGACGGCGCCCTCGGGCGTTCTGCGTTGGCTTCGGTTAATGTCGAGTTTGCGACCGTACGCCAATACCCCCGGCTAAAAGCATTAATAGAGCGGTTTGTCGAGCCGGGGATGCGAGTGTATCTGGTCGACCGCGCCGGTTACCTGTTGGCGGATGCGGGCCAGTTGGCCGGCGAAACCGCCGGAGCATACCGAGGCTTTGTCTACAGCTTGGTGAAAACACTGCTCGGTAAAGACTCCGGGCCCGCTTGGCACGAGGCCGGCCGCGACGGCCATCTCACAGGCGTCACCGGCACCCCTTTGGCCACGCAACTGCTTGGCCAAAGTGCACTGCTTAGGCAAAAAGAGCGGATCAACCGCGCCTACGCCCCTTTGGACGAGGCCTCTTTCGAAGGTTTTGTGGTGGTGGATAAAAACTCCAATTCGGTCGACGCCTTGGTAACAGGGGTCACCGGCACCGTGTTCTTTTACTCGCTTATGGTCAGTCTGTTTGCCGGCGTGGTTTGCATTGGCTATGCCAGTATTCTGTCGTTTCGCATTCGCAAGCTCAGCAAAGCGGTGGAGCAGGCCATGGACGCCCAGGGCAAACCGATTTTGACGGCCTACGACTCGCGCGCCCAAGACGAAATCGGCGAGTTAGCGCGAAATTATGGCCAGTTGGTGCAGAAACTTAAAGATTACACGGATTATCTGCAAAGCTTGAGCGCAAAATTGTCGCACGAGCTGCGCACCCCTCTGGCGATCATTAAAAGCTCGATCGAGAACCTTCAGCAAACGCCACTAAGCGACAAGGAGCGCTTTACGCCGAGCGGGCGGTGGCCGGAGCGGACCGCTTAGGCGGTATGTTGCAGGCGATGAGCGCGGCTAACCGACTCGAGCAAAGTCTGCAAAACGCGCAGGCAGAGTACGTGGATTTGCAGGCGATGTTTCGTGAATGGGTGCTCGCCTACGAGGGCGCGTACGCGAGTCACCGTTTTCGGTTGCAGCTGGCGCCGGGCAAGCAGTGGCAAGCTTGGGTTGCGCCGGAGCTGATCGCCCAGATGATGGATAAACTGATCGAAAACGCCGTGGCGTTCGCCCCAGAGGCAAGCGAGATAGAAATCACAGTGACGCCGTGCGGCAGGGAATGGCGGCTTCAAGTGGCCAACCGAGGCCCTGCCATCGCGGAGCATCAACTCAAAGATATTTTCGATTCGATGTTCTCGGCCAGAACCGATACCGACGCCCAAGGCCATCTCGGCCTGGGCCTTTATATGGTGCGGTTAATTGTGCAGCATCACGGCGGTCGGGTGCGGGCTTTTAATGACCCCAAAACCCAGAAGGTGGTGTTTGAGCTTGTATTGCCTGGGCTTCGCTGAGCCGCGCAAATGAAGAGCCGCGCGGGGTAAAAAATTAGAGGGCGGGCAGCTGCGAGGCCCACCCGCTGTGAACTTTTAGGAGGGGCGCTGCTGCCCGCGGCGAACGGCACGGACGGCGCGCGAAAGATGAGACAAAGTTTAACTCGAAGTGTCACCCATTTTTGATTGCAAGTAATTTTGAATGCCCACTTTTTGAATCAGCTCGAGCTGCGTCTCAAGCCAATCGACGTGGTCTTCCTCCGAGGCCAAAATTTTCTCGAGCAAATCTCGCGAAACGTAATCCTTCACGCTTTCGCAATAAGCGATGGCTTCGCGCAGGTCCGGAATGGCTTTTAGCTCGAGTTTCAAATCGCATTTGAGCATTTCTTCGGTGTTTTCACCGATCATTAATTTGCCCAAGTCTTGAAGATTTGGCAGACCGTTTAAAAACAGAATGCGCTGGGTCAGCTCATCCGCGTGTTTCATCTCGTCGATGGATTCTTCGTACTCGTGTTTACCCAATTCTTTCAAGCCGAAATTTTCGTACATGCGCGCATGCAGAAAATATTGGTTAATTGCAATCAGTTCATTGCCGAGAATTTTATTGAGATGTTCAATGACTTTAGCGTCACCTTGCATGATAGCCCCTCGATGGTTTGGCAGACTCAGGGAGTTTGGGGGGCGAACCCTATAAAGTCAACGGTTGCAAAAACTCTATAACAAGATGATTTTGAAGGTGAAAATGAGAATTTTTATGATTGAAATCCCGGTTTGCGCGCAATCGCTAACCGGGTGAAGGGCAGGGCGAGTTTACGCAATCGCGTAAAAGATAGAGGGCTGGTCGGCGGCGGCTTTAATTTCGTCCTGAATGATGCCGTTAGCGAAACACGCGCATTTGCCGCACTGGGTGGCGACCCCCAACGATTTTCGCACTTCGCGAAACGATTGCGCCCCTTCAGCGACGGCAACTTTGATGTCCCGGTCGGTCACGCCTTTGCACAAGCATACGTACATAAATGACACCTGGCTGGTTAATAATTCAACTGCATTAAAAGTTAATGCAAATGATAATGGTTGTCAATAAGGTTTTGGCGGGCTTTCTTGGCGTCAGTGCGACGGGCTCGCGAAGAGGGTTTGGGGATTTTTTAAAAGTCTATTGAAATCAACAAGGTAACGCACGCTTGCGATCGTTTGTGGCAAGTCTTTGCGGCAAGCCGTCGGGTTGAAAATGTTGAAAATGTGATCGATTCCGCGTTGGCGCCAGTGGGCGCGCGGCTCGACGCGCGATCTTTCGGACACTGCAAAGGCATTTTTGCTTGGCCCGCAGTGCCGCGATTGCGGCATCCGTTTGTGTCGGCGCCAACCCCGGGCGATTTGCCGCAAGTCGTAAGGCCCTTTGCAAATGTCTATCGCTTTTATATAAAAATTCAATTCATGGAGCGGCGCTCGGGGTGTACCATAAGGCCGCTTTATAGCTGCACAAAGGTTATCGTTTTTAAATCCCGATATTGGCGCCATTGTTCCTAGTTTGAAGGGCCGCTGCCGCTTTTGGGGTTGAAATACATGGATTGAGCACAACTAAGTGTTCTTCCAAGGGAATACTTCTCTATCACACACGTTAACGCAATTAGGAGACTCTGCATGGGCGTATTAGTTGGAAAACCGGCTCCAGATTTCACCGCACCCGCCGTTTTGGGCAATGGTGAGATTGTTGATGAATTCAATCTAGCGGATACCATTAAAGGCAAAAAGGCGGTGATCTTTTTCTACCCACTGGATTTCACCTTCGTTTGTCCTTCCGAGTTGCTCGCCTTCAACAGCCGCTACGATCAATTTAAAAAGCGCGGTGTGGAAGTCATAGGGGTTTCCATCGACTCGCATTTCACTCATAACGCATGGCGCAACACTTCAGTAGAAAACGGCGGTATCGGCCAGGTGCAGTACACCCTCGTCGCCGATATGACTCACGCCATTTGTAAGGCGTACGATGTGGAGTCTGCCGGTGGCGTGGCTTTTCGCGGCTCTTTTCTGATCGACGAAGACGGCCTGGTTCGCCATCAAGTGGTCAACGACCTGCCGCTTGGGCGCAATATTGACGAAATGGTGCGTATGGTGGATGCACTGTCTTTCCACCAAGAGCACGGCGAAGTTTGCCCCGCCGGTTGGCAAGAGGGCGATAAAGGCATGACCGCCTCACCCGAAGGTGTTGC
>CAZING010000200.1:0-5109 GCA_964540505.1 uncultured Cellvibrionaceae bacterium | reverse complement strand
GTTTTGGCGAACGCGGGCTTCGACCTTTCGGCTGAGAGCGCGGGCAGCAACGGGGACTGCCCCTAGCATAGAGGTGGCGATTAATGGATGTCCTGGATTCGCTTTCTGTGTTCGCTATGCGCAGGACAACTTATAGCCCCAAGGTTTGGTAGTCCACGTAGCCCTCGTGGCCGAATGTGTAGAAGGTTGAGGGGTCGGGCGAGTTGTAGGGGCCGCGGGCTTTAATACGCGCCACCAAATCGGGGTTGGCGATAAACAGCCTGCCAAACGCCACCGCGTCGGCTTTGGCTTCGGTGATCACGGCCTCGGCCTGCGCGGGGTCGAAACCTTCGTTGGCAATCACCGGGCCACCGAACGCCTTTTTTAACAAGGGCGTCAACGCCGATTCGGCAAAATGTTCTCGCGTGCACAAGAACGCCAGTTTTCTTTCGCCCAGCGCGCGGGCGACACTGGTAAACAGAGCCTCGGCGTTGTCATCACCCATGCTGTGACTGTCGCCGCGCGGCGCCAGATGCATGCCCACGCGATCCGCGCCCCACACCGCAATGACCGCGTCGGCTACCTCGAGCATCAACCTTGTGCGGTTTTCAATGCTGCCGCCGTATTGGTCTTCGCGACGATTGCTCGCCGATTGCAGAAATTGATCCAGTAAATAGCCGTTGGCGCCGTGAATTTCGACACCGTCGAAACCCGCGTCCAGCGCGTTTTGAGCGCCGAGTCTATACGAATTGATCACCGCTGGTATCTCATCCAAATCGAGCGCGCGCGGCGTCACAAAAGGCTTTTTGGGTCGTACTAAGGATACATGTCCCTCGGCGGCGATCGCGCTCGGCGCCACCGGGCGCTGCCCGTTTAAATACATTGGGTCGGAAATGCGCCCAACATGCCACAACTGCAGCAAAATTCTGCCCCCCGCCTCATGCACGGCTTTGGTGACCTCGCGCCAACCCGCGACTTGCTCGGGCGACCAGATGCCCGGCGTATCGGGGTAGCCGACACCCATCGGGTCGACCGAGGTGGCCTCCGAGATAATCAACCCGGCGCTCGCCCGCTGTTGGTAGTATTGGCGCATCAGGGCATTGGGCACGCGCTCGCGGCCCGAGCGACATCGGGTCAAAGGCGCCATGACAATTCGATTGGGCAGTGACAAGGCGCCAAGTTTAATAGGCTCGAACAGAATGGACATACAAATAACTCCTTAAGGTCTGTTAACACCCATTCGATCGCGCCTGTTGCGGCTTTCTTCAGCCGCAATCGAAGTCGAATGCGTAGTAACGGGCCAGGGTGACAACACAAAATGGTCGCGCCGCGAGACCAGTACACGGCAAGCAAACCGCATGATCGACCTAACTCGAGGGCGACAGTCCGAATTTCGGCGGACCACCTGCGCCCGGCTTTTCGCCGAACAACCAGCGGTTTACCGCCGCCCAAATCTCGGCGCGCCGCCGCTCGGGCAGCAGCACGAGTGCGTGCTGCATTTGTGGAATTTCCCAATAGGTCAACTCGCGCGCATCGGCTTTAAGTTTGGCGACACTTTCGCGAGCAGCGTCAACCGGCGCAATATCCCAATCGTCGGTGCCGTGGTACAGAAGGATCGGAAAGGTCATATCGCGCAGCAACACGACTTCCCGGTTATCGAGGCGGCCTGCCCAAAAACGATAGGTGTGGTCGGGGCCGCCCCAAAGCTCAAGCGAGGCCGGGTTGGCTCGTATATCGGCCAGTCGCTCGGCGAGGTCTTTGCGACAAGCTGCAACGTTCACGACCTTGTCATGACAGATGGTGTGGTTGGTTAAAACCTCGGCCGTGCTTATGCCGCCCCCCAAGCCACCAAACGCGGCCTTTTTCGTTTGCGGGTAATAGGCGGCCACCTGCACACCGATCGCCGCACCGTCTGCGTAGCCGTGCAGGTACAGCTCGCCATTCCACCAGTCGGCATGGGCCCGCAAGTGCTGCAGCGCGCGCAGATGGTCCTGCACCCGCGCATCGACGGTGTAGCGCTCGAGATACTCTTTAGAACACCGCTGCTGGCGCTCTTCGCCCGGCTTTACACCGGGCTTTTCCACCGCCAAGGTGGCCACCTTGGCCTCGAGCGACGCCGGTACTTTAAACAGCGCAGCCGAGCGCTTTGAGGCCACGCTGTGGCAACCGCGCTCGTCGATAAAAAGCAGTAACGGCCAGCTGCCTTCGCCTGCGGGCCGGTGCGTGACGATATCGAAATGCGAGCCATCGATTCGGGTGACGCTTGCGGTTTCATCAATGGCGTTACCGGTGGCGGCGAAGCTTGCGTGACCAAGCAGCACCAAAATAAAAAGGATCGATCGATGCATTGAAGTGTCCCGTTATGTTCGTAAACTGGCTGGAATCGACGCGTACGCCGCTTAGCGACAGTCAACCGGGACTATACCGAGGGCCGGCGCAAAAGCACAGTTCCGTCACGCTAAATGCGCGCGGGTCGGCGAGTTTGCGCACCGAGCGCGCTATACTGGCGGCCAGACGGAAAATCAGTAGCCGTTGGCTGCGCCAGAGCGTGCATCTGCGCGCTGCCAAAGCTTGAAATAGGCCCGCTATTGCTGCGCTCGCGGGCTATGCTCATTAGTTGCCTGACTTCCTGCATGGCACGAGCCGCGCTCACGGATCGCGTGGCAATGCAGCGGTGGCAACCCGTCATTCGACCGCTTCTGTTAACAGGTTATAGGGATGTTACAACTCTACCTCAGCTCTAAAAACTACCGCTTGGCGCTTGGCGCCTTATTGCTCGCCGGGGTCATGGCGCTGCTGTTTTTAAGTTGGCAGGGCAAACGAAAGGTGGTGGCGGAACTTGACGAACGCTTAGCGCGCCACCTTCAACTTCGCGCGGGGCTACTTAAAGATCAACTGCTGCTAAGCAAAAGTCAGGTCGGCTTTTTACATGCGACATTGCCCGCTCAAGGCCGGGCTCACGCGGTATTAAATAACCGCGCTGACGAAACTACGCCAATTGCGCTGTGGCAGCAGCGTTTACAAATCATCTTTAAGGCCTATGCCGAGCAGTACCCCCAGATCACTCAGATTCGTTATTTGGTTAAATCTGACGCGGGCGGCATCGAGCTCGCTCGCGCACAAAGCCCGGGGACGCTAGACACCGGGCCGCAACCAACGCAAACCGACACTTACTTACTGGCAACGCGCCTCGCCGAAAACGAAATCTACCTAACCGACTTCCGTTTTCAGACCGCCGAAGATGCAACTTGGCCGACCTACAGCGCGATGCAGTCCGTGTTCGACAGCAACGGCGAATTTTTCGGTGTGATTGTGATCGACTACGACGCGCGGCATATGCTTGCCCACTTAAGCGATGCCCTTTACAGCGAATTTTCGCTGTTTTTATTAAATGCAGAAGGGCAGTTTATTATCGACACAGAAACGGACCAAACCGAGCCTTCTACGGCGAGCCTCGGTTCGGACTGGACGGCGCGGTTTGGCGCCCAGGCTCACAACGCCCCCGACAATACCATCACGCGCGTTAAAGACCGCATTAACGGACAGGATTACCACTACCTAGGTCAGACCATAACGGGCAGCGACCGCTTCAGGCTGCCCTCGCTGCATTTGGGTTTGGCCTATAAAGGCCAACACATACTGACGGAGGTGTTCGCCCGTCAGTTGATTCCGCTTGCATTTGTGGCGCTTGCGTTCGGCGCGATTTTCATACTTTTACTGATGTACCGGAAATACTCGCAGAAAAGTCATGAAGAGATGGTCGTAAAAGCTCGCCTGCAGGCGTTCGTCAACGGCTCGAAAGACGCGATTGTGACCATGACTACCGACGGCACAGTCACCTCGTGCAACAGCGCCACCTGTACGATGTTTGAGTTGCTCGAATCGGACATTATCGATAAACCGTTTTTACCTATGATCATACCGCCCGCCACGCTTGAGCGCGCCAACGAGGCTTTTAACAAGGTCGTCGACAGTCGTGCCTTACCCTCGTTCGAGTTTGGAGTCGTCAACGCCTCTGGTCAAACGAAGCACTTGTACATCACTTTATCGTCTAAGGTGTCTCCTTCGGGGGAGTTATTCGGCGTCGCCGCCATCATCCGCGATGTCACCGATGCTCGGGAACTCCAGCAGCACCTGAAGACACTCAACGATCAACTGCGACGAAAAAACACCGACATGGAGCATTTTGTTGCCGCCATTTCCCACGACCTCAGAACGCCACTGGTGACCATTGGCGGCTTTAGCAAACAAATACTTTCGAGCGACGACAACGCGATTTCTGATAAAAACCTGCATCGCCTGAACCGAATAGTCGCGAACGCCGCGCAAATGGAGTTGCTGCTTGAAGAGCTTCTAAAGCTATCGCAGGTGATACACCAGGAACTAACGGTGAGCCTGTGCAATATCGAGCGCTGTGTCGACGAACTGCTGGACATGTTCGGTTCCGAAATTCAGTCAAAGCGCATTCAAGTGCGGAAACATTTTCAATGCACTGAGCTCTACGCCAACAGAAACCTTCTACAGCAGTGCCTGCAAAACCTTGTTGGCAACGCGATTAAATACCGACGCGAAGATGTTACCAGCATTATTGAGTTGTTCGCCTATCAACAGGATGAAACCTTTGTGGTCGGCGTCAAAGACAACGGCCCGGGTATTGATGCAAAATACCACGATCAGGTTTTTAAATTGTTCGAGCGGGTCAGCGACCGCCAAGGTACCGGTATCGGTTTGACGATTGTAAAATCGGCAATGGAAAAACACCGAGGCTGGGTGACCTTGGAGTCCGAGCCTGGACAAGGTTGCGTGTTCAAGCTCCACTTCCCCGTGCCACCCTCTGACCGCGCGGCTTAAGTTGCCGCTTTACCCGACGATTAGCAGAGCGCCACTATGCCCCTTGTAACCTCACCATGCCCTCGTTAACACGCCTGAGTTCGTTTTCGTTGTTGTGGATTTTGTGGTGGATCCCGACACTGGGCGAAGCCGAGGTCTCCGAGCAAAGCGAGTGGCAAGCGGTCGTCCGTGCGAGCCCGTACTGGGTCAGCAAAGGCGCCTTCGCCAACTTAAAAACTATTCGTCGCTGGGTTTTAAACGGCGAGGCTTACTGCGAAAAAAAACATCGTCACATTCTGT
>CAZING010000199.1:0-5123 GCA_964540505.1 uncultured Cellvibrionaceae bacterium | reverse complement strand
ACGCTGAGGCTCTCCGAAACGATCACGCTGAAGCTCTTCGCCGCGCTTATGCTGTTGGTGGCCGTTCAGGCGCAGGCAAACGAGTTGAACCGGGCTGAATATGGCGCCACCCAGATGCCCATCTGGTCACCCTTGCACTGGTTCGAGCGCGATGCACTGGTTCATTTGGGCGCTGCCCACGCCGGCGCCCCCGACGCGTTGCTTGCGCTTTATTTGATCGCCTCCGGGGTTCGCGATCAAGCGACGTTCGAGACCGTTAACCGTCGCATCCGGGCAGAGGTGCGCGACCTTCGCGAGGCCCTGGGCCAAGCGGACGACCCACTCAGCGTAGGCGCGGCCCTGAATCAACGAATGCACCAGCGGTTTTTCACCGAAAAAGGCGAATCGAAAGCGCCTTCGGGTTATGCGACCGAGCAATCGCGGCTTATGGGCATTTTTGAGACTGGCGAGTTCAACTGCATAAGCTCGGCCATGCTCTACGCCCTCCTCGCCCGCCATTTTGATTTGGACGTTCAGGGGGTGCTGCTACCGTCGCATGCCTTTATCCAGCTCAACACCAACGCCGGCGCCATCGATATCGAAACCACCAGCCCTCAGGGTTTCAATCAACTGCATACCGAAGAGTTCTACGCCCGCCAAAGCGAACAGTGGCACCAGGTGCGTGACCTTGCGCCTGCGACCTGGGCGGACTACCAAGCGCGAAAGCGCATAAGCCCGCTGCGCTTGGCCGCAGTCAACATGCTCAACCAGCACACCGCCGCAAGCGAGATGCGCGCCACCGACAGCGCACGGCTGGCCGAAATCAGCGCCTACCTTTACCCTCACGACGAAATTGCGCAACACAAGCGGCTGAATTTCTACAACTCCGAAGCCCGGCAACTCAGTCAAGGCCAGCAGTGGCCGACTTTGAAGCGTTTGTTCGAACGCACTTACGTTGCGGTAACCAAAGACCTCGCCGAGATGGGCAACCCCGAGTCGCTCACCGAGCCGCTTTTGTATTACACGCTCACAGCGCTACTCACGCAAGCGCAGCTGGCGGCGCCTAACGAAACCTGGGCGATTGTCGACGACCTGCTTTCGAAGCATCCGGCTATACCCGAGCAAAAGGCCAATATCGAGGCGGAAATTGCCAACGCCTTGCGCGTATTGGTGCGCCAACTCGCGGCCCAGACGCATTACAGCCAAGCCCTGGAGGTGCCCATGGTGGCCGCAGCCAAGTTGCCGGACGGCCCCGACTGGCGCCCGCTCAGTCGCTGGGTTTACGCCACTTGGGTGGAAGACCTATGGGAGCAAAGCGACTGGCAACAAGCGGTCACGGTCGCACTGGATTGGTGGGAAGACCCGCTGCTTGAAAGCGACGAAAAAGCGTTTGCGGTGCTGCGTTTGGCGCAGCATAACCTAGTACTGGCTGCGCTCACCGACGGCGAGATCGAGACCGCAAGCGCGCATGTGGAGCTGTGCGAGTTGAGTCTGCCGACGGCCGCCTGTCAGAGCGCCCGGAATCTGTTGAACAAAGCCCGCCAACAGAACGCCAGCCAAGGTCGTTAAACGCGCGCAGGTTTTCTGCGCCGGGGTCTCATTGGTTCGGCGGTTGCGGCACTGCGAATTGCTCCAGGCGAATGGTCACGCGCCGGTTGTTGGCCCGCCCGTCCACGGTATCATTGGTGTCAACCGGGTAGCGTTCGCCGTGCCATCGGCTCGTGATTCTGGACTCGTCCACTCCTTGGTTTACCAAGTAGCGTTTCACTTCGTCTGCCCGGCTCTTGGCAAGCTCCAAGTTGGCCTCTCGCGTACCGACGCTGTCGGTGTGACCGTCGATAAAAAACCCGTTAACCGATGGATCCGACTTTACGTAAAGTGCCACGGTATCGAGCTTTTCCAGCTCGCTGCTGCGGATGTCTTCAAATTGGTTAGAGCCGAAATACACCGAAGTGCGTTCGATCTGGTCGAAGTTAACAGGCAGAAGGCCCGCAAGGCAGGCAAGATACTGACGATACGCCGGACGAAAGCCCACCGAGGTAATGGCGACTTCGGCCGCCTGTTCCGCGCCGTACCATGGGCGGCGGGTGAAAATAACATTGAGGCCATCGAACAATTCAGCAAGCATCCGCTCGGTGTATCGAGACGCGAGCTCGATCGGGCGCCGGCTCTGCTGAACCGACACCAGACCTAAATCCACCTCTCGGGCCTGCTCCATCCAAACCGGTGACCGGGCAAAGAGCAGCGCCTGCCCGCTTTCCAGTCGACTGGAGTCGGAATCGAGGTAAAACTGGGAATTTTCCCCGGCCCGCGTTTTGAAAACCGCGCGACCGTAATAAGGCACCCCTTGAGCCAGACTGCACTCCAAAACCGAACTGTTGGCTTGCCAACCGTCGGCTTCCATAAACTGGCTGTAAGTGGTGGCCTGACTCACCGCGACGGCGCCACTGAACACCAATGCGAGCAGCCGTTTGCCGGATCGCCAAAACGCCGGTTGCAACATAGAACACCCAAAAAAATACTGTGCTTGCGATTAAGTTACGGCTCGGTCCGACCCCGCAAAGCTCGACCAACCCACCGACAGAGCCGGATATTCTCAGGTTATCGGCAGGTGGCGCCTGTGCTTTAGCACGGCTTTCCGGTAGCATTCGGACTTCGCAGACCCAAGGCAAAACCCATGACGGATGAACTGACGTTACTGGCACCGGATGATTGGCACATTCACCTGCGCGACGGCGCGGCCTTGAATTTGACCGTAGCCCACGCCGCCCGCCAATTTCAGCGCGCGGTGGTGATGCCCAACCTGGTGCCGCCGGTGACCGACGCGGCCAGCGCATTGGCCTACCGCGCCCGCATTCTTGACGCTGTGCCCGCCGGGCAGAGCTTTGAGCCGCTTATGGTGCTGTACCTAACCGAGCAAACGCGCCCCGAAGACATTCACGCGGCCAAACACGCGGGGGTGGTGGGCTGTAAGCTTTACCCGGCCGGGGCGACCACCAACTCGGCCTCGGGCGTTAAAGACCTGACGGCTATCTACCCGGTGCTTGAAGCCATGGCCGAAACCGGCCTGGTGTTACAGATTCACGGCGAGGTCACCGACAGCGGTATCGACATATTCGACCGCGAAGCCGTGTTTATCGAGCGTGTGTTAACGCCCCTGGTCGAGCGGTTCAGCGCTCTTAAAATTGTGCTCGAGCACATCACCACCGCCGAAGCCGTGAATTTTATTGCCGCGGCACCCGCCCGGGTGGCCGCAACCATCACTGCCCACCACCTACTGTACAACCGCAACCACATGCTGGCCGGTGGCATACGTCCGCACTATTACTGTCTGCCCATTTTGAAGCGCAACTCGCACCAACAGGCGCTGCTTGAAGCGGCCACCGGCGCCAGCGGCAAATATTTCCTCGGCACCGATTCCGCCCCTCATGCGACCGACAAGAAAGAAGCCGCCTGCGGCTGCGCCGGCGCCTATACCGCCTATACCGCTATCGAGCTTTACGCTCAGGCGTTTGAAATGGCCGGCGCGCTGTCGCGCCTTGAGGGTTTCGCCAGTCGCTTCGGGCCGCAATTTTACGGCTTGCCACTGAACACTCGGCGCATCACCTTGCGCCGACAGGCCTGGGATGTCCCCGCCTCACTGGCCTATGAACACTCAACCCTAACGCCTTTATGCGCCGGAGAAACGCTCAACTGGCGCTTAATCTGATTAAGGATCTTAGTGAGCCTTTTAACAAAACACTCTCGCACCCCGTTTGCCGAACGCTTTCGCGGCTTTATGCCGGTAATTATCGATGTTGAAACCGGAGGCTTTAATTGTTTCACCGACGCCTTGCTCGAAATCGCCGCCGTCACCTTGGATATGGACGAAGAGGGAACGCTCTTTGTCTCACAAACCCACTCGTACAATATTGAACCCTTCGAAGGCGCGAATATAGAGCAAGCGGCGCTCGACTTCACCGGTATTGACCTGGACGGAGACCGCAACGCGATAGACGAGTCCATCGCGTTAAAAGAGGTGTTTCAGGCGGTGCGCAAAAAAGTGAAGGAGTACGAGTGCAACCGCGCGGTAATAGTCGGCCACAATGCGCATTTTGACCTGGGGTTTATCAACGCGGCGATCACTCGCTGCGACGTCAAACGCAACCCCTTCCACCCATTTTCCTGCTTCGACACCGCCACTCTGGCCGGGCTCGCCTATGGGCACACGGTGTTGGCCAAAGCGTGCGAGCTTGCCGAGATTGAGTTTTCCAACCGCCAGGCGCACAACGCCGCCTACGATGCCCGCAAAACCGCAGAACTCTTCTGCGCTATAGTCAATTCTTGGAAAGCTCTAGGGGGCTGGCCGCGCCCGATCATGGAAGTCTCGGTCGAAGACCTGGATTAACCCAGAAAATTGGTCGGAAAATTGGGTCTGAATCAAAAATTCTCATCTGCCCCCAATTTTCCGGGTTGATTACAGCGCGGCTAATGCGGCCTCATAATTGGGTTCGTCGGTCGTCTCTTGCACCTGCTCGGTGTACAACACCTCCCCTTGTTCGCTCAACACTATGACGCTGCGCGAATACAGGCCTTTTAACGGACCATCGGTGAACACCAAGCCATAGGCACTGCCAAAATCGGAGCGAAACCCCGAAGCGGTGGTGACCTTGTCTATGCCTTCCGCACCACAAAAACGCCCCAAGGCAAACGGCAGGTCCATGGACACGCAGACGACCGTCACGCCCGCCTGAGATGCCTCTTGGTTGAACCGACGCACCGAGGTGGCGCAAGTGCCCGTATCCACAGAGGGGAACACGTTCAAGATCACTTTATTGCCAAGTAGGGACTCCGAGGTCAGCTCCTCGAGGTTGTCTTTAACGAGCGTGAAAGCCGGCGCCTTGCTGCCGAGCGCCGGCAGGTCGCCGAGCGTTTGCACGGGGTTGCCCTTTAACGTAATAGTCGACATATACATTCCTTTATTTTGGGGTTCCGATAACACCGGATTTTACGGGTGACCCGACTTTATGCGCGTCTGCGACGTTTGCCGCGGGCAACGCCCGGCCGGGTCCACTTTGACAAAAAAAGCCGGCGAAGCCGGCTTTTTTAACTTGCTTATAGCTTGCTTGAGTTCTCACTCAGGTAAGCCGCAACACCTTCGGGTG
>CAZING010000198.1:0-5124 GCA_964540505.1 uncultured Cellvibrionaceae bacterium | reverse complement strand
CCTGTAAAATCCGTTCGTATAAAACAGTCGCCGCCGCTACGCGCTCGGGCTACTCGACGCCTAAGCTTCGCGATCGAGTGACTGGAATTCCTCCGGCCTTTAACCGATTTCATTTAGATTGACTCGCACAGCACTTTCGCACCCCTATGCGAGTCCAAACAAAGACAGCTGCTCTTTATAAAATTCGTCAATTAACCTTCCGCGCGGATATTCTACGTCGTCGAAGGTAATGACGGAATCTTTTGCTACATCTTTTTTCAGTGTGCACCCCTCGCTCATGCTCATTGGCAGTGCGTTGATGCCTCTGCTAGTTTTGTAGTTATCCACCGCACCAAAGGTATGGTAGCCGCCTATCCCGTCCAGTGATTCACCTCGTTTTAAGTCTGTCTTCGCAATCGTCAATACTTCGGCAACGGGGCCGGCGAGCGGCTGGGTAGCGCAGTCGCGAAAAAGTGCCATTCGCGCAGCAGTAATCGGTGTCTCGAGGTGCGGCAAATGATAGGGTGTATAAAAGCAATAAAGAGGGCCATCGCCCATTTTAAGATACTGGGCGTATTGTTGTTTAATGGGGTTGTCATTGTAGCCCAGCACGAATACCCCTGGGCCCGGTTCGGCACCTAGGATGTAATCCACCAAACCTCCATTCATTAACTCCTCTAAATTAAAAAGATTGACAGCCTCGGTTACATGCTTGCATGTCGGCCCGTACATCCCACGCCTGCCCACTTTAAACCCTGTCGCATTCGCGACTACGGCCATCTCCATAGAGATTTTTGTACCATCCGCAAAAGACGTTATCATCTTGGGCTTTTGCTTATTACGCGCCGCGAACTCTGCTTGCGTGGTAGGGTTGCGGTAGTTATCCTGCAGCCCTTTGATGTTGCCGGCGAGCACGGGTTGATACCCAATCGTCTGCACCCAACGAAATAAATTCATCACCACACCGGGTTGGTCGCCGTCGCAGTTACTGATGCACACCCCCGCGCCATCAGCCTTATTCTTAAGCAACGGTCCAACGAGCGCGTCGAGTTCGGCGTTCAACAATACCACGTGCTTTCCGTGTTCGATCGCCCGCAAAACCACATGCAGACCAAACTCCACCTCACCGGTTGCCTCAATGATTACATCGATATTGGCCGCCTCGCACAGAATCATTGGGTCATCCGTATAGACGCTTTTGCCGTTGTGGACGACTTTCTCAACCTCAAACGCGGTGGCAACCGGCGTGGCATTGTCGACCCCGGCCTGCTCGAACGCGCGCGCGGCTTCGCTTATCGTGCGATTGTAGATGCCTGCCACCACCATACCGGGTGTTGCACTAATGATTTGTAAAGCTACACCCCGCCCCATATAACCCGCACCAATAATTGCGACGCGGATAGGGTTGCCTTCGGCTTCTCGCTTTTTCAGTGCGGTATCTACGATTATCATGAATTTTCGCTCAAATGGTTTAAGATGAATTTTACGGCTTGCGCGTCATCGCTATAGTAAAGGCCAGCTTTCATCTTTTTCAGACAAAATGGGTTTCGAGTTGAGCGGCCAGTCGATGCCAATTTTAGGGTCATCCCACTTAAGCCCTCCTTCTGCGCGCGGCGCATAATAGTTGGTCACTAGATAGTACACTTCCGTGTTCTCGGTTAATGTAAGATAACCGTGTGCGAAGCCACGCGGAACCAGCAGCATCTTTTTATTAGCTTCAGATAACTCGCAACCGAACCATTTTAAGTAGGTTTCCGACCCTGGGCGTAAATCGACTGCGACGTCGAAAATTGCACCTTTAATGCACCTCATTAGCTTATCTTCAGCGTGTTCGTTTTTCTGAAAGTGCAGCCCTCTCAAAGTACCTGCCACCGAACTCGACGCATGGTTGGCTTGCACCGGGATGAAGTTTATCTCTTGTTCAGAAAGACTGCGAAGACAGAAAGCCCTCGTGAAAAACCCCCTTGCATCGCCCCGCAATTCAGGTTCAATCTCAAACAAACCGGCTAATGGTGTAGGTTTGATCTTCATTCGAAACGCCCTCTAACTTCTCTGCACACTTTCGATGGTGTACGGCCTATACACCTATACCTTCGTAGCGAGTCACAGATTCTCTCGACAACATGCGTCGACCATCGACTACAAGTGGTTGTATAGCTTTGCCTCGGAGCAACTCGGGTAGCGTCTCAAACTGCGCCCATCGCGTCATTATTACAATGACTTCGACGTTTTCGATGGCCGCTTCCAGTGTTTCTGCGTAGCGGATATCGGCGTCTTTAAATGTGAGTTCGGCTTGCTCTTGGGCAATGGGGTCGTAGGCCGTTATGACACTTTGCCGCTCTAATAGCGCCTCAATAACAGGTATGGCCGGAGATTCTCGCATATCGTCCGTTTCCGGTTTAAACGCGAGCCCCAATATCGCCACATTGAGACCCTCAAAATCGCGGTGATGCTTCTCGATAAGCTCGATCATACGCATAGGCTGAACCCGGTTCACATCCACCACTGCCGCGAGCAGGCTCATATCATTACCGTATTTTTGACCGTGCGACACCAGCGCTTTGACGTCTTTGGGAAAGCAGCTGCCACCGAAGCCACACCCCGCCTCCAGATAGGTGGTCGAGCTCGGTGTAATGCGCGTACCGTCTTCTAATATTGGCGACAATCGTCGATCCAGGTGCACGCCCTTCATAACGTCTGTCGCATCAATGTCGCCTATGGTGGCACAAAGATTACCGATCTCGTTGGAGAAAGAAATCATCGTGGCCAAAAAGGAATTCGCAGTGTACTTAATCATTTCGGCTGTGCGTGTATTGGTTTTTAGGACATCAACGCCCGCAAATGGCGCATAGGCAGCAACCAACACGTCAATGGACCGATCGTTTATGCCGCCAAGCACAATTCGATCTGGCTGCATGAAATCCGATATTGCGTTCCCTTCCCGCAGAAATTCCGGGTTCATCGCCACACCGAAATCCACCCCCGCGCGCTTGCCCGAGGCCTGCTCTAGAATCGGCAAGACGACGCCATCTGTGGTCCCGGGAACCACTGTGCTCTTTACCGTAACTACGTGAAAGTCTTGCTTATTACTTAGAGCTGCGCCTATTTCGGCCGTTACGATCCGAATATAAGATAAGTCAATCTCACTTCCATCAAACGGGGTGCCCACCGCTATTAAGGAAAGATCCGATTGTTGGATTGCGCTTTCTAGATCCGTGGTCGCGGTTAGCCTTTTGCCAATATTATCTTTTAAAAGATCTTCTAGGCCCTTCTCATATATCGGTGCTACACCTGCATTGATCTTGTCGACTTTGTCTTGCAGTTTATCTACGCAAATCACCTCATGCCCTTTAGCGGCAAGACAAACGCCCGACACCAAACCAACATAACCCGTCCCGACGACTGCAATTTTCATAGCCTACGCATCCTCGGCTTGATTATTATCGCGATACCAGATTAAAGAACGCTTAATGCCTTCGTCTAGTTGTACGCCAGGATTGTAATCGAGTTCACCTCGGGCCTTGTCAATGATCGGGCATCGACGATTGGGGTTGTCCGTCAGGTAATCCGCGTCGCTACTTTCCCCAAAAACCGCTTTACCCTCATAACCCAACAATGCCTTGGCGCAATCCACGGTTCGTAGGGCGAGTTCGCGTATAGAGATTTCAGGCGTATCGATGCCGATGTTATACGACTCTCCGTCACGCCCTCGAAACAATATCTTGTAATAGCCAACGACCGCATCAGCCACGTAACAAAATGTCCGAGTAGGCGCACCATCGGAAAGCAAAACCACATCGCGGCCAGCGAAAATATCTCGGGCAAAATCGGGTAATGCTCGACGGTCGGTGATCTTCAATCCCGGCCCGTAGTTGTTGAACGGTCGGGCAATTCGGATAGGCAGGCCGTATTGCCTCGCAAAATTGACGCAAAGTGTTTCCCCGTATCGCTTGGACTCGTCGTAACAAGCCCTTGGCCCCGTACAAGAGACGTTCCCTCGGTAGGTTTCGGGAGTGGGGATATTATCCGCGGTTGGGTCGCCATAGATTTCTGAAGTCGAGTAAAACAAAAAGCCTTTAAGAGGCTTTTTTTGGTCTTTTTTAAGACGTGCGTATTCGAGGAAATTGCGCAAACCAAGAACATTGGCGTCCATGGTTTGTATTGGGTGCAGTCTGTAGTAGATGGGCGAGGCGATGGTGGCTGCGTGTATGATGTAATCGAAGTCGCCCATGGCGTCTGGCAGTGGATCGTTGACATCAAATTTTTTAACGCTCAATGTAGCCGATTTGCCCTCCAACTCAATCAACCACTGCGGCACGCCTCGCATAAAATTGTCCCAGACCTCAAGCCTACAACGTTGCTTAACATCCGCCTGACGATTCCAGGCTTCCACCGCCTGCACCAGATAATACCCCAGAAAGCCCGCCCCGCCGGTGATTAGCATTCTGCTGCCTTTAAGGTTCTGAAACTCTTCTGCCAGGTTCTCCAGAATGTATTGAAGGTCGTTTGCGACTACTTCTTGTGCGTTTTTCACGTTGTGACCCTGCTCCATTATTTAGTAGTTTTTGCTATTAACAACGACCTCACCAGACCTTCCATGGCGCCTGGCCGCTCGCCCATAAGCCTTCAAGTAGAATCTTGTCTCTCAAGGTATCCATCGGCTGCCAGAACCCTGTGTGCTTAAAAGCGTTCAGCTCGCCGTCTTTGGCCAGTTTCTTCATTGGTTCCTGCTCCCAGGTGGTCTGGTCACCTGCAATATAATCGATAGCGGAAGGCTCAAGCACGAAATACCCGCCATTTACCCATGCGCCATCGCCGCTGGGCTTTTCCTGAAAGGCTTTAATCCGGGTCGCGTTCTCGCCAAGCGCAATTGCGCCATAACGCCCTGGTGGCTGGACCGCCGTGAGAGTCGCTTTGCAACCGCTTTTGGAATGGAATGCGACCAATTCAGAAATGTCGACATCGCTCACACCATCCCCGTAGGTAAAGCAAAACGGCTCATCTTGAAGAAATGGCTTAATGCGCTTTAATCGACCGCCTGTGAGTGTATCCTCGCCTGTGTCAACCAGAGTAACGCGCCAAGGCTCAGTCACTGCATCGTGCAACTCCATCGTATTTTTGACCATATCGAAAGTTAGACTGGAG
>CAZING010000197.1:2027-5148 GCA_964540505.1 uncultured Cellvibrionaceae bacterium | reverse complement strand
AAGGCGTCTTTGATAACCCTTACTAGGCATCGGCGGTTTCTTTTAGGGCGATACCCACAAGAGCTGTTTCAGATCGCACTGCTTAGATACGCAAACAATCACAGACGAAGGCCGTGCAGCTGAATCCACCCTTCGCTTTTTCTATTGTGACTATTGGAGATATATCGTGAAAGCCCCCGTTCGTGTTGCCATTACCGGTGCCGCTGGTCAAATCAGCTACTCGCTTCTGTTCCGCATTGCCTCCGGAGATATGCTGGGCAAAGATCAACCGGTAATTCTTCAATTGCTGGAAATTACACCCGCGATGAATGCTCTAAAAGGCGTCGCGATGGAGCTTGAAGACTGCGCATTTCCTTTGTTGCAGACTATCGTCACCTCAGACGACCCCAATGTGGTGTTTAAGGACGCGGATTACGCCTTGTTGGTTGGCGCTAGACCGCGCGGGCCGGGCATGGAGCGCAAAGACCTGTTGGAAGCGAACGCGGCCATTTTTTCGGTCCAAGGCAAAGCGATCAATGATTGTGCGTCAAAGGATATCAAAGTATTAGTGGTGGGCAACCCGGCAAACACCAACGCCCTTATTGCCCAGCGCAATGCCCCGGATATTGACCCCAGGCAATTCACCGCCATGACCCGGCTGGACCACAATCGGGCGATCAGCCAGTTGGGTTCGAAACTGTCATTGCCGGTTACCGACATCTGCAAAATGACAATCTGGGGAAACCATTCCTCCACGCAATACCCTGATCTTTTCCACGCGTTGGCCAAAGGTGAAGTGGCCGCCGAAAAGGTAGAGCGATCCTGGTTGGAAGAAGAGTTTATTCCTACTGTACAACAGCGCGGCGCGGCCATTATTGCCGCCCGCGGGGCTTCGAGTGCCGCCTCGGCCGCGAATGCTGCGATCGATCACATGCGCAATTGGGCGTTGGGCACCAACGAGAACGATTGGGTGAGTATGGGTGTCTATTCGGATGGCAGCTATGGCATTGAAGAGGGGCTGGTTTACTCGTTCCCCTGTGTCTGCCGGGAGGGGACCTGGGAAATTGTTCAAGGTCTGGAGATAGACGAGTTTTCCCGCAAGAAAATGGACGCAACCGCACAAGAGCTTCGCGAAGAGCGCGACGCCGTCAAATCGTTGTTGCCTTGCTGATTCGCACTCCACCTCGAACGAGTCACATAGTACAAAGGCCGGAATTAACCTCACCGGCCTTTGTGTCGTAGCACAAGAAAATTACTGACAGCGCGCGACTTAAAAGTCTTTTTAAACCGCTAGAAACGGACGATCACTTTAATGACTATGCTTCAGCCTGGGGACGAAGCCCCGCAGTTTTCGTTATTAAATCAAACGAATGAACGAATTCAGTTAAGCGATTTTCGTGGGAAGCGCGTTGTTCTTTATTTTTACCCCAAGGCGCTGACGCCAGGTTGTGTCACGCAGGCTTGTGGTATGCGAGACATACAATCGGATTTGGCACAAAATAATACAATAACACTCGCGATCAGCCCCGATCCCGTCGCGAAATTAGCCAAATTTACCGAAAAACACCAACTCAATTTTCATTTGCTCTCCGACGAGCACCGTGAAGTCTCTGAAGTCTACGGAGTTTGGCAACTTAAAAAGTTTATGGGCCGCGAGTACATGGGTGTGGTCCGAACGACATTTATCATTTCTCCCGAAGGTAGGGTCGAATTCGCCACCGACAATGTAAAAACCAAAACTCATCACCAAGATGTCATTGCTTGGCTCCAGCCCCTCTCGTAATGTGCCATTTTCTTATCTCCGCGAAAGTTATCTTTGATTTGCTGAAAAAATTAGCTAAGCTTCCACTAACCTGCTAACCCTTAACGCTTATGTCTTAAATTTCTTAAAAGGCGCTATTTGGTCAGTTTTGGAATATCGGCAGGCTATTGCAGTGATCAAGTTGAAATCTGGGTGTCTTGGGCCGGTTCTACCGCGAACTGCTTCTACAGATCCCGCCGATTTCAATTCGGTTTTCCCGATTTGCTGCAATTGGGTTAACATGCTAACTAAAGTCGTTTAAAAGCCCGGATTTCGGTCGTGAAACGATTTCAGGCTGTTCGCAAAGGTAGTGCGTTTGCGACGCGCACTCTACTAACCGTGGACGGGCCGGAGTGCATCGAGTTTTGCAGTAGGCGTTGATGGAGAACAAGGTTCAAGGATGAGGTGCGGTGCGACGGGATTTGTCGCTCGTGTAGAACGCTTGAGCTTGGTGCCATTGCCCGCTCATACGAGGTTCAAAACGGAGAATAATTTGAAACTTAGTCAAAGCAGTTATGCTCACTCCAGCATCGGATTGGAAGAGCAGCTCACTCTCTCTTCCAATCTGCAATTCCCTCAACGTCTCAGGGCGTTGTACTCGATACTGACCGGCATGCATGAAACCGGCGTGCAGCGCGACGCCATATCAGCAATGCTTGATGCCGGGCTCGCCTTGTTCGATTGCACTCACGCACTGTTGATCCGGCCATTGTCATCGCAAGTGGTTGAAGTGCTTCAATATAGGTCGTCTCCGGTGTTGGACGACGGCCCATTTTTTGTTGGACAGCACATTAATATTGAACAAACGCCCACGAATGCAATGTTCGAGACCTTGCAGCCGCTGTCGGTCAAAAATGTGCAGCCGAATGGTTTGCAACCCGCGCCCTTTGCGTATAATGACGTCAGTGTTAAAGCGTACCTCGGTGCTCCGGTTGTGCCCCATTGGTCCGAGATCATGGCCGTGTGCTTTTTTACGTCTGGGCCAGACAGGGTCGAGTTTAGTGTCGAGGATCTTGAAACGATCGAGCTTCTGGCAAAAGGAGTGGCCTGTATGGTTGATACACACAAAGCACAAGCCCAACGTAAGATTACCGATCAAGCGATGTTCGCCCACGGCTCGGTGAAAACGTTAGACGAATACCTTCAGCAAGCGCGTTTACCAGAGGTTTACGGTGTGCCGGCGCGAGTGGTTGAAGTGCTTCAGCGGCGAATCGGCCACACCGCCTTGGATATCGGTCACATAGCCGAAGAGCTGAACCTGTCCAAGCGAACACTGCAAAGGCGTCTCCAGCAGCAAGATATCAGCTTCGCAGAACTCAGAGACCAGGTTCGGTTTCACTA
>CAZING010000197.1:0-1927 GCA_964540505.1 uncultured Cellvibrionaceae bacterium | reverse complement strand
TCCAGCAGCAAGATATCAGCTTCGCAGAACTCAGAGACCAGGTTCGGTTTCACTATTCGCTGGATTATTTAATCAAGCAGCATCTAAGCATTGACAGCATTTCCGCGTCTTTGGATTTCTCGGACAGGACGAGCTTCACAAACGCGTTTAAGCGCTGGACCGGTCTTTCACCCAGCACATTTCGAAAGTTATTTAGAGATTACGTTTAACCTTTAACGGCGAATATTGTCGCTTGTCATCGGGGTAGCGCGTAAGGCTCTACCCCGATGCGTTTCTCTTGCCTATAATTCCCTCAGTTTTCCCATGGCCCGCTCTGAAGCCTCTGCCGGATTCGGTGTCGCGCAGGTCGCGAGGCGCAAAGACGTCCCACCCAACGAAGAGCCCCAGTTCCGCAATTTAAGTGTCGCGAATCTCTCACCCATATTCGTTCAGTAACAACAAAAGCGAAGAGAAGTGTGGTTGCTCCGAACGGTGAGCGACGCAGAGTGGCTTGCTTAGGTGAAAACTCGAAGGACCGGTGCCATTTCCACTCGAAACGTTAGAGTCCGCTCGATGAGACTAAACCCACCACGATCGCCTTACCTTCGACGCACCTTAGCTTTGGCATTACCCGTGGCCTTGCAAATGTTACTGCAGTCAATGCTGGGTATGGCGGATGTTGCCATGGTTAGCGGTTTAGGCGAAAACGCCGTAGCGGCGGTGGGCCTGGCCGCAAAAATTCACTTCCTTTTAATGGTGTTAATGCTCGGGATCGCCGGCGCAGCAAGCACGCTGATAGCGCAGTACCACGGCGCCAACAACGTCCGCGGAATGCGTAGAACCCTCGCCGTAACTTTGGTTGTCGGTTTGGTCATTGGCCTGCCTTTAATGCTCGCTCTTCTCGCCGCCCCCTTTTGGACGGCCTTGGTAAATCCTGACCCGGCAGTGGTGGCCTACACAGGCGGATTTTTAGTGATCACCGCACCCGTTTTGGTTTTTATTCAAATAACTGTAATTTACGAAGGAGCGCTTAGAGCAACGGGCAATATGGTCGTGCCGCTTATGATTGGCGCGGCTACCGTGCTGCTGAACATACTGTTTAACTGGGTGTTTATCCAGGGTCATCTGGGCGTTGCGGCCATGGGCGTGAAAGGGGCTGCGCTCGGAACGCTTCTGGCGCGGGCGTTACAGACCGCAGCAATGATTGTTTGGGTATACCGTAACCGGCATCCGTTCGCGCTCAACAGGCAGCACTTTCGAGACTCGCTCACCAAGCAGTCGGTCCGCCATTTCAGTCTATTTTCGGCGCCTTTGGTGGCCAATTACGGTGTCTGGGGCTTGGGCAATACCGTTTACCATATTCTAATAGGGTTTTCGGGCACGAGTGCGCTGGCGGTGATGGGGGTAATGGCGCCACTGGAGGCCGCATTTTTCGCGTCCTTTTTAGGACTGTCCAGCGCGTGTGCGATTATGATAGGGCAGGCGCTCGGTGCCGACCAGATGGAGGAAGCCAAGCGGCTTCAGCGATTTTTCACTTACTTGATTGCTGTGCTCACTATTATCAGTGCCGGGTGTCTCTGGGGATTTAAGGCGCTTTTGGTGCCCTTGTTTGGGCAACTCAACGCGCAAGCGCTCGATCTGCTGTTGCAGACAATCTCTATTTTCTGCGTAGTCGTCATAGTCAAATGTATGAATATGTTGATGGTAATAGGCGTGCTTCGCGCCGGCGGGGACAACCATTTTTGTCTCAAGGTCGATTTTATCGCGATGTGGATGGTCGGGCTTCCTATTTTTGGTCTGGCGGTGGCTTTCGATGTGCCGTTCGTGTTGCTCTATTTGCTTTTAGTTCTGGAGGATCTGGTCAAAATAGGCCCTTTTATTTTGCGCATCAGAACGGGTGCTTGGTTAAAGAACTTGGTAGCCAGAGGCGATTTTTAAAGAGACTTAA
>CAZING010000196.1:0-5159 GCA_964540505.1 uncultured Cellvibrionaceae bacterium | reverse complement strand
CGATCATCAACTCAATTAGTGTAAAACCTTGTTGATTGCGTTTCATTTTATAATTCCTCTGGGTTACAAACTCGGGGGTGAGTACGTTGGAGCAGGGCATCAAGAACTGTGCCAGACACCCTAACGAGTTCGTTTGACTTTGATTTTATACGATTATTTCTGGCATAGCTCCCGAATCGACCACTTCTTAACCGCCCTCGGGCGCCCGGCATCCCAACCTTTCCCGGCATTTTTTGACAATTTTCGTCAGTTGCGGCTACATTGGATTATGAGGATTCGTTATAGCTGTAGACGTTTGATGTCAAACCTGCTGAAATTGCCCCTCAAGGCCCAAAACCGGTCAGATAAGCTAAAATAATTTACGACATTAGGGCGATTCACCCGAATTCGCCCGTACGGGAACGCCTGATATATGAATAACCCTGCTCCATCCTTAAGTGGACTCGCCCGCCGCCTGGTGAAAGATGGCCTTTTGGAAGACGACCTGGCGCGAAAAGCCATTGCGGCTGCCCAGAAAGGCGGCCGACCGCTGCCGTTTGAACTGCTGGATTCCAGCAACCTTTCCGCTGCCCAGATTTGTCAGGTGGCCTCGGACGAGTTTGGCACGCCGATTTTCGACCTCTCTTCGATACAGCCGGCAGCGTTGCCCGCCAAGCTGGTGGATTCCCGCTTGGTGGCCAAACACCAAGCTCTGCCTTTGTTTAAACGGGGCAACCGTCTTTTTGTGGCGGTGGCCGACCCAACCAGCCTGCACGCGCTGGATGAAATTAAGTTCAACACCGGCCTTAACACCGAGGCGGTGGTGGTGGAGGCCGATAAGCTTGCCAAGGCGGTGGAGGCCTACCTGCACGCGGCCGAGGAAAGCATTGGCGACACTCTGGGCGGGCTTGACGATGACGGCCTGGATGACTTGGATGTTCAAACCGTAGAGGCCAGCGGCAAGGGCGACGAAGACACCTCTGATGTAGACGAAGCGCCGATTGTTCGGTTTGTTAATAAGGTGCTGTTGGATGCGATAAAAATGGGGGCTTCGGACATCCACTTCGAGCCCTATGAGAAGGCCTACCGGGTGCGCTTTCGTGTGGACGGCATTCTGCAGGAGATGGCCAAACCGCCGGTGAACCTGGCTATTCGCATAGCCGCGCGCCTTAAAGTAATGTCGCAAATGGACATTTCCGAGCGGCGGGTGCCCCAGGATGGCCGGATAAAAATGAAATTATCCAAAACCCGGGCCATTGATTTCCGGGTGAACACCCTGCCCACCTTGTTTGGCGAGAAGATAGTACTGCGGATTCTGGACCCGGCCAGTGCCAAGCTTGGCATTGACGCCTTGGGCTATGAAGACTTCCAGAAGAAGATGTACCTGGACGCCTTGGCCCAACCACAAGGCATGATTCTTGTGACGGGGCCCACAGGCTCGGGTAAAACCGTGTCGCTTTACACGGGTTTGAACATACTGAATACGTTAGAGCGCAATATCTCCACCGCGGAAGACCCGGTGGAGATCAATATGGAAGGCATTAACCAGGTAAACGTGAACGTGCGCGTGGGCTTGACCTTTGCCGAGGCGCTGCGCTCGTTTTTGCGTCAAGACCCAGACATTGTCATGGTGGGCGAGATACGCGACCTAGAAACCGCAGAAATTGCCATTAAGGCGGCGCAGACCGGGCACTTGGTGCTTTCCACACTGCACACCAACAGCGCCCCCGAAACTTTAACCCGCTTAATGAACATGGGTGTGCCCACCTTTAACGTGGCCACCACGGTAAGCCTGATTATTGCCCAGCGCCTGGCGCGGCGCCTGTGCCCGAGTTGCAAAAAGCCAGCAACCGATATACCGGACGAAATTCTGAAAGAAGAAGGCTTTGATGAGATCAACATCCCACGCGAGGACATTACCTTGTTTCACCCCGTGGGCTGCGAGAAATGCGTGAACGGCTATAAGGGCCGAGTGGGCGTGTATGAGGTGGTTCGCATCACGCCGGAGATTTCCCGGATTATAATGGAGGGAGGCAACTCCATCGAAATTGCCAAAGCAGCAAAAAGCGAAGGCTTCTTTGACCTGCGCATAGCCGCCCTGCGAAAGGCCGCAATGGGCTTTACCAGCCTTGAAGAAGCCAACCGAGTGACGAAGGATTAACCATGGCCGCAAAAATCGAACAATTTATTTATAAAGGCGTAGACCGTAAGGGACGGCGGGTTGAAGGTGAAATGAGCGGTCAAAGCTCTGCGCTTATTAAAGCTCACTTATTAAAGCAAGGCATTAGGGCGCAGAACGTTAAAAAGAAGCCAAAGCCCTTGTTTGGCAGCAGTGGCAGAAAAATAAAACCGCAAGACATTGCCGTTTTTACCCGGCAGATGGCCACCATGATGAAGGCCGGCGTACCGCTGGTGCAAAGCTTTGACATAGTCGCCGACGGGGTGGACAACCCCAACCTTGCCACCATGATACGCACCATACGCGAAGACGTGGCCGCCGGCGGCGGTTTTGCACCGAGCTTGCGTAAACACCCGAAGTACTTCGACGACCTGTTTTGCAACCTTGTGGAATCTGGCGAGCAATCCGGTGCGCTTGAGACCATGCTCGACCGCATAGCCACATATAAAGAAAAAACCGAACAACTGAAAGCCAAAATTAAAAAGGCGATGACCTACCCCATCGCTGTAATTGTGGTGGCCATTATTGTTACCGGCATTTTGTTGGTGAAAGTGGTGCCGCAATTTGCCGAGACTTTCAGCAGCTTTGGCGCCGACCTGCCCGCGTTCACGCTTTTTGTGCTGGGGTTATCGGATTTGGCTCAAGACTACTGGCTGCATTTTGTGGTTATTGCCATTGCCGCAGTATTTCTGTTTAAAAAGCTTAAGCAAACCAACAAAAAGTTTGCCGTGGCGCTGGATAAGCTTTCGCTGAGGGTGCCCATTGTTGGGCAAATTGTTTACAACTCGGTGATTGCGCGGTTCGCGCGCACGCTGTCCACCACCTTTGCCGCCGGCGTGCCATTAATTGACGCGTTGGAGTCGGTCGCGGGCGCTACAGGTAACGCCGTGTATGAAAGCGCGGTGTTGCGGGTGCGCGATGAAGTGGCCACAGGCACACAGCTGAACATGGCCATGAAAAACACCCGAATATTCCCCTCTATGGCGGTGCAGATGACCACTATCGGCGAGGAATCTGGCGCCCTGGACGAAATGCTGGATAAAGTCGCCAGCTATTATGAAGAGGCGGTGGACAACATGGTCGACAACCTCACATCGCTGC
Source organism: uncultured Cellvibrionaceae bacterium (assembly GCA_964540505.1). Lineage (GTDB taxonomy): Bacteria > Pseudomonadota > Gammaproteobacteria > Pseudomonadales > Cellvibrionaceae > CAYZQH01. The sequence continues at coordinate 1,900 of CAZING010000196.1, read as the reverse complement.
TGGAACCTATGATTATGGCCGTGCTGGGTATTTTGGTGGGCGGCTTGATGATTGCGATGTACCTGCCCATATTCCAGTTGGGTCAGGTTGTATAGTGCTACCCCTTGCCGAGATTTACGCCCAAGCGCCAGCGGTTTTTTATGCTGGCGTTTTTATATTGGGGCTGATTGTGGGCAGCTTTTTGAATGTGGTGATTTACCGCCTGCCCAAAATGATGATGCACAACTGGCGCGAGGAGTGCTTCGCGCTGGTAAGCGAAGAGCAGCCAGCGCTTAAGCTTTCGGCGCCGAAGGCCGCGACCTTCAACTTGGTGCAGCCGGGCTCAAGTTGCCCGCACTGCCAGGCGGCAATTAAGCCCTGGCACAACATTCCCGTCATCAGCTATTTGTTGCTTAAAGGCAAGTGCGCCAACTGTCGCGGCGCCATTGCGCTTCGCTACCCGGCGGTGGAGTTTGCCTGCGGCTTGCTTAGCCTCGCCCCTGTGGTCGTCTACGGCCCGACTTGGGCCGGCTTCTTTGGCATGGTGCTGGTGTGGTGTTTGGTTTCGCTGACGATGATCGATATCGACCATCAACTGCTGCCCGACAGCATCACCTTGCCGTTGATGTGGCTGGGCCTGCTTATCAATATAAATGCGGTTTACGCGCCTTTGGAGAACGCCGTGATTGGCGCGGCGGCGGGTTACCTCAGCCTTTGGTCGGTGTATTGGCTGTTTAAGCTGGTAACCGGGAAGGAAGGCATGGGCTATGGGGATTTTAAACTGCTGGCCGCGCTTGGCGCCTGGATGGGCTGGGCTTATTTGCCACTGATTGTGATACTGTCGTCGCTGGTGGGTGCGGTGATCGGGCTTGGCGCAATTTTGGTATCCGGGCGTGACCACGCCAAACCCATGCCCTTTGGGCCCTACCTTGCCATAGCCGGGTTAATCGCGTTTTTTTGGGGCGACCTTGTGCTGGCAAATTACCTGCAACTGTTTCGTATCTAGCGGTTGCCGTATGCAAGGCGTATCACCATGCTAAAACTGGGGCTGACAGGCGGCATTGGCTCAGGCAAAAGCTTTGTTGCCGCGTGCTTTAGCGCGCTTGGCATTCAAGTGATCAACGCCGATACCATCGCGCGGCAATTCACCCGCGACGACAGCCCGTTTTTGGCAGAAATTTTCGCGCATTTTGGCGAGCACCTGAAACAGCCCGACGGCGGCCTCGACCGCAAAAAGCTGCGCAGCCGTATTTTCGCCAACGACGCCGATAAAACCTGGCTTGAGAACCTGCTGCACCCCCCCATACGAGCGGAAATTGTACAGCAACTGCACAACGCCAAACCGCCCTACGCCATTTTGGAATCGCCCCTGCTTTTGGAAACGGATCAGCACCGCATGGTCGACTTTACGCTGGTGGTGGATGTACCCGAAGCCCTGCAACTCGAGCGCGCCGCAACCCGCGACAATGTCACCGCCAAGGATATTGCCGCCATTATAAAAACTCAAGTCACCCGAACCGAACGGCTGCGCCGCGCGGATTTTATTGTCGACAACAGCGGCAGCTTTGCCGACACCGAACGACAGGTCTTGGCGTTACACGAGAAGCTGAAGGGCCTGGCGGCCGAGCGCGGGGCCAAAACCGGCAGGCTGGACGAGGCGTAGCGGACTTCCGGCGTTGTGGCAGTCAAGGTTAACGTGACAGGTTAATGTGACTGTCCTGTTATCGTTTCCTTAACGTGACTGTCCCATTATTTTTTGCGTAACTCCCACATTTCTTCGGATGTGAAGTCGCGCCCTGGGGCTCTGCCCGGGTTATCGGCGGGTTTGAGCCTGCGGCTAAGTGACTGACCCACTTTCTGTTAAAGTGACTCCCACGATCGCTTTTAGGGACGGTTAACGTGACTGTCCCACTATTTTCCC
>CAZING010000195.1:0-5182 GCA_964540505.1 uncultured Cellvibrionaceae bacterium | reverse complement strand
GCCGTATACATAAATTTCGGCCGCCCCTTGAGCTACCGAAGAGGTGCTGTAGCGAACGTTAATAATGGCGTTGGCACCAAGCTCTTGCGCTTGGCGAATCATACGAGAAGTGGCCCGGTCTCGAGCGTCTTGCAATAATTCGGTGTAACCGCGCAACTCGCCACCGACCATATTTTTAAGCCCTGCCATCAAATCCCGGCCAATATGTTTGGCCTGTACAGTGCTGCCCGAGACCAACCCAAAATGCTCGGCGACGGTTTTGCCGGGCACAACTTCCACATTGGTTAAGATCATAGCCGTTTGTCCTATCGAGTCTGCTGGAGACCTTAAGTATTGCCCAAAAGCGCGGATTTCACACGCGAGGCGTCCGAACGCTAGATCGCGCGCCTCCATCCGGCTAGATCGCTGACAACCTCCCCTTTAACTTACGCTTGCGGCTTCCCGCCCAGACAGGCCTTCCGTAAACTGCAATTTTTTAAAGAACACTTCGTCGCGGCGCAATGTCGCTGGCAGCAAAAGCTGATCCTCGAGAGTCTATTTAAGCTTTCACCCAACCAACGAATCTTGGCCAACAGGCATCCTCGATATGCTTAATCAAAGCGTATCGAGATTTGCTCCGCGCTTGCGCTTTAAAGGAATCAATATAAGCTGCAAACGGCGAACCGAGTCGAACACCCGAAGGCCGAAACTGCCGATAACGCTTATAAAAAGAGAAAACTAATTGAGCGAATTTTCATGAAGTGGCTTCATAGCTTGCACGCGGTTAAACCGATGAAGAATGATTTTTAAGCGGTATCGACCAACGCAGCTGTGATGGCAACAACTCTGGCGGTCGATGAATCGGTTGTTATTTATAATGACGTTGAATTTTTATTCGGAGAATGGTTAATGATTAAATCCAAAATGATTTCCCAAACGGCATTGACCGTTTTAATAATTGCCGGTCTCACCGCGTGCGGAGGCAACGGCTCTAAGTCGTCCTCTTCGAGCAGCACCAGCGCGTCATCGAGCAGCAGCTCAAGTTCATCGAGCAGTTCGAGCTCCTCAAGCTCCTCAAGCAGTTCTAGTGGCGAGACCGCCAATGGGCTAGCAGGCTTAATCGACATGCCGATCGGAGTGGCCGCGGCCTTCTCCAACCACGCCAATTTGCTGTCCAGCAGCGAGCGCCAGCAAATAGTCACCGGCGATTTCTCCCAGGTCACCGCAGAAAACGAAATGAAAATGAGCTACCACTACAGCAACGGCAGCCTCGACTTTTCCGGTCCGGACCGAATCATCGATTTTGCTATGCAAAATAACCTTTCGGTTCACGGACACGCGCTCGTTTGGCACCCCACCTACCAACTGCCCGAGTGGGCGGATGCCTCAAATGGCAACTTCAAACAAGATTTTGCCACTCACGTAACCAAAGTCGCCGAACATTTCGCGGGCAAAATCGAGAGCTGGGATGTCGTCAACGAAGCGCTGGAAGAAGGCAACACCATGTATCGCCAAGCCGACTCTGTTTTCTATCAAGTTTACGACGGTCCAGAATATATACACGAGGCTTTTCGCCTAGCCAGACAAGCCGACCCCAACGCGCTCCTTTATTACAACGATTACAACACGGAAAACAACGGCATCAAAACGGAGCGGCTCATTGCGTTGCTGCGCGACCTGACCGACAACCAAGTCCCCATTGACGGCGTTGGCTTTCAGATGCATGTGATGATGGAATGGCCGCCAATCAGCGATATTCGCTCGTCGATGCAACAAGTCGTCGATGAATTCCCCAATTTAATGGTGAAAATCACCGAGCTTGATGTCCGCATCAATAACGTTTACGACAACAACACCGCAAACGATGCCAGCGAACTGACGCCCGCGCTTGAACAGCAACAAGGCCAACGCTATTACGAGATCATTCGCGCTTATCTCGAGGTGGTACCACCGGCACGGCGGGGCGGCGTCACCGTCTGGGGTGTGATAGACCCAGACAGCTGGTACTCCGAGCATTCGGGCAATGGTGTCACGGTGTCCGACTGGCCGCTAATCTGGGACGCGAACTTTAACAAAAAAGCCGCCTACTTCAGCATTGAAGAAGCCCTAACCACCCACCAATAATGCCTGCGGGACGCAGCGCTTCGTCCGCCAAAGCAGAGCGAGGGTGGTTTGGTTGCGGCAGATAACCAAGCTCTAACCGCCCTTCTCACAGCTCGGTGGCGGGCGCGCGTCATTCGCCTGGATGGCGCGCAATTCTTTGGCTGTATTAGAGCGCTCTGCCGCTGCCCACTTTCGGACCGGCCTCAGCTTTGGGTGGACACAGCCCGCCCAAAAGCCCCACCGATCGATATAGCCAAAATAAATCTGGACATTTCGAAAAACAGGGGTTACAGTCTTCGTGCTAGAAACGAAAAATCTAAAATTTTTACATCCCACCTCCTGGTGATTGCTCTGTACACCTCGACCTGCGGTTTTAATTTTCAGTTTTCCAATTTCAAGCATTTTCCGGCCTTAGTGGCTTAAGTTTATTTTTTAGGATGGTTATGTCTAATACAGTTAAAGGAACCGTTAAGTGGTTCAACGAATCAAAAGGTTTTGGTTTTATCGAGCAGCAGTCTGGTCCAGACGTTTTCGCTCACTTCAGTGCGATTTCAGGTTCTGGTTTTAAGACGCTCACAGAAGGTCAACAAGTAGAGTTTACTGTGACCCAAGGTGCGAAAGGCCCGCAAGCCGAAAACATCGTTGCTGTATAATTGTTTCCCGGGGGCGGTCCGCTTTCCGGTATTCAATTAATGAGATTACCCAATCATATCGGTTGTAAGTTCAGACCGATAACGGAGCGTAGCTAAAGCTTGATCTGCTTCAAATTGGTTAACATGTAAATTAGCTTATGTAATTGGCTTAAAAGGCAGACTCTAACGAGTCTGCCTTTTTTATTTGCGCGCCCCCAAGACAGTAACGGGCACCGGGTTTAACCCGCGCGGGGGCCCGCAGGGCGGCAACAATTGGGCGCCCCGCCTGGCAATTCTGGTAAAGTGCCGTGCGAACCCACTGTGTATAGCTACAACTATGACAAATATGACGAAAACGATCGAGCGCGTATACGGTTCGACTGAGCCTACCAAGGCGGTAATTTGGTTGCACGGGCTTGGCGCCACCGCGGACGATTTTGTGCCGGTTATTCCTCATTTGGGGTTATCTCAGACGGCGGCAATAAGGTTTGTTTTTCCGCAGGCACCCAGCCGCGCCATAACCATCAATAATGGCTATGTCATGCCCGGTTGGTATGACATTAAGGGAATGGATCTCACCGACAAAGAAGATCTTCCCGGCATGCAAAGCTCCCGCGCTATAGTCGAGAATTTGGTTGAAGCCCAGATCGCAGCGGGCATTGCGAGTCACAACATAGCGCTAGCGGGGTTTTCTCAAGGCGGCGCCGTTGCCTATTACACAGGTATACGTTCCGGGCGGAAATTGGCGGGCATTTTAGCCCTGTCGACCTATCTTCCGTTCGTGAGCGACGCGGCCAGGGAGCACACCCGGGTCAACCTTGAAGCACCGATACTCGCCATGCACGGCAGTCGCGACCCGGTGGTACCCATATCAGCGGGCAAGCAGAGCGCTGACGCGTTGGCGGCGCTCGGCTACAAAGTCGAATGGCGCGAATACGCTATGGAGCACAATGTGATCCCTGAGCAACTCGGTGATATTGGTCGGTGGTTAAACAACATATTTTCTGACAGGTGATCGCGACCGAATTAACCATCTCGGCAACAGGCCGGGTTAGCGCCGCTCACGCTCGGCACCAACAGAGGCAGCCGCAGAGGGGCGGACGGGGGGCGACAATAATTGGGTTCGGCGAACTCCTGTAGGGGCGGCCCCGGTGCCGCCAGGGCTCTGCCGGCTTTCGATTCGTGGCGTCAGGCGAGACCAGACACCCTCGCCCTCAAACGTCTGCGATCTGTGAGTCAGAAACAAGATTATTGAGCGATTTCTTTTTATACTCCGCGCTTGGTTAAGCGTTCGATTGAACCCCACAGCTCGCAGGAAATCTCCATGGTGTCTAGCGTTTCTTTTCCATACATTCGCACACACATTTGCAGCGGGCTTTTGCTGGTCGCTCTGATCGGCGGCTGCGGCGGAAATTCGTCGGGAAGCAGCTCCAATTCAGGTTCCGGTTCCAGCTCGAGTTCAAGTTCCAGTTCAAGCTCCAGCTCCAGTTCAAGCAGCGCGTCTTCTTCTGCAGGCGCGGCTGTGGGCCCTGTGGTCGCGGCTATTAATGTCGGTGGCAGCGTCGCAACGACCTATAAAGGTGTGACTTACGCGGCCGACCAGTTCAGTCTCGGCGGTGCCGAGAACAGCAGCCCCGACACCATCACCGGCGCCGAAGATAGCCTGCTTTTCAATTCCGAGCGCTACGGCGATTTCACCTACAACATTCCCGTTGATTCAGGCAATTACCAAGTGTCGCTGCATCTGGCCGAGCTCTACTGGGACAGTGCGGGACACCGCTCGATGAGCCTGGTTGTAGAAGGCACGCCTGTTCTGGAGGATTTCGACCCATACCGCAACTTTGGACATGATGTCGCCTACACAACGCCCCCTGCCTTAGTCACTGTGGACGACGGTTTGCTCACTATCACAAGCTCCGCCACTTTGGATAACGCCGCCTTAAGCGGCATAGTCGTACGCGAGAGCAGCGAGGCGCCCGAGCTCGAAACGCCGCATTACGATGGCAGTCCCATGTGGCTTGGCAGTTGGGGAACCGCGCCTTATGTGGTCGACGCCAACAACCAACCTCCGGCCCCGGGGCTCGCCAACAACACTTTGCGACAAAATTTCAAAGTGTCGGTCGGCGGCCGCGAAGTGAGAATGCGGTTCAGTAACATTTACAGTAATGCGCCTATCACCTTGAACTCGGTGCATCTGGCCAAGCAGGCGTCGGGCGGCGCGATTCAGGCAAACACAGATATCGCCCTGACCTTTAACGGTAGCCCATCGGTGACCATTCCAGCCGGCGAGTCCATTTATTCGGACGCCGTGAGCTTTGCACTGGCCGCACTCGAAACCCTCTCGGTTAGCATTCACTTTGGCAGCGTGCCGACGCAATTGACGGGGCATGCGGCGTCGCGCACCACCTCTTATTTGCAAGCCGGTAACGCCGTCAGCACCGCCGATTTAAGCAACGCCACACGCTTAG
>CAZING010000194.1:276-5253 GCA_964540505.1 uncultured Cellvibrionaceae bacterium | reverse complement strand
GAGCACAACCTTGCCAAGGTTGGGGTCGCGAGTTCGAGTCTCGTTTCCCGCTCCATTTTGTGAGGTCATTATTCGGCATCGGTACCAATAGGTGCTGCTCGAAATAAACGGCCCGTCCCGCGGAATCTTGATTCGAGATTTTCTGAAAAGCGCAGTTGATTCTGCGCTTTTTTTTTGTGTTTAATGCGTGCCGTACGATATTGGCATAAGGGCGAGGTGGCTATGAATGATACCGTCCAAGCGGCACTGAGCATACGAGGCTTAACGAAAGTCTACGGTAAATCGATGCACGCGTTGAAAGGCATCGATTTAACCGTCGCGCCCGGTGACTTCTTTGCGCTGCTAGGCCCCAACGGCGCAGGCAAGAGCACCACCATCGGCATCATCTGTTCTCTGGTTCGCAAGTCCCACGGCAGTGTGGCGGTGTTTGGCCACGACATAGACACCGATTTTGCCAAAGCCAAGGCCTGCATAGGTGTGGTGCCTCAAGAGTTCAATTTCAACGTGTTTGAGAAGGTTCAAGACATAGTCGTCAACCAAGCCGGCTTCTATGGCTTGACCCGCAAAACCGCGGCGAGCCGCGCAGAGAAATACCTGAAACAACTGGGGCTTTGGGACAAGCGCGATACCCCCTCACGAGGGCTCTCGGGGGGCATGAAACGACGCTTAATGATCGCCCGAGCATTGATTCACGAGCCACGCCTATTGATTTTGGACGAGCCGACCGCTGGCGTTGACATCGAGCTGCGTCGCTCGACCTGGGCATTTTTAAAGGAAATTAACGAGGCCGGCACCACAATTATTCTGACCACCCACTATCTGGAGGAGGCGGAAAGCCTTTGCCGGAACCTGGCGATTATCAATAACGGCGAAATCATTGAAAATACCAGCGTTAAGCGCCTGCTAAAGCAGCTCAACCGAGAGCAATTTGTGCTGGATATGGCCTCGCCTGTGGCGGCGGTACCCGAGCTTTCACCCTACAAGATTGAACGGATCGATGAGCACACGCTCGAAGTCGAGATCGAAAAAGGCCAACCTCTTAATCCGTTGTTCGCGCAATTGACCTCGCAAAACCTAGAGGTGCTTAGCATGCGCAACAAGGCGAACCGACTCGAAGAGCTGTTCGTAAGCTTGGTTCAGCGCCACGATAACCAGGAGGGCGATGCATGAACCTGGCCGGCAATTGGGTGGCGTATTGCACTATCGTGCGCAAGGAGGTGCGCCGGTTTACGCGAATTTGGGTTCAAACCTTGATTCCGCCGGTGATCACCATGTGGCTGTATTTCGTGATTTTTGGCCAGTTAATCGGCTCTCGAATCGGGCATATGAACGGCTTCGATTACATGTCGTTTGTGGCGCCGGGTTTGATTATGATGTCCATCATCAACAGCTCTTATTCCAACGTCGTGTCTTCGTTTTTCAGCGCCAAGTTCAATAAAAGCATCGAAGAACTTCAGGTGAGTCCGACGCCAAACGTGGTTATTTTGCTCGGTTACGTGACCGGCGGCGTGCTTCGAGGGTTGAGTGTTGGGTTTATCGTAACGCTCGTCTCATTGCTTTATACGCGCTTGAGCCTTCATCACGTCGGTATGACCGTGTTGGTGGTGGCCCTGACGTCCGCGTTGTTCTCGCTGGCCGGTTTTATCAACGCGTTTTTCGCCAATTCCTTTGACGACATCTCGATTGTGCCAACATTCTTGTTAACACCTTTGACCTACCTTGGGGGGGTGTTTTATTCAATAAATCTGCTGCCGGAGTTTTGGCAAGGGCTTTCCCAGGTAAACCCAATTCTCTATGTCATCAACGCGTTTCGATACGGCTTTCTCGGCGTTTCGGATGTCAACATCACCCTAGCCGTGTCAGGCATTGGCATTCTGGCCGTCGCCCTTTTTATTCTGGCTTGGTGGCTGTTGGCGAAAGGCAGCAGAATTCGGGGTTAAAGCGAGAGTGATATGAGCGATATTAAACTCGGTGTGCAGCAGACGTACGAGAGCGTTTATAACCCGGCGCTGTTGCAACCCCTACCCCGAGAGAAGAAGTACCGAGCCAACCAACCGTGTTACGGGGTGGACCTGTGGACCGCCTACGAGCTCTCTTGGTTGGACCCGCAAGGCAAGCCAGTGGTGGCAGTAGGGGAGTTTCTGGTACCCGCGCTAAGCGAATTTCTGGTGGAGTCCAAATCCTTAAAATATTACTTAAACTCGTTTAACCAGACCCAAATCGCCGATCGCGCCGCTTTTAAGCGACTGCTGGAGAGTGATCTGAGCAAGGCCGTCGGCGCGGCGGTAGAAGTCCGACTTTATAGTCTGGCCGAGTTCGCAAGACTGCGGCGCGGCGGTGAAACGCTTGGCATCGAGCTGGACGGCCACGACTTGCGCGACCCTGTTTACGCGCCTATAGCCCCGACATTTACCCGCCGCCAACACAAGCGCGCGCAGTCGGTTTGGGTCTCGCATTTGCTAAAAAGCAATTGTCCTGTGACCGGTCAGCCCGACTGGGCCAGCGTCTGGTTCGGGATCGATGGCGTGGTCATTGAACCCCAACAGTTGCTGCGTTATGTGGTCTCGTTTCGTGAACACCCTGGGTTTCACGAGCATTGCGTCGAGCGCATGTTCGCGGAGCTGTTCGCGGCGCTCGCGCCAGAGCGACTGTGGGTGTACGCGCGCTACACTCGGCGAGGCGGGTTGGATATCAACCCCTTTCGGGCAAGCGAGCCGATGACCCCGCCGCAGCTTTGGGGCGCTCGCCAATAGCGAGCTTTATCGATTTCGATATGGGCTGATATGCGTTCCCACGCAGAGCGTTGGAACGACAAGGACGGCCCTGTATCGGTATGATCACGCTGTCCTCAGTCTTCTGACTGAAGGGCCCGGCAAATTAAGGGCGGTGATCGGTTTCCCGCAAGCGCTCGCCGGCTTTCTGTAGCATTTCGATTACTTTGTCTCGGTCGTAGTTGCGCACACGCTCCAGGTCGAGATGCATCGAAAACCCCTCAATGTTTTCCTCGAACCAGCTCTGGTTCTTACCCAGGTCTTTTCGAAAATCCACCACCTGATAGACGCGTACCGGCTGCGCGAACCCTTTAACATTGATTTCCCCTTTGTCGCGACACATGATGACGTCTTTGACCAGTGTCCAGGTGTCGTGAGAAATCAGTATCTCGCCCGCGTCCGCGGCAGCCTCCAGACGCGAGGCGAGGTTAACGTGGGTGCCAAGTACGGTGTAGTCCATATAGTGACTGGTACCAAACGAGCCGACCGTGCAGAAGCCGGAGTTCAAGCCCATGCGGATCAAAAGCGGCTTTTTAATCCCCTGTTCGTACCAGCGTTGTTGCAGTTCCTGCATTTTTCGACGCATTTCTATCGCCATGGTGACGGCTCGCAGGCAATCGGTCTTCACCCCTTCGCTTTTGGAGTCGCCAAATATCACCATCACTGCGTCGCCGATGAATTTATCGATGGTGCCTTTGTTCTTAGTGGCGATTCGGGCCATTTCCGTCAAATAAGAGTTCAGCAGTTCGGTTAAGGCTTCGGCCTCAAGCTCTTCAGACAGTGCGGAAAAGCCCTGAATATCTGAAAAGAACACAGTGACGCGTTTACGCTCGGTGGTAAGTGCCTTCTCGCGACCCTCATTAATCGCCTTCCATACCGTGGGCGGGAGATAGCGCGACAGTTTATAGGTCCGCAATTTATACATGGTGTGTTCGTTGGCGAGCCGCTTGATGTGGTTCTCCATCTTGCGCGTCTTCTTGTAGGCGTAGAGCGCATAACTGCAAAAATAGGCGATGATGCCAACAAGGCTAATGCTACTGATCTCCAACTGGCCGGTATAATGCCATTTGGGCGTTTGCAAAAATGCGCTTAGCGCAATGCCCGCCACCAGCGCGGTGTTATCAAGCGCCCATTTGCGCAGACCGCCGTTGATCAAACTGTTGAATTGGATCATCGTCAACAACAAAATGGTCGGCAGCAAATCGAAATCGGCGAAAGTTAAAATGGCGCCTATAACGGCGGCATCTGCAGTGGTGAACCGATCGAACGCTTTATTGGGGTTTATGGCCCGACTTTTGATAAACCAATAGCTGGCAATGGTGTAAAGAAGAGTGACCCCGGCTATCGTCAAGGCGGGGTATTGCATTGTCTGCCAATCCACTTGGCCCAACGCGGTGCCCGTTGCTGCCAGGCAAATTAATGCTCGGATGTCGTACTGCCGCAAGGAAAAATCCTGCGGGTCGTCGACTTTATTGTTGGCCGAGGCGTCGCTCATGTGCGCACCCTTATAATAGTTGTGATTACCTTGTTTACAACGAACAGTTCCGCCGGCGAGGGCAACCATGGAAGCGCGCCGCTTCGCAGGTGACCGGAAATTATCGCCAAGATCTGTTGTTTGTGAGTTTTAGGGAATTGTGCATCTGTTTGGCCCGATCTTCCATGGTATTTAGCAGCGAAAGCAAGGTGACTGTCGCGCGGTGTGCGCTCGCCGTTAACGCTTCGCATAAGCATCGCGTCTTGCTTAAGCGGCACCTTTGTCGCGTGACCGCTTGTTCGGTCGTCACCGAGATTGCAATGACTTTTGTCGCATGACGCCAAGAAATCCCCTCGATGACCGGACCCCGCGATGCCGGTATCATTCGATTCGCACGTTTGCGAGACTGTTGGCGGCCTGCATAGTTTTTATTGGGCAAGCCGCGCAATTAAGCGCCTCGGGGGCGGCTTTCGCCTTAAGCTGTAAGCCGGTCGCGTGCACCCGGTGGTCTACAGCTTTCTAACTAAAGTCGGCATTTTTTGTTCAGACAAATGTTTGAATCCGATACTCGCAAGCCATTCTATTCTTTTAATTTAAGATTTAAAAATTTTTCTTCCAACTCATTGTATTTGGCTTGAAGCGTCTGGAGTTGGCGGCGCGTTTGCGACTCGGCTTCAGTGCCGCCCGAAGTCGATTGCGTCTGGCGGCGAAGATTGTCGTGCTCTCGGGTCA
>CAZING010000194.1:0-266 GCA_964540505.1 uncultured Cellvibrionaceae bacterium | reverse complement strand
AAAGCCGATATTTGTTTGTCTTGTTCGTCCGTGACGGTTTGGCGTCTATCCGTCGCATGCTCTTGCAAGCGCACGAGCGCCGCTCTCAGTCGCGAGTTTTGTCGGGTGACGTCTTCCAGCTCGCTTTCGAGCATCTGGATGCAGACTTCCGCCTCGTTTAAAAACTTGGCCTGAGTGCTCAGCTGCGCAGGCAGCAGCTCTTGCAGTTCATCGAGCTGTATTTCCCCAAGGTGAAGTCTGGACTTCAGTTCCGCGATAATTTCGTG